>JBBROH010000053.1:0-21156 GCA_038229595.1 Chloroflexia bacterium | reverse complement strand
GGTTGGTGCGCCCACTTTGGATTTACGTTCGAGCAACGGCGCGATGATCTGCCATTCAGCGTCGGTTAGATCAGTAGGATAGGCTTTTTTGTTCATGCCACAAGTTTACCAAACTAGCAATGGCTATCGCCAATTCCCCAATGGTATAATGGGGTTAGTGATTAACAACTGGACAGGATTACCAAACTGGCAATGGCTATAGCCAATTCCCCAACAGGCTCAAAGACCTGCAACACAGTCAAGCGTTGATCTTGCACTGGAATGGTATCAACTGGAACATTGTGCCTGCTGGGAACGATGGAGAGGGTGTAATGCTGAGCGGTGTTGCTCCTCTGTCACCCACCGATGTGTGGGCAGTTGGTGAGAAGAGCCAGCACAGTACCACTATGCATTGGAATGGTGTAGAGTGGAGCGAGGTTCCCAATCCTGTATCACTTCCTCGTCTTGTAGGACAATACGACAGGCTGTTTAGCGTTGAAGCAATTGCCAGCGACAACGTAGGGGCTGTTGGTAACAACATTGGTGTTAGTACAGAATATGCAATTGTTCTACACTGGGATGGCAAACAGTGGTTGGAAATGGTACTTCCAAAGGTAAGTAGTGGGATGTCTCTTCTTGATGTTGCTAAAGATGAGGAAGGCGGAGTCTGGATGGTTGGTGGAACTTACAATGGCAAGAACTATTATGGACTGACAGCCCATTTCGTTAGCACCCCATGTTCTACTACTCAGACCAAAACCCGTTTAGAGAGCGGGCGGTAGCCAGGTGAAGCGGGTAGTAGCGGCCAGCGGTGGTGGCGTGGCAGTGGCGAACTCTGGCGCAGGGTAGCTAGCTTCAGCCCGCAGGCGCAGCAGCGTAGCGGGGTCAAGCTCTGGGTCGGGGACAGCGCGGGAGCGGACGGGTGGGGCGATAGCAGGCGGGCGTGTCTACCAGCCGCCGCTGCCTCAACCAACGGCGCGTCCGCATCTGCACCTGGCTCCATCAGACCAGTCTCCCTTCCTCGGCTATACTACCACCTCAGTCACCCTCTGGATCAGCATTCTAACAAAGTGGGCTGCTGGAAGCAAGCGGCAAGCTGGAGCCTGCTATTGGTGACAACCGGCGGATGCCCTAGCAACCGTCTGCGAAACAGCCAACACAATCCAACGACCTCAGTGGGGTGAGCGCGCAGCAACTAGCCAGCTAGCAACCGTCTGCGAAACAGCCAACACAATCCAACAAAACAGGGTACCCCCCTATGCTATCATTAGCTTGTGGTCACAACCACGGTCGAGTATCACCAATTTAGCTGTTTCGATACACGAGATGAGAACGGAGTAGACAGATGAACCAACATTTCAGCCAGGCAATACTTGTTTTGATCGTTATTGTGCTTGGCAGCCTGGGCCTACAACCGGCGGCGGCCAGCAATCTCCCTTTTGCTGACCCTGCCTTCGCCCAGGTCTGGCAGCGCACCGATGCCCTGGTAGCCAGCGGTAAGGTGCAGCGTGGCTACTACTGGGGGCCAACCCCCAGCAGTGGCCCTCTGCAAGAGGCTTACGCCGAAGGCAAGGACGGTAAGCGCACCGTGCAATACTTCGACAAGAGCCGCATGGAAATCAACAACCCGAACGCCGACAAGAACAGTAAGTTCTATGTCACCAACGGCCTGCTTACCCGCGAACTGGTCAGCGGCCAAATGCAGGTGGGCAACAATGCCTTCATCGCCCGCGACCCCGCTCAGATACCGCTCGCCAGCGACCTCGATGACCACGCTGCCCCCACCTACGCCAGCTTCGCCGCTGTGGTCAACAAGCCAGAGGGCAAGCTGCTTGGCAACGTAGTCAACGCCACCATAGCTCAGAGTGGTAGCACCAGCAGTGATAGCGACTATGAACGCTACAATGTGCTGCAGGCATACTACGAGCCAACCACGCAGCACAACATCCCTGACCTGTTCTGGAACTTCCTCAATCAGAGCGGCCCGATTACCGAGAACAATCAGTTGGTCAAGGCTCGCCTCAACGACCCCTGGTTCTACGCCACTGGCTACCCAATCAGCGCGGCCTACTGGGCGAAAGCCATAATCGGAGGGCAGGCTAACACCCCTGTCCTAATCCAGGCCTTCGAGCGGCGCGTCCTCACCTACGTGCCGTCGGCCCTGACTGACTACAAAGTGCAGATGAGCAATATCGGCCAGCACTACTATCAGTGGCGGTACGGCCTCCCCACGGCGCAACTGCCGCCTGACCCTGGCGTTGGCTGTGGGGAAGGAGTGGGTGGCCCCAATGCGGGCAGCGTGTTCCTGGTCTGGCGCGACAACATCACCATCCGCCGCCAGGTCGGCTGCCCGCTCAACGACATCCCCAGCCCACCTACCACTGTGGTGCGCCATTCCTTCGAGCGTGGCCTGATGGTCAGCGTGCAGACTAAGCAGTCCGACCCTAAGGCCGCCAGGTACGTCTATGTTCTCTACAATGATGGTACAGTACAGTGGTTTGATGATCGCTACGTGGATGGCAACAGCGACCCCTCCCTGGGCAGCCCACCCAACGGCCTGATCACCCCTCACTTTGGCTTCGGCAAGGTTTGGCGCGAGAATGCGACCGTACAGCAACGACTAGGCTGGGCCACTAGCTACGAGCGCAAGCTGGAGCCAGGCGAATATCGCTTTTTCGAGCGTGGCCTGCTCTACCAGTCTGGCCCTGATATCAACAATGTCTACGCACTAGTCGGCAGCAATCTGCAATACGCGAGTTGGAGCAAGCAAACGGTGGCCCTCTACTCCACAACCTGCTCGGCCATGATCGGCGGTAGCTTCGGCAAGTTGTGGCTAAGCAGCGGCCTGGTAGCTAACCAGCTTAGTTGCCCCAATATCGGTAGCGGCAGCGCAAAGGTCAGCATCCAGCACTTCCAGGGCGGCCACTTGATCTACGTCTCACTCAACGAAGCACCGACCCACAGCAGCATTGGCGGCACCCAGGTCTTCTACCTGTTCAAGGATCAGAGTGCCTATGCCGACTTCAACTTCAGCCACAACGAGCAGCCGGTGGCGGTCAACAATCCACCAGCCGGTCTCTACGCCCCTGGCTCCTCGTTCAGCAGCCAGTGGGCTAGCTTCGGCCTCTTGCGTGAGCGGCTGGGCTGGGCCACTGCCCCAGAGCAGCCGCTTGCCGAGGGCGACTACCAGTTCTTTGGCAAGGGGCTGATGCTACGCGAGGGCGGCAAGATTTACTACTTTTATAGCGTGAGACTCTACTCTTACGCTTACCCCAGCTACTGGCAGGTCTACAACGAGCCGCGCTGAACAGAGCGGTAATACCGCCAGCTAGCGACGGGTGTATATCAAGAAGGTCTGCACCTTGTTGCGGCTAGGCGGTATCTCAAACGGCTGGTCGGTATAATGGTCAGTGATGTACTGGCCGAAGGCGGGGAACTCGCGCAGCAGGGTGAGCGAGTCGGGGTCAGTAATCGGCGAGGTGTCGCCCACCGCTACCGCAATAATCGCAGGTGGGTTGCGGACAAGCTCGGCCATGAAGATGCGCTGGTACTCGGCGCGGGCCGCAGCCGGGATGTCGGGGCTGATTATCGGGTAGTTGTAGATGAAGCGACCGGGGGCGAGGCGGTCGGCCAGGAAGTTCACCAGCGGGTCAACCGCCCAGACCAACACGTGGTCGCCCGCCTGGGTGCGGGCTGCAATGTAGAGGGCAGCGTCGGCGTTCGGCAGGTAATCGTAAGTACCCCTGTGGAAGTCGGCCTGGTACTGACGCGCTGTGATCCACCCACTGGCATACTGCTGGTAACGATCCCAGCTATACACTGTCTCGGTGCCGTTGTTCGGGGCCAGTGACCAGACGGTGAGGCCGAAGATGAGGACGGTGAGGAGAGCGGTTAGCTGCCTGGCTGGGCGGTTGGCTGCCTTGCGCTGGGCTAGCTCCAGAAACAGGCGGTCTACCATGAAGCCGCTGAGGATGCTGAGGGGAACCAGCGTGCCGATGTAGTGGTAGGGCCAGAGGCGGCCCTGCACCCAGGTCATCGCGAAGGCGCAGAGTAGCCAGAGGGCGATCAGCAGCGTCGCCCGCGTTCGCTCGCGCAGGGCAATGTAGACGAGAGCGAGGGCGGGCAGCAGGTAGTAGACCCGCAGGTGCAAGAGGTTGTCGCCCGCCCGCCCAAGTGCATTAGCCGCTGCTAGCCCCAGGTCGCTACCCCCTTGCCCATAGAAGAAGTTGGCGACAATCGACACGTCAACCGCCTCACGCAGCGCACTATGCGCCGCGAAGTAGACTACGAAGGGTAGGATCGCCAGCCCCACGCCCAGCACCGCCAGCCCCAGCTTCGACAGCAGAGCCTGGACTCTGGCTTTCGGGCTTTGCAGAGCGGGGTCGCGCAAGGTCGTGACCAGCGCGTAGACCGCTAGAGCAAACAGCCCCACTACCGCCGTCACCTTGATCATGATAGCCAACCCCGCCGCCAGCCCGGCTGCCAGCACCCACAACCGGGCGCGACCGGGGGAGCGTGAGTCGCAGTTCTCGCTTCGACGGTATGCGTAATAGGCGAGGATGAAGGGCAGCACCATGAAAGTCTCGCTCTCTGCCCCGCTCCAGAAGTAGAGGGTATTGAGCGCAGTGTGGAAGATCGCCCAGGTGATCGCAGCACAGACTGCCGCCCGCCTAGCGAACAGGTTGCTGACCAGCAGGTAGAGGAACGGCACCACTAGCAGGCTGTAGGCAAGATCGCCGCGCCGTACACCCGCTTCGCTCACCCCAAAGACGCGCTCGATAGCAGCGTAGATGAAGAAAATCGCGGGGGTCTTGTGTTCCCAGAACTGAGCGTAGGGAACCTGGCCGCGCAATACTGCCCAACCACAGTAGGCAAAGATACCGTTGTCGCGGCCCAGCGGGTAAGCGAGGCTGGGCCAGCCGACCAACAGCACGGCTAGCCAGCCACCACCAATGCCGAGCAGGGCAGATAGACGATCAGCAATTTTGGACATGAACCGATTATACCAAATTGAGCCAACCCTACGGCCAGCGGTTTGCTGCCAGCATCCTCCGCTGACCGCTCTCCAGCCCCAAAGTTTGACTCGCGCCCCGCGCTGTAGTATACTCTGGCCCGATGGAGCAGAAGCAATGAGGTGAGCTAATGGCTAAAGTAGTCCGTTTGAGGCTGCGAACCGGGGCGGGTTGACCGCTGGCGGATAATGAGAAAGGTACAGAGTTCATGGCGAACGCGATTGACTTGTTGAACAAAGGAAAGCTAGCCGCTACTAGTGGGCAAAAAGACCTGGCCCGTGAAGCCTTGCAGCGCGTGGTTGAGATGGAGCCGAACAACGAAGAAGCATGGCTCTGGCTCAGTGGGGTCGCCAGCAACCTGACGGCGGTGAAGCAGGCTTTGCAGCACGTTCTTGCCCTAAATGCCAACAACCAGCAGGCGAAGGAGGGGATGGCCTGGGTGCAGCGGCGCGAGGAGCAGATTCGCGCCATGCAGGCCGGTTCTGCCGCCCCCGCTACTGTTATTCCTACCGCTACCCCCACCCAGCCTGCGGCCAATATGCCACTCAATGAGACCTTTACCGCTGAAGAAGAAGGCGACTTGGCTGCGGAGGAGAAGCAGGACGAGCCGGTGATCGCCCCCAAACTGGAGGCTGGGGCCGAGCCGCTCTACCCCAACGCGGGCCTGAACCTGCTGCTTCGCTCGGTCGAGAAGGTGACAGGCGAGAAGGGGGTCAACGCCCTACTCAACACCAGCGGCCTGCACAAGTATGTGAACAACTATCCCCCCAATGATATGCGATTCATCATTCCCTATAGTGAGTACAGCGCGTTTGGTCGGGCGATGGAGGATTTCTACGGGCGCACGACCAAAGCTCTGCAACTGAAGGTGGGCCGCGAAATCTTCAACTACGGCCTGAACGAGCAGCCCCGAATGCTGGGCGTGGTCGGGGCTGCGATGAAGTTCATGCCCCTGGCGATGAAGATGAAGCTGACGCTGAACAAGATGGTCAGCACCGCTCGTGGCCTCAATGTGCCGACCCATCTGGACGAGGATACTGAGTCTTACTACTATGTAATGGAAGTCTGCCCCTACTGCTACAACCGCGAGACGCAGGTTGGCTGCAATGCCCTCTCTGGCACGATCCAGACTGCCCTCAACTGGGCGACCAGCAAGAACTTCCATGTCGAGGAAGTTGATTGCCGCGGCAAGGGTGGCAAAGCCTGCTCCTACCGCGTCGAGCGAAACCCCGTCGAAGCCTAAACCCAGCCAGTCGTAGAGGAAAAGCAGCAGTGGATGAGCAGGCGGCTAGTATAGTCAACATCGGGACGGTCAGCGGTCAGACGGTGGTTGTGGGTAATAATACCATCGTCAACTAGGGCGAAACTGCCTACGACGTGCGTGGCCTGCCTAATCCTTACCTCGGCCTGAGCAGCTACACCTACGCCAACCGCACCATCTTCGCCGGGCGCGAACGCAATATCGCTGCCGCCCTCACCAGCCTGACCAATGCGGCCCACCCGCCGCCGAAGCAGCCGCCTGCAAGGAGGGCTTCGAATGGGCGCAGCAGTAGCAACCCCGCCGCCGCTGTGTCGCTTCTAACCCAGTACAATTGCGAGCTGGCCGTCGGCGTGTGGTATAATAGAGAGCGACATAAGGGTTTGATGCTAAAGAGAGAGATCGTAACCGCCAAATGCAGACCGCCGAGATCAAGCAGAGCCAGCCTATTTTGCTCACCAGCCCCCTCGCTGGCCCCACCAACTTCTGGAGCCTCAGCCTGGCCGAGCTTGAGGAGCGGATGCTAGCCTGGGGCCAGCCCGCCTACCGCGCCCGCCAGATATTCCAGTGGGCGTACAAGGAGATGGCCGCCGACTTCGCTAGCATGGCGAACCTGCCGAAGGAGTTGCGCGCCCGCCTGGCCGAGGAGTTCAGCCTCGCCACGATCACCCCAGCCCGCGACCTGATCAGCAGCGACCGTCAGACCTACAAGGCTCTCTTGCGCCTGCATGACGGCGACGTGATCGAGAGCGTGCTGATGCTCTATGAGGATCGAGCCACTGTCTGCGTCTCATCGCAGGTTGGCTGCGCTGTCGGCTGCCCGTTCTGCGCTACTGGGCAGATGGGGTTGGTTCGCAACCTCACGGCGGGCGAGATCGTCGAGCAGGTAGTCTACTTTAACCGCTACCTGCGCGCCTGGCAACAGCAGCCAGATGAGCGGTTGCGCGTGCCAGCCAATGTCAGCGGGGTGAACAATATTGTCTTCATGGGTATGGGTGAACCGCTGGCGAACTACAAGAACCTCTGGCGGGCAATCCGCAACCTCAACTCGCCGAGCGGCCTGGGCCTGGGGGCGCGGCGGCTGACTGTTTCCACCTCTGGCCTGGTACCGAGGATTGAGCAGTTCACGGCAGAGCCAGAGGAAGTCAACCTGGCGATCAGCCTACACGCCGCCAACGACGAGCTACGCAGCCAGATGGTGCCGATCAACAAGCGGTATCCCCTTGCCCAACTGATGGGCGCGTGCCGCGCTTACATGGACAAGACCCACCGCCGCCTCAGCTATGAGTACGCACTGATCGAGGGGGTCAACGATGCGCCAGAGCAGGCCGAGGAACTGGCCCGGCTGCTACGCGGCCAACTCTGCCACGTCAACCTGATCCCGCTCAATCCGGTCAAGGACACGGGCTTCGAGCGCAGCACCCGCGACCGCATCCGCCGCTTCCAGGACGGGCTAACCTACTACAACATCCCCAATACCGTCCGCAGCGAGAAGGGGGCCGACATCCAAGCCGCTTGCGGCCAACTGAAGGCCGAGCAGCAAGGGCTGACCGAGAAGGTAGAGGGAGCAGTAGTGAGCGACGAGCAGGCTGGCGAACTGTTATACCCACCAGAAGGGGAGTTCGTCCCCAGCGACTCGCCTGGCCGCGCAAGATGACACAGGGAGCAGAACTTTGGCAAGCGAACCTCACCGCAAGCTGATCGCCTTCCTTAGCGCACAGCAGGCCCAGTACCAACTGGTCGAGCATCCAGCGGCGGGCCTATCTGTCGAGGTCAGCCAGGTGCGTGGCACCGACCTGCACCAGGACGCGAAGGCTTTGCTGCTAGAGACCAGCGGCGCAGCCAGCCCTTACGTGATCGCCGTCACCCCCGCCGACTTGCAGGTACACACCAAACGGCTACGCAAGAACCAGGGTTGGCGCGACGCGAAGCTGGCCGACCGCGAAACCGTGCGGCGCATCACTGGCTGCGAAATCGGCGAAGTGCCACCCTTCGGCGAGCTATTCGGCCTACCCACCTATGTGGACGAGCGGCTGTACGACAACCTGGTGATCGCCTTCAACGCCGCCGACCTGCACTGCTCAATCCTGATCTCGGCTAGCGAGTTTCGCCGCATCAGTAGCGCGACGGTGGATCGCTTCGCCCGTAGCCGCGACGAAGCCGGGGGTGAGGGTTTATGTCACTAGCGGTGCGAGAGCGATTGCTGGCTCTGTTGCAGGAGCGCGGCGCAGACTATAGGCTGATCGAGCATCAGGCGGCGGGCAGCGCACCAGACGTAACCGCACTGCTCAGCATCCAGCCGCACCAGGGGGCGAAGGCGATCCTACTGCGGGTGGAGGGGGCAGCCCAGCCCTACGTGCTGGCGGTGCTGCCGGGCGACAGTCGCATTGACCACAAGCAACTGCGCCACCTGCTAGCCTCGCGCAACGTGAAGCTGGCTGACCCTGACAGCGTGCAGCAAGTGACCGACTGTGAGATTGGCTCGGTGCCACCCTTTGGCGAACTGTTCGCTATCCCCACCTATGTAGACGAGGGTTTGTTCAACAACGAACAGGTTGGCTTCAGCCCCGCCGTGCTGGATGCCAGCGTACTGATGCCAGCGCAGGAGTTTCGCCGCGTGCTGCGGGCCACGGTAGCGCGCTTCAGCAAGCGAGACTAGGCGAACTGCGAAGCCGCGACCATCGTGCTAGCCAGCCCCGCCGATTACATATACTAGCAAAGAAACAGAGCCGAACGACAGTTTGTTTCAGCCATTAGCAGCAGACGGCACCGCTGTAACGTCTTCAGCACCAACCCCCCACAGCCGAAACAGCTTGCGGGCTACCGCATCAAACCAGGGGTAGACGGTGGCGACGTAGGCGAAGCCGAACAGCCCGCCAGTGAAGCTCCGCAGCCACGGGTTGCTTTCGCGCCAGCCGAGCATCTGCGTGAGTCCGTCGAGCAGCAACGGCACGCTGAGCAGGATCAGCCACCGCCAGGGTACATATTGAATGCGCCGCCCACGCCGCAGCCCAGCGTAGATCAGCCCACCAGTTAGCATTGCGCTGTAGATCGCCAGGCAGCGTTGGCAGAGGCACATCTGGTAGCCAAACACGTAGTAGGAGTGGGTTGGCACCTGGTCGCAGATCAGGCTCAGCGAGTTGAACAGCCACGTTCCTGCCCCCACCTGCCCATTCCTGAGCAGCCAGGGGCCGAGCAGAGTGGCAGCGAGCAAGATGTAGGCGTAGAACAGGTTGCTGAGCAGCAGCCAGTGGCGGAAGAAGCTGACCAGCAGCCAGCGCAGACCACCCAGGAAGCCGCGGTTGAAACGCTGGCGGGCAGCCCCCACCCGCAGCCGCTCTGTTTCGGTCAACGTGCTGACGCGGGCCACGTAGTCAGCGCGGCTCTCGCCCGCTAGCTGCTCGATTGGCTGTAGTTCGCTCATCGCAATTACCTCTCAACTTGATCACAGGATGAACTTGCTCAAGTCCTCATCTTCTACCAGGTCGGTGATGCGCTGGTCAACATACGCTGCGTCCACGACGAAGCGTTCGCCAGGTCGCTCTGGTGCGTCAAAGGAGATTTCCTCCAACACCTTCTCGATGATCGTGTGTAGGCGGCGTGCGCCAATGTCCTCCGTGCGCTCATTCACCTCGGCAGCAACCTCGGCCATGCGGCGCAGGCCGTCGCTTGTAAACTCCAACTCCACCTGCTCGGTCGCCAGCAACGCAACGTACTGTTTGGTCAGCGAGTTCTCTGGCTGCACCAGGATCGCCTCAAGGTCGTCCTGGCTGAGGCTATCCAACTCCACGCGCAGGGGGAAGCGGCCCTGCAACTCTGGGATCAGGTCGGAGGGCTTCACGTCATGAAAAGCACCAGCAGCGATAAAGAGGATGTGGTCGCTCTTGACTGGGCCGTAGCGGGTATTAACCGTTGAGCCTTCGACGATTGGTAGGAGGTCGCGCTGAACCCCCTCGTTGGACACGTCTGGCCCCACCTCCACCTCGCTGCCCACAATCTTGTCCAGTTCGTCCAGGAAGACGACCCCATGATCCTGCACTCGCTTGATCGCCTGCTCGATGATTGCGTCAAAGTCCAGCAGCTTGTGCGACTCCTCGTGGGTGAGCAGGCGGCGGGCTTCGCGCACGGTCAGCTTACGCTGGCGGTGGCTGCCACCCCGCCGCAGACCCTCCATGAAGTCGTGGAAGCTCTCTGGCAGGTCGTCGCTACCCATGCCCGGCATGAACTCGACCATACTGCCGATTTCCTCGGCATCCAGGTCAATCTCGATAGTCTCCTCCTCAAGCTGCTGGCTGGCGAGTAGCTGGGCCACCTGCTGGCGTTGGGCGCGTAGCTTACGCTCCTGGGCAGGATTGCGCCTGACCTCGACGGCCTCGCGCTTCTCCCCCTCGATCTCATCGCCAGCCGGTTGGGCGGGCTTGCGGCGCGGCTTGGGCGGCTCGCTAGCCCGGTTGCGGCTGGCAACGATGTAGCTGATCAGCTTCTCGTTCGCCTGCTCCTCTGCCTTGCCCTTCACCTCAACCAGCTTCTCATCGTGGACGAGACCAAAAGCGATGTCGGTGAGGTCGCGGATGATACTCTCTACATCGCGACCTACGTAGCCCACTTCGGTGAACTTGGTTGCCTCTACCTTGATGAAGGGTGCATCGATCAGCTTGGCGACGCGCCGTGCAATCTCGGTCTTGCCCACCCCGGTCGGGCCGATCATCAGGATGTTCTTGGGGCTAACATCGTCGCGCATCTCCTCGGCAAGCTGCTGCCGACGGTAGCGGTTCCGCAGGGCGACAGCGACCGCGCGCTTGGCGGCGGGTTGGCCGACGATATAGCGATCCAGGGCCGCAACGATCTGGCGCGGGGTAAGTGCAGCCAGACGGATAGCCGCCTGTTGCTCGGCGGGGCTGAGAGGCTGATCGCTACTGCCCCCTGGCCCGCTGTTAGGGGTTGGCTGCTCGGCGGTCGCTGGCTCTGGGGCGGTCGCTGGCTCGACGTGCAGTTGTTCATTGGGGCTGCTAATCTTTTCGTTCGTCGTCATTTTTATCTTCTTCATCATCGTCATCATCATCGTCATCGTCGTTGTCGGCAGCTACCTTGGCTTCGGGCAGGGGCAGGTCAGCAGGAGCGTCACCGTCGCTTGCGCTCGCGCTAGTACCATCGGCGTTGATCACATTGACAGTGAGGGTGTTGTTGGTATAGAGGTCCATGCGGGCAGCAATCTGCATTGCAGTACGAGCGATCTCCTCAGCCCCCATCTCGGTGTGGTTGAGCAGAGCAAGGGCAGCGGCCTGGGCGTAAGGGCCACCAGTGCCAATAGCAACCACGCCCTCGTCTGGCTCAATAATATCGCCATCGCCAGAGAGAACCAGGATATACTGGCTGTCGGCCACCACCAGTTGCGCTTCCAGGCGGCGCAAAGCCTTGTCGCTACGCCACTCCTTGCCCAGTTCAACGGCAGCGCGGCGGAGATTGCCGTGATACTGCTCAAGCTGGCTCTCGAACCGCTCTAGCAGGGTAAGCGCGTCAGCGACGGCCCCGGCGAAACCGGCAGCCACCCGATCCTCGTAGAGGAAGCGAATCTTGTGCGCCGAGTGCTTCATCACCACATCGCCGAATGTCACCTGCCCATCACCAACCACCGCCACTTGATTGCCACGCCGCACTGCCAGGATCGTTGTCAAGTTGTGGTACTCCCTTTGTCATAATCTTGATGCTGCTTGCAGCACAACGGCCTGCGAGCAGCAAGTACCATCCATTATACCAGCTTTGGCCGAAGATGCAAGGAGTTAGTAGCCGTGCGCCGCTCCAGCGTTGCGGAGAGCAATGTAGCTTGCTCCCCACAATCCAGCGGCTACGAGGCAAAGAGAAGGGGCTGGAAACTGGTTAGCTTCCAACCCCTCTGCTCTGGTCAGCGCAGTTCAGGCTTGCGCGGGCTGCGCTGTGGGGTGTTGGGGGGGCAGGGTAGCCAACTGATCACGCACCTGCCCAGCCAGGGTGGCAAAGGCTTCTGGGTTGTTGACTGCCAGATCGGCCATCACCTTGCGGTCGAGGACGATCCCAGCCAGCTTGAGGCCGTAGATCATCTCGCTGTAAGACATCTGGTGCAGGCGGGCAGCAGCATTGATCCGCGTAATCCAGAGGCTACGCATATCGCGCTTCTTGGTGCGGCGGTCGCGGTACTGGTAGGCCAGAGCGTGAAACAGGCTCTGCTTGGCACTGCGGTGTAGGCGGCTGCGTGTACCCTTAAACCCCTCGGCCATATTGAGGACTTTTTGGCGGCGGTGGCGGGACGCAGGCCCGTGCTTGACACGTGGCATGGTTCGAGTTGCTCCTTATCTAATATGGTCACTTGCCCGCCTGCGGTGTTCGCGATGAACTTTGCAGGGCTATCAGCGACGGGAACCGAACAACCGCTCTTCTGGGCGGCGGCTGCTTGCTTGTCAATCCCTCACCCCTCCCCTTGCAGAGGCTGGGCGAAGGTACGTGATCAGTCAATCGCACCATAGGGCAGGTTGCGGCGCGCTATGCGAGCCTGGCCTGCTCCTACCGGGTACATCTTGTCGAGAGCCTGCTTGACCCGCAGCGGCTTGCGGCGGCGGAAGTGGCTCTTACCCCCTTTGGTGCGTAGAACGAGGCCACCGCCAGTGATCTTGAAGCGGCGACGCGCCCCCTTGTGGGTCTTGAGCTTGTACTTGGTGGACATCAGCTATCCCTTCGCTAAAATCGCCCTTTTTGGGCAAAACTAAGGCAAACGCAAACGTAGACCGTCTGCGAAACGCCCCAGCATTATACCAAACCAGATGCATCCCGGTCAAGCAACAATTAGCACGCAGAAACACCCTGGTTGTATCGGCCAGGGTGCTTCAATGTGTTACGCTGCTCAGTCGCTCAGGTTTGCAGCGCAGTCGCCAGGCTACGGCTGCCATTCTGTGCAGGCTAGTTGACCTCGGCCACTGTGCTGTCGCGGTTGCCATTGTAGAAGGCGATACGCCCAGCAATCTGCTCATACCCAGCCTTCGGCTTGTCGTAGACCCAGCCGATGTCGCGGTCGGTGGTAGCACCGTCTTGCAGGTCGATCCAGAAGCAGACCCCCTTGTAGGGGCAGGTGTAGGTGCGCTCCGTGACCTTCAGCATCGCCATGTTGACCTGGGCAGGGTCGAAGTACCAGTTGCCCTCGAAGTAGAGTAGTTGCTCTGGCTCACTGCCCTGGGCCAGCACTGTGCCAGCCTTGTCCTTGATCGTTACAGCCCGATTTGCCATCTCTGTCCTCCCTTATAGTGATAACATTGTTATAGGAAGATGCGTGCCACGCCTCAGCCCAGCAAGCTCTCCACCTCGGCCAGGGTAGCGGCTCGTAGGGCGGCAGCGGCCAACTCGCGGCAGCGGGCGGCACTGCTAGCCCGCACCACCGCCTTGACTGGCAGCAGCGAAGGGGCCGCCATGCTAAGTTCGTCCACCCCCAGACCCAGCCAGAGTGGTGTCAGTTGAGGGTCGCCCGCCGCTTCGCCACAGATGCCCACCCAGCGGCCCTCGGCATGGGCGGCCTCAACCACGCGAGCCACAGCACGTAGTAGAGCAGGTTGCTTCGCGCTGTAGAGGCTGGCAACGTGCGGGTTGCTGCGGTCAGCGGCAAGCACGTACTGGGTCAGGTCGTTAGTGCCAATGCTGAAGAAGTCAGCCTCCCGCGCCAGCAGATCAGCCATCAGCACTGCTGCTGGCACTTCTACCATGATGCCAACCTCCACCTCTGCTACCCCAGTTGCAGCCTGGGCCTCGGCCACCAGCTTGCGGGCGGCCCGCAATTCCTCCACCGTCGTAACCATCGGAAACATGATGCTCAGCTTGCGGTCTGCGGCCTTGAGGATCGCCCGCAACTGGCTGGCGAGCAGGGCAGGGCGATCCAGGCCCACCCGCAGTCCCCGCCAGCCGAGGAAGGGGTTGGCTTCGGTCGGGAAGGCTAGCCAGGCGGGGGGTTTGTCGCCGCCGAGGTCGAGTGTGCGGATCACGATCTCCCTGCCAGGGAGGGCAGCGAGGATCGCGGCATAGGCGGCGGTCTGCTCCGCCTCCGTCAGTTCGCGTTCGCCAAAGAGGAACTCCGTCCGTAGCAGCCCGATCCCCTCACCGCCCTCCGCCGCGATAGCCTCTGCGTCAGCGAGCGAAGTGGCATTACCGACCAGCCGCAAGCGGTAGCCATCACTAGTTATAGCGGGTAGGTCGCGTAGGCTGGCGAGTTGAGCAGTGGCTTGCTGTTCGCTGGCCGCCTGCTGCTGGTAGTGGGCGAGGGTGGCTGGAGCGGGATTTAGGAGCAGGCGGCCAGTCGTGCCATCCAATACTACAGTCGCCCCGTCGCCAGTCTGCGGCCACTCGCGCAGGCCAACGACCAGGGGGATAGCGCGGGCGCGGGCCAAGATAGCCGCGTGCGAGGTCGGCCCACCCTCTAGCAGGCCAATGCCCACCACATTCCGCAGCCCCGCCGTCTCTGAAGGCGAGAGGTCGGGGGCAAGCAAGATGGTAGGTGCGCTCAGGCGGCTAAGGTCCAGGGGGTGCGGCGCACCTTGCAAGATGCGGACGACGCGGCGGGCAACGTCCAGCACGTCGGCGGACCGTTCTCTCAGGTAGGGGTCATCGAGGCTGGCTAGCATTGCGCTCACGGCCTGGGCGGTCGTCAGGATCGCCGCCTCCGCCGAGGCCGCCTGGCTGCGGATCAACTCTAGCGCGCCGTCAATCAGTTCAGGGTCTTCAGCCATCAACTGTTGCGCCTCAAAGATGCCAGCCTCCGCTCCGCCCAGTGTCGTGCGCGCTTCAGCGGCCAGCGCAGCAATCTCCGTGCTGGCCTGGGTTAGACCGACGTGCAGCCGCTCCTCCTCTGCCGCACTATCCACAGCGGTGGGGGCGTAGCTGGCAACCGGTGACCCAGCATAGCGCAGCAACACGCCAATGCCCACCCCATGCACGACCGCCTGCCCTTGCAAGACCTGCTCCTCAGCCATAGTCAATCTCTATCCGTTTTATTGCGTACGCCCTGGCTGCATGGCTCAGGCAGTCTGTGCTTTAGCCAACGTGTCGGCAACAGCGCGCAGGATCAGGGCAGTAGAGGTTGCGCCAGGGTCCTGGTGGCCGCGGCTGCGCTCGCCGAGGTAGCTGGCCCGCCCTTTGGTGGCGATCAGCGGGATTGTGGCGCGCATCCCCCGCTCGGCGGCGGTGGCGGCGGCAGCGAAGGCCTCGGCGGGCGACTGGCCTGCGTCCGCAGCGGCTTTAAGCGCATCCTGGGCGGGTACGAGCGCATCTAGCATCGTCTTTTCACCAGTCTCAGCCTTACCACGCATCTTGATCCCCTCGACGAAGGCAGCCATTGCGCTCACCGCATCGGCCATTGTCAGGCTGCTCTTGTCAGCTAGAGCGGTGCCAGCCCGTAGGAAGCCAGTGCCGTAAAGGGGGCCGCTAGCCCCACCGACAGTGGAGATCAGCGTGCTGGCGACCAGCTTGAGCATTGCGCCAATATCGCTCTGCTCAGTCGCAGCTAGCTTCTGGCGCACAGCCTGGAAGCCGCGATCCATGTTCGCCCCGTGGTCGGCATCGCCAACTGCTGCGTCGAGGTCGATCAGGTACTGGCGGTTCTCATGAATCACATCAACAATATGTTCGAGGCAGGCCAAAGCTGCCCGGCTGTCAATTTCTTGCATAGTGTCCTCTATGATCGGCTTTAGCGATATGTATTGGGGGGTTGCTTCCTGGTCAACGATGGGGGCGAACAAGCTGCTCACCCCCACCTGGACTACTACTTACATCCCCCAGCGTAGGCCAGCAGTTAGCACCGGCGCGTCCCAGAGGCCGAGCATCTCATCGTCGGCGTTGACCAGGGTGATCGAGCAACCCTGCATCTCCAACGAAGTGATATAGTTGCCAACCAGGTTGCGGGCGATCTTCACCCCCATGCCGTCGAGGATGTGGGCCAGCTTGCGGTAGACGATGTAGAGTTCGATCTGCGGCGTGCCTCCCATACCGTTGACCATGGCGATCACGTTGTCACCGCGCTTGAGGCCGAGGGCTTCGATCACTGGCATCGCCAGCAACTCAGTAACCTCGTCGGCTGGGGCCATCTTCATGCGGGTGCGGCCTGGTTCGCCATGAATACCAATGCCGATCTCCATCTCGTCGTCGCCAATCTCGAAGGTCGGCTTGCCAGCGGCAGGTACCGTGCAACTGGTCAGAGCCATGCCCATGCTGCGGCCCATATTGTTGACCTTGCGGCACATCTCAGCAACAGTGTGCAGGTCGGCCCCTTTGTCTGCCAATGCGCCGACGATCTTCTCGGCCAGCACGGTTGCGCCCACCCCCCGTCGCCCTGTGGTGTAGAGGCTGTCCTTCACCGCCACGTCGTCGTCAATCACTACCGACTCGACCTGGATGTTATCGGCAGCGGCCAGTTCAGCCCCCATCTCAAAGTTCATGATGTCGCCGGTGTAGTTCTTGACGATGTGCAGCACGCCTGCGCCGCCATTAACCGCAATAGTCGCGGCCTGCATCTGGTCGGGGGTGGGTGAGGTGAAGACCTGCCCGGCGCAAGCAGCGTCCAGCATCCCATGCCCGACATAGCCACCGTGCATCGGCTCGTGGCCGCTGCCACCACCAGAGATGATCCCAACCTTGCCCTGGATTGGGGCATCCTTGCGGATGATCAGCCGGTGTTCGGCATCAATACGCACCAGGTTGGGGTGGGCAAGGGCGATCCCTTCAAGTTCCTCGTTAACTACATCATCGGGGTTGTTGATCAGCTTCTTCACTGTACGGTTCCTTCCTTGGATATGTCAGCGGATTCGTCATCTTGATCGCCGATCAGATGCTCTGCGATGAGCATCGCCAGGGTAGCCGCCAACGCCACTACTTCGTCGTCGCCGTGGGCGGTAATGGATACGGTTGAGCCATGCCTGACCCCCAGGGCAAGGAGCGCAGTAATGCTCTTTGCGTTTGCGTGGCGGCCAGTGCTGGGCAGGGTAAGGGTGATAGTAGAACGGTAACGGTTGGCGGTTTGCACCAACTGGGCGGCAGGCCGGGCGTGGATACCTAGCGGATCGACGATCTGGACTTCTTTGCCCTGCATAAGCTGGCTCCCTAATTGACGTTCTTCGGCATCTGGCGCGCTTCTTCAATGGCAACCAACAGTTCAGCAAGCGACTGGCCGAGACCGGATTGGATCGCCGCCAGCACTGCGCCTTCTACCAATGGCACGTCGCTCATCCGCACATGGCTGCGCTCCTCGTCGCTCAATTGCTCCAACGCAACCTCAGCATTAAGGACTGCGCTACCCATGTCCAGCAGGATGACCACGCCATCTTCGCTATAGGTCTCGTGGATCGCCGCCAGGATTTTGGCAGCAGAGGTGCCGAGGCCACCGTCATCAGTGCCGCCCGCCACCGCTATTGGTGCGTCGCGGGCCATCTGGCCGATCAACTCCTGAAGACCTTCTACCAGCTTTGCGCTGTGCGATACCAGCACGATGCCAACCATAAAGGTTCTCCTTCCCCACCACTCGGTTTTGCGGTTTGTTGCTTGTTCCCTATTATAAACGGGCTGTCAAATCCTGTACATGGCGCGGCCTGGGGGTGGGCGACCTAACCAACGCTCACAACCGATCACCGAACTGCGCTTGCTCCCAGGCCCAGCCCGCCAGCAGCGCAGCAGGTTTAGGGCTGTAGTGCTTGCTCACAACAAGGGCAGTAGCGGCTGCCGAGCAACTACGTTGCAGGTGGAGGGCAGACGTGGTAAAATAACAATGCTGCCACTCTCTCGTTCTATGTTCACGCAGGGCAGTAGCAGGTTTCTGGATTGGAGCGCGAGAATGGCAATGCAGGGCGAAGCGGGGTTGATTATCTTCGACCTGGAAGGGACGTTGATCTCGTCCTATATGAAGAACCCCGACCGCGAATACCACCGCTGGCACTTGCTGCCAGGGCGGGCCGAGCGGCTGCGCCAGTTGCAGGCCGAGGGTTGGGTGATTGGGGTAGCTAGCAACCAGGCCGGGGTTGCCTTCGGCCACATCGTCGAGGCCGACTTCCAGCGCAAGATCGCCGAGGTAGCCGAGCAGCTTGGCGTACAGTTTGAATATCGAGTCTGCTATCACCACCAGCGGGCTACCATCTCCGTCTACCGCGATCCTCTGGCGGTGCTGCGCCGCAAGCCGGGGGGAGCAATGCTAGCCGAGTTGATCGCCCAGCACCGAGCGGCAGCCTACCGCCAATGCCTCTACGTCGGTGATGCTGAGGAAGACGAGCAGGCGGCCCAGCACGTGGCGATCCCTTTCATCTGGAGTTGGCACTTCTTTGGCGATCAGGAGCAGGGGGTGACTTACCACCTGCCCGTCGAGCGCATCTTCTAGCTGCCAACTTAAGCAGTCGGGTGCTGGCTGAACCATTCGAGCGTGTGTCGTACCGCCTCTAGATGGGCAGTGAAGCGGAAGTCGGGGTAGGCAGCCGCGAACTTGCTGCCGTCGATCATGTACGGCTCCGCGAACTGGTACATCATCTCGGCGAACTCGCGGGCATTGCCATTAAACAGGCCACCGAAGCGCACAAACCACTGAGCCATTACTCCCACATTGAGGGGCTTGCCAGCCGCCTGGTAGAGCAGGGTGAGAAACTGCCTGCCGGTGATTGGCCCAGCACCAGGGATTTGCCAACTTTGGCCGTAAGCAGCCGCGTCGTTCGCCAGCAGCAGGCAAGTAGCGGCAGCATCAGCGTTGTAGAGCATCTCGTGAGGCTGGTCGAGGTTGGCAGGCCAGCTAGCCTTCTTGCCCGCGAGTGCCGCCTTGAACAGCGGGGCGATCAGGGCGTTGGTCACATTGGGGCCGTAGAACTCTGGCATCCGCGGGATCACTACCTGCACCTTACCCCCCTGGTGCGCGGCTAGCATCTTTGCCTCTAGCTGGTTGCGAAGCTGGCCCTTGCGGGTGTGTGCGGCAAGCGGGTGATCTTCTTTAACCGGTGGGTGCTGGAAGTGGCCGTAGCCGTAGAAGTTGCCAGCGAACAGCAGCTTTGCCCCACTCTGCTCCGCCGCAGCCATAATGTTAGCGACGATCACGGGCATCTGGCTAAACCAATCGGCATAGGGTACGTTGGCTATGTTGTAGAGGATGGAGGCTCCCTCGCTGGCCCTGCTCACCTCGGCCAGCTTGAGCGCGTCGGCAGTGACGATCTCGGCCCCAGCGGGCAGCACCTCGCGGGCCTTAGCAAGGTTACGGACGACAGCACGGGTTGGCTTGCCCTCCTTAACCAGTTGGTTGACGATAGCATAACCAAGTGCGCCGTTCGCGCCGAATACTACGTGAGTCTGGTTCATTGTTCTTTCCTTTCTGCTCTGCTCTGCTAGCGGGCTGGGGACTCGGTTGGTTGCTATTTGTCTAGGGTGATCACGATCTTCTTGCGAGCAGCAACGGCACGGCTGACCTCGGCTGGCTTGAGCGAGCCGTCCAGGTTGGGCTTGATCAGGTAGGCATCAGCATCCTTCGGAGCCTTCTGTAGCACGCCCCGGATTGCCCGCTCAACCTCGGCAGGGTCGTCAACCACGGTAGCATTGCCAGTCAGCCGCTTGCCGCGCACAGTCAGGGTGACGGGTGCGCCACCAACCAGATTACGCCACCACTTGCTGTCGGTGGTCAGGTAGATGGTGCGCGGCCCGTCTTCTACGTAGGTGACAGGGGTATGGTATTGCTTGCCGCTTTTCTTGCCGGTGAAGCCGATGACCATCACGTTCTTGCTGCTGAAGCGGTGGAGCAGCGGGGTGCAGAGCAGGGTCTTGACGATGGTCTGGACGAAAGCAGGTGCGCCGCCAGCAGTCTCGCTGGGCTGGCTGGTAATTGGCTGGTTGTTGTCAGTGGTCATAGTAATCTCCTTATGCACTCGGTACTTAATTCGTCAGTAAGTTGATGAACGGTGAAATGGTGAAATGTGGTCAAACGTTGAACGCTGTTAACAACGCGGCAAAAAAATAGCTAGTCAGCAGGTTCGATCACCCCCCAGCCGTCGAGCAGGCTCTCGCAGACTTGCTGTACTAGTGCGCCAGCCTGCGGCCAGCCACCCGTAATCTGGTTGCTGAGGGCGATAGCGATCAGGCCGTGGATGCTACCCCATAGCATATAGATCGCTGCATCTACGTTAGCGATGCTCACCCCAGCGGCAGCCGTTGCCGCCTGGAAGCGGGCGCGGGTGATACGAAACAGTTCGCTGCTCTCTACTGGCGCAGCCATGCGGCAAGGTACCCCATCCAACCCGTTCATCACCCGGTAGCGTTCGGGGAACTGCTCCGCGAAGTGGCAGAAGGTAGGAGCCATCGTGAGCAGAACCTGACGCGGCGAGTCTCCAGGCCGTGCTGCCTGGACAACCTGCGCGGTGAGGATAGCGTAGCCCTCATCGATCAGTTCGTCAAGGATAGCCTCCTTGCTCTCGAAATACTTGTAGATCAGCGGCGCACTGTACTCAATCGCATCAGCGATCTTGCGGATGGTGACGCTCGGCCAGCCTTCGGCAGCCGCAATCGTGCGGGCGGCTTGCAGGATGTTATGCCGCATCAACAACTTTTCGCGCTCTCGACGTACTCCTGTGACCATCGTTTGCTCCTTACCCTCATGTTTATCATTTTAACATCGTTCACGAGTTTTGTCAAGAGCTGAAGCGGCAATTTCTGGCAAGTGGTCGGCATCCAGCAAGAAGCCACCGCCAATCAAGGAGGTGGCTTCTCACGATCTGTCAGCTAGAGGCTGGGGTTGTTGCCGTCGGTGGGGGCGATAGTAGTGGTAGTCGTGGTGGTCTCGGTTAGCGGCGCAAGGGCGTTGCCGTCGTTGGCGGTACGGTGACTGCCGTTGCCATTGCTACTGTTGACGCGGGTAGCAGTAGTGTCAACCGGGCGCAGACGGCTAAT
>JBBROH010000052.1:0-21480 GCA_038229595.1 Chloroflexia bacterium | reverse complement strand
TGGTGATGTTGCCACCGCCGCCGCCAGTGCCTAGTGGGTCGTTACCTTGCACTACCCAGGCTTCGACACGGTGGAAGATGCGGCCATTGTACTCGCCGCGATTGGCGCGCTGCTCGTAATTCTTGACCGTCTCTGGCGCGGCGTTGGGGTAGAGGTCAGCGACGATTATCCCCTTCGAGGTGTAGATCGTCATCTCCTTGCTGGCAATGCCTTCGCTCACCTCTAGCACTACTGGGCCGGGCTTGGGCGTGGGGACAGCAGCGACCGGAGCGGCAGTGGGCGGCACGCCGAGGGGATAGGGTACGGTGGGCAGGGGGGTATTGGTTGGTGGCACTGGCGTGCCAGTAGGGGCAGCCGCCGTCTGGGTCGCGTAGTCGGCAGCCTGACGAGTGGTGGCGGCCACCGCAGTGCGGGTGGTATTGTCGCTGGCGACGCGCTGGTTGTTGGCGTTGATTAGCGCAGAGACGATGATGATCGCTAGCACGGCGACGGCAGCGAGGATGCCGAGGGTGACTAGCGTACGTTGGGCGGCGGCAGCAGCGGCGCGCTCTGTGGCGCGGCGGCTGGCTTCGCTGGGGGTGGCTACCCCCTGGGCCTTCTTGGAGACCGAGCCGACGCGCCCTCCCGTCGAGTTGCGGCGCAGGGGCTGGCCGCTGGCGGTCGCCTGGGCCTTAGTCACATCCTTGTTGCGCTCGGCGCGGGAGGAGTTGTTTGGTTTCTGGGGGCCGTTGGTGGGATTGCTGCTCATAGGTAACGGTCGTCTCTCACCTTTCTGCTTGGAATACACAATTTGACCCCGCGAGTTTGCGGGGATGCTGGCCTATTCTAATCAGATCGGGCGATAAAGTCAAGCCGCCAGGTCAGAGTCGGCAAAGCTGTACTTGCCCCCCTTGTGGTGGGCAGCAAAAACCCCTCCCCGCAGGTGGGAGAGGGGCAGGGGGTGCAGCCTGGGCTTACTGTTGGCTACCGTCGCCGCCGAGGACTACTTCGGCGGTCACGCTGGTTGCGCCGTTATCCATCAGCATCTTCTGCGCCTCCTCAGCCCGGCCCGCAGCGACTACGCGCACAAAGGTGTCACCCATCGCGCTTGTAATTTGACCGTCGCTACCCACATCGCCGAGGTCTGCTGTAAAGCCCGCCTTGCGTAGTTCCTTGACCGCGTCGCGTGCGCCGTCGGTCTCCTGAAACACTGCGACGAGCATCATCTCGCCACTGCTGTTGTCGTTAGCCAACTTGCTGCTCCTTTTCCTTGCTGCTGCAACCGCCCCGCTGTCCCGTTGACGGCAGGTGGGTTAGCACCTTCTGCGAGGGTTAGCGCAACTCGCGTGCCAGCGATTGCTGGGGTCGGCCAACCACTTACATCAGCCAGGGCTTGCCACGATCCTGACCACCGCGCTGCCCCTCCTCCCAGTAGAGGCGGCCCGCGAAGTCTACCCCGACCAGCATCTCTTTGAGGCGGGCCTGGGCAAAGAGGCCACGCCCAGCAATCTCGCGCTCCATGCGGGCAGACATTGTGCCTTCGCGCACGACATAACCCTATCTGTAGGGGGGAGAGCTTCTGGGGCTACGGCTTCGTTCTACCAGCGGCGCAGGCCACTCTGTCTCCCTGCCAGCCGCCAGGGATTGCGGTCGCTGGTAGGGCTACCAGTGGCGTGGCTGCCACTGCGCTCGTGTTGCTGGTGGGCGAGGAAGGCGGCAACGATGGCGGCAGCCTCCTGGTGATCGCTCCCCGCTATCTTACCATCCTCAGTAGGCGCGGCGGGCGAAGAAAGCGGGGGGGCAGCGACTAGCCGCGTAAGATTGCGCTCGATCCAGCCGGTATCGAAGGCGGCTGCGGCGAACTCTGGGCTGGCAAGCAGGGTACGGAGGAAGGGGAGATTGTGCTGCACGCCCACCAGCCGAAACTCGGCCAGGGCGCGTTGCATTCGGGCGGTGGCCTGCTCGCGGTCAGCACCCCAGGTGATCAGCTTGCCCAACAGGGAGTCGTAGAACAGCGAAACCTCATAACCCTCGGCTAGCGCACTGTCCAACCGCACTCCTGGCCCGGATGGGGCTTCGACCAGGCTCAGGCGACCAACAGAGGGCATGAAGCCAGCGGCGGCATCCTCGGCGATCACCCGGCACTCGATGGCGTGGCCGCGCAAGTCTACCTGATCCTGGCTGAAGGGGATGGCCGCACCCGTTGCGATCTTGATCTGCAAGGTCACGAGGTCCAGGCCAGTGATCATCTCGGTGACTGGGTGTTCGACTTGCAGGCGGGTGTTCATCTCTAGGAAGTAGAACTCACCTGCTGGGGTGTAGAGGAACTCGACCGTGCCGAGGCTGTAGTAGCCGACGGCCTGGGCCGCCCTGACCGCTGCTGCGCCCATCGCTTGTCGCTGAGCAGCAGGCAGGATTGGGCTGGGGGCTTCTTCTACTACCTTCTGGCGGCGGCGTTGCAAGCTACATTCGCGTTCGCCAAGATAGACGGCGTTGCCATGCTGGTCGCCGACCACCTGAATCTCGATGTGGCGGACGAACGGAAGGTAGCGTTCGATGTAAACGCCCGCGTAGCCAAAGGAAGAAGCTGCCTCGCGCCCAGCGGCAGCCAGTGCGTCCGCCATCTCCTCTGGCCCAGCGACGACTCGCTGACCCTTACCGCCTCCACCTGCGCTAGCCTTGATCAGCACCGGATAGCCGATCTCGGCGGCGATACGCTGCGCTTCTGTGGGGTCGCTTACCTCCTCGGTGATGCCAGGCACGATTGGCACCCCCGCGCGGGCCATCTGCTGGCGGGCAGGCACCTTGTCGCCCATTGCCTCCATCGCCGCAGCGGGTGGGCCAACGAAGATCAGGCCCGCCGCAGTGACGGCACGAGCGAACGCGGCGTTCTCGGCCAGGAAACCGTAGCCAGGGTGGATTGCGTCTGCCCCCACCTTTTGGGCCAACTCGATCAGGTAGCCACCGCGCAGGTAGCTCTCCCGTGCTGGTGAAGGGCCGATGTAGTAGGCTTCGTCGGCCAGGCGCACGTGCAGGGCGGCGCGGTCGGCTTCGGAGTAGACAGCCACGCTTTGGATGCCCAGGTCGCGGCAGGCGCGGATCACCCGAACGGCGATCTCGCCCCGGTTGGCGATCAGGAGCTTGCGGATTGTGGTCTGTGGCGGCTGGGGTTTGCTGGCTGGCTGGTTCACGGCGATGCTCTCTGCTAGCTGGGTTGCTGCTATTATACAGCATTCGCCGCTGAGCGTGATCAGGCTTTGCAGTTCTTGCAGCGGCCATAGACTTCCAGATGGTGGCTTTCGATCTGGAAGCCGAGGCGGTCGGTCAGGCGGTGCAGCAATTCCTCCACCTCGGTCTGCTCAAAGTCGATCACCCGCCCGCAGTTGCCGCAGACCAGATGGTGGTGGTGGCTGCGCCCGCAAACCACGTAGCTGTGGCAGCTAGCATCGTCGAAGTGGACGCGCTGGAGGATGCCAAGCTCGCTGAGGAGGTCAAGGGTGCGGAATACTGTCGCCCGGCCCAGCCCAGGAGCCTCGCGCTGCACCGCCTCCCAGAGGTCAGCCGCAGTAAAGCGGTCGCGCCCACTGGTGATCAGGCGCAACAGCGTTTTACGCGGCTCGGTCAGGCGGTAGCCCGCTGTATCTAGACGGCGGAGCAGCGTTTCGTCGAGTGGGGAGATTGCAGTCAGATATGGGCTTGTCATCTTCTTTAGCCTTGCCAGATAATTTACCAGCCACAAGGCAGTATAACACCGATCTGCTGGCTTGTCAAGACTGAGTATCAAAAGTCGGGGCAACCAATTTCAGCTTACCTATTGACAGGCGAAAGACACCTGTGCTATGATGACACATGAGTCATAAGCCTGCGCGGGTTCTGCCCGTGTCCTCTAGCCAGCCTGATACGGCGTATCAGGGATAGGAGAAACCAACATGGAGTTCTACAGCGTCAAGCACCGGGAGAAGATTCAGGTAGCGGATGACCAGGTGTACAAGGTTCACTACAAGCGCGCCAGCAAAGAAGGCAAAGACAACAGCCGCTATGCAGTGGGCGCGGAGGTTGAACACAAAGGGAGCAAGGTCAAGCTGACCAAGTTCGTTAGCAAGGAAGCCTACGACAAGCTGGATGCGCCAGAGCGCGAGGCGTAAGCGGGGGTACGAGCAACGAAAAGAGGGCGGAGCCAGCATGATGCGGCCCCGCCCTTCCTAATGCTCCCTTTTGGCTTCAGCTAGCCTGGGGCTGTAGGTTGGCTGTGATACCAAGTGACTCCAGTGTTGGCAGGCTTGCAGGTCGCTGCTGGGGGCTGGTTGCCTGGATGATCGCGCCAAGTTGGGCTGCCAGTGCGCTGAGTTCGTTGATCGAATGGTCAATCGCCGTCGCAGCAGCAACCACCCCATTAGCGTTGTGCTTGAGCAGGCGCATGGTGTCCACTACCTGGGTGGAGGCACTACGCTGCTGCTGGGTCGCCAGCACGATGCTTTTCGCCCGTAGTGTGGTGGCGTTGACCGTGCTGATCACTTCGAGGTTGGCTTCGGCAGCCGCTTTTGCCTGCTGCGCCCCCTTGTCGCTCTCCTTCAAGCCCTGCTCGGTTGCCATGACGCTCATCACGTTGGCCCGCTGTACCTCTTGCACCAAATCGCGAATCTTGCCCACTTCCTGCTGCGAGCGGCGGGCCAACTTCTTGACCTGAGCGGCGACAACAGCAAAGCGTTCGCCCGCCGCCCCGGCCCCTGCTGCTTCGATAGCCGCGTTGAGAGCCAGCAGATGCGTCTCTGCCGCAATGCCCGCCACCACATTCACAAGATCGCTGGTACTCTGCGTGCGCTGGTTGAGGGCAATAGTGCGCTCCACGATCTGCTGCACCTGCGCTTTGATCTGCATCATTGCGTGCAGACCGTCGTTCACCGCTGCCTGGGAGATGTCTACGGCGTGTAGGGCTTGCTCTGCGGCCCCACCTACCTCCTCAGCGGCATCGGCGATCTGCAAAGCAGTCTGCGACAACTCCTCGATGGTGGTCGTCACCTGACCGAGGGCAGCAACCTGCTCCTGCGCGCCGCTCAGTTGGTCGCGAGAGACAGCACCAAGCTGCTGCATCACGCTAATGATTGCGCTGCCAGTTTGCTGCTCAAGAGCCTGCTTCTGGCGTAGTTGGGCCAGGGCCGCTTCTAGGTCGGCCGAGCGGGCATCTGCCTCTGTTGCGCTGCGCCGCTGGCTGTTGGCAAAGGTGAACATCAGCAGGCTGAAGATCAGGAAGGCTGCTCCGACGCTCACCAGATCGACTACCGCCAGCTTTTGGCCTTTGGTAATGACCTGAACGACAATGTAAGCCACAACCGAAATTACCCCGACTACTGGCACTGCTCGCCCATTGATCAGCACCCCCGCCAGACCGATAGCGATCATGAAGCCGAGCGTGCCGCTGATGTAGCCACCAGCAATAGCTTGAGCAGAGACAAGCACCAGGCCCAAGCAAGCGACATAGCGCGAAGCCGTCAGATTGAAGTAGGCAGTGGCTATCAGTATTATGCCAAAGGCTGTGGCAAGCAGACTTGCTGAATCCACCCCTCGACTGCTATAGACGAACATGGTCATGCCGCCAACCACAGTGGCGCAGGAGCCTAGTAGGTACAGGATGCGGCGGGTGTTTTGCTCCCGGTTGCTGTTCAGCTTGCTCATCTTCTCCCCCTCACTTACGATCCGCTTAAATCTATGAGCATTATATGGCTAATCCCGGTCGCGGTCAATTACAGCGTGTAGTACATTAGTCAGAACATGGCTGGTACTTTCCGCTGGTAGGCGCAGGGGTCATCTCTTTTACAACCTTTTTACCTCCGGCTAATCTACAATTAACCTTCATAGATTATAATGACCCTGTAAGCGTTATCCCATGCTAAGAGAGCAACTACACAGACCCATAGGAGGCTTTGAGTAATGAAAAAGTTTAACGGCAAGCTGTTTGCTAGCGCATTGATGGTTCTCACCCTGGTCAGCGGGCTGGCGATCAGCGTCGCTGCCCAGACCGCGCCCGCCAACAGCACCGCCAGCCCCAGCAGCGACAAGCAGGCCCAGGAGCGCGTCTACCACGACCTCTATCTCGACAAGCTGGCTAGCAACCTCGGCACCACCCGCGACAAGCTGGTGGCCGCCCAGCAAGGCGCACTTAAGGACACCCTTGCTCAACAGGTCAAGGACGGCAAGCTAACCCAGGCCCAGGCCGACAAGGTGGCCGCCAATGCGGCTCTGCGCGGTGATGGGGACTTCGCTGCCCTGCGCCAGGCCCAGGCTGCCAACCGCCATCAGGCTGCCAAGCAGTTCGGCACTATCCTCAAGGACGGCTACAAGGCAGTTGCCGACAAGCTCGGTCTAACCACGGAGCAATTGAGCAGCGAACTGAAGGGTGGCAAGAGCATCGCCGACCTGGCTAAGGCGAAGGGGATCAGCGAGAGCGACCTCAAGGCCGCCGCTGTCGCCGCCGTTAAGACCGACCTCGACAAGGCCGTAGCGGACGGCAAGCTGACCGCAGCGCAGGAGCAGAAGTTGCTCGACCGGGTGAACAAGGCCGACCTTGCCAAGCTGTTCAAGCACAGCCACCGCGCCAAGAAGTAGATTGCCCAACAAAGAGCAAGCCCCGACTGCCAGTGGCGGTCGGGGCTGCTTGTTGTGCCAGCGGCTAGGGAGTGGGACTGGTCAGCAAGGGGGTAAGGGGTGCAGTCAGCGGTAGGGAGGTGGTGATCGCCGGGGTTGCGCCAGTCATTGGCGTGCCAGCCGCAGCCGGAGCAGTTGCGCTTGCGGACATGGTCATCTGGCCGCCCGCTCCCGCAGTGTAGGTCGCCATCATGCCGACTTCCGCCGTGTTGGTAGCGGCAATATCCGCGCTAGAGGCAGTGGTGCCAAGTGGGATGATGTTGGTTGGTACTCCTCCGGAGCCAGTACCTGTGCCAGCCTTGCTCGTATCGCCGCAGCCAGTCAGCACCGCCAGGCCCAGGATCAGCACCAGGATCGTCTTTGTATGAGCGGGTCTATTCACTGCATATTCTCCTCTGCTAATTTTGTGGTGGGCTGTTTGTCCCCAATGGCGGGGTCGGCCCATCTATATAATGTCAAGGTTCGTGCCACTGGCCTATCTCCGCTCTAAGCTGACCTTTTATCTTAACCGCATCCGCCGATTAGCCAGCCAGCTTGCTAACGGTTGACTAAACTGCTAAAATATAAATTAGCATAGTGAAACGCAGAGAGCGGTTCAGGTAGATTGAAGGAGGAACGAAGTTGAGCAAGCTACGTTTGGTTATTGCCGACGACCACGAAATCATGCGTGATGGGTTGGAGGCTCTGATTAGTACGCAGGACGACATGGATGTGGTGGGGTTGGCCTCGAACGGGCGCGAGGTAATAGAGTTGTGCAGCCAACTCAAGCCCGACGTGGTGGTGATGGATATGCAAATGCCAGTGATCAACGGGGCTGAAGCGATCAGCCGCCTGCACACTGTCTCCCCCCAGACGAAGGTGCTGATCCTGACCACTTACGATAGCGACGAGTACATCCTCAGTGGGTTGAAGGCAGGGGCAAAGGGCTACGTGTTGAAGGACATCCCGAAGGAGGAGTTGTTCCAGGCGATCCGCATGGTCTCTCGTGGGCTAGCCCTGATCCAGCCGAAGGTCGCTACCCGCTTGTTGGAGAGCATCAACACGCCGCCCAACCCAGCAGTCGCCAGCGGTCTCAGTGACCGCGAACTGCTGATCCTCAATCGCATCGCCAAAGGCGACCGCAACCGCGAGATCGCCGAAGACCTGGGTTTGAGCGAAAGTACAGTCAAGGCGCACGTTGCCAGCATATTCAACAAGCTGAACGCCACTGACCGCACTGAAGCGGTGACGAAAGCCCTGACCAGAGGTATCATTACCCTCAACCCTCAGCAATAGTCTACCCAAAAGTAGCAAGCCGAACAGGTATTTCGTCTCCTACTTGAGGATGAGATGATGCCTTTCGCTAACCATCTGCTAGTAAGTACAGGTAGCAAGTTGGCTATAGCTCTGGCTAGTGGGTGACTAGTACCAGCCTCTGCCAAAGAAAGGTACTTTGTGGGGTTGACAAATCCGCCTGGCAGGTGTATGATCCTGTCTGTAACATATGGCACGGATGCCGCTTGCTGATGGTCTCGACACCACTCTACCATCTTCCGGCTTCATCCCGTGCCTCTCTTTTTGCCTTGCGCCAGCCCAGCCCATGAAGCAGGCATAAGAATGGCGTAGGCTGTTTGCCAACAAGCCCACGCCACCAACGCCACCCGTTCAGGACTACCGCAGCCCTCTACTGGCCCGGCTTCAGCACCACCTTGATGCACTGCTCTTGCTTGTGCTTGAATATTTCGTAGCCATGTGCGGCTTCGCTGAGGGGGAGGGTGTGGGTGATGATCTCCTCTGGGGCAACGCGGCCCTGCTCGATCAGGCCTAGCAGCGTGTTGAGGTAGCGGTGAACGTGGGTCTGGCCCATACGGAAGGTTAGCCCCTTGTTGAAAGCTGCGCCCATTGGTATCTTGTCTACCAGGCCACCATACGCCCCTGCGAGCGAGACGATCCCCCCCTTGCGGCAAGCGATGATCGCCTGGCGGATAGCGTAAGGGCGATCAGTCTCCAGCCGCACCTTCTGCATCGCCGTATCGTAGAGAGCGTCCACCGCCGTGCCGCCATGCGCTTCCAGGCCCACAGCGTCAATGATCGCGTCGGGGCCACGCCCGCCAGTCATGTCGCGCAGGGTCTCGTGGATTGGCTTCTCCTCGTAGTTAAACACTTCAGCCCCACCCTTTGCAGCGAGGGATAGCCGCTCCGGGTAGCGGTCAACGGCAATCACCCGCTCTGCACCAAGCAGCAGGGCCGAGCGGATCGCAAACTGACCGACAGGGCCACAGCCGAGGACAGCAACCACCTGGCCTGGCTGGATGTCACAGTTCTCCGCCGCCATGTAGCCGGTGGGGAAGATATCGGTGAGAAATAGTACCTGCTCATCGCTCAGGCTGGCTGGCACCTTGAAGGGGCCAACGTCAGCGAAGGGGACGCGTACGTACTCGGCCTGGCCGCCGGGGTAGCCGCCAAATAGATGGGAGTAGCCGAAGATGGCAGCGGGGGTATAGCCAAACAGCTTGTCGGTGACACCAGCATTGGGGTTGGAGTTGTCGCAGAGCGACCAGAGATCGTGCTGGCAGTAGTAGCACTTGCCACAGGAGATTGGGAAGGGAACCACTACCCGATCACCAATAGCCAGCTTGCTGACTTCGCTGCCGACCTCAACCACCTCACCCATGAACTCGTGGCCGAGGATGTCACCCTTCTCCATCGAGGGGATGTAACCATTGTAGATGTGCAGGTCGCTGCCGCAGATCGCGGTGCTGCTTACCTTGATGATCGCATCGCCAGAGTTGAGTATCTTTGGTTCTGCTACTTCATTAACTGCTACGCTGCCTGAACCGAGCCACTGTAGTGCCTTCATCTTTTTGCCTCCTGTTTTGCCTACCTGTCTTTGAAAGAAGCAGGGGACGCGAAAATCATTGCGGCCCCTGCTGATATTGCGACCCACTCTGCCCTCTTGAGGGCTGGTGGCAAGGGGGTCTACTGCACGTAGTTCTGGTCGCCACTCTGGGCGGTGAGGTTGCTGGTTGCGCCATGCTCCATCACCTGCTTGAAGCGGTTGAGGTCTTCTTCAACCTGCTGGTTTGGCTCCGCGCCGAGCAGCCTAGCGACGAACGCCCCCAGCGCACCGGCTGGCGGGTCGTACTTGATCAGGGTAGCGACTTCGGTCTGCTCATCGCCGAGGCTGGTGAAGCGCACCGCTCCTTCGTTGGCTACCTGCGCGTTGGGTAGAGAACGCCACGCGATATGGTGGTTCTCTTGCTCCGCGATGATCTCCGCATCCCACTCTACCGTCTGGCCGAGGGGAGCCTTAGCCTTCCAATGCGAGTGCGTATTATCCTGTACCGTAACCGCCTCCAGGTGGTTCATGAAGTGTGGCAGGTTCTCGAAGTTGCGCCAGTAGCGGTAGATTTCCTCCACCGGGCGATTGACGATCACGCTCTTTTCGACGCGGATACCCTTGTCGGGAGCCACGCCCTTCTGCTCGTCCTTCGCCTCCGCCTTATCTGCATTGTCGGGGTTGCCAGTCTCTAGGTATTGCTTGAGGCGGGCAAGGTCTTCGGTGATCTGCTGGTTCGGTTCCTCGCCGAAGATGCGCGCAGCCAATGCACCGAGTGCGCCGAGCGGTGGAGCGTACTTCAGGCTGACGCGCACCTCGGTGCTGGTCTGGCCCTGGGGCAGGAAGCGCACTGCGCCCTGGTTTGGTACCTGCGCCCCCTCTAGCGAACGCCAGGCAATGTACTCGTTTTCCTTCTCACTGCTGACCTCTGCATCCCACTCTACGGTCTGGCCGAGCGGCGCGTTGGCTTTCCAGTGCGAACGGTTGCCGTCCTGCACCGTGACCGACTCCAGGTGGTTCATGAAGTGTGGCAGGTTGGCAAAGTTGCGCCAGAAGCTGTACACCTGGGCGACGGGCAGGTTGACCGTGACTGCCTGCTCAACCTCTACCCCCTTCTGACCAGGTAGCCCCTTCTTGTCCTCGGCCTTCTGGCCGTTGTTGGCTACTTCGCCAGTCTCCATGTACTGCTTGAAGCGACGCAGGTCTTCGTCAATCTGCTGCTCTGGCTCCTCGCCGAACAACTTGGCGATCAACGCGCCTAGCACCCCGGCAGGCGGGTTGTACTCAAGCTCGACCTTCACCTCGGTGCCGCGGTTGCCGCTGGCAGGCTGGAACATCACTGCCCCGGCGTTGGCGATCTGTGCGTCGGGTAGGGAACGCCAGGCGATCAGGCGGTTAGCCTGCTCGTTGATGATCTCCGCATCCCACTCCACCGTCTGTCCGGCTGGGGCATTGGCGACCCAGTGCGAGCGATTGCCATTGCCATCCAGCACCTCCACCGACTTGAGGTGGTTCATGAACTGTGGCAGGTTCTCGAAGTTGCGCCAGAAAGCGTAGAGGTCTTCGACTGGGCGGTTGACGGTTACGCTCTTGGAGACCTTGATGCCGCTCTTGTGTGGGATCACGGCGGAGCGGGATTGCTGCTGCTCACCAGCCGCCGTGTTGATGTTCAGGGCAGCAGAGACGTAGCAGTGGCCGGTAGCACCACGGTAGATGAGGTAGCCACCGAGGGCCGCAATCGGCAGGCTGCCAAACTTGCCACGGGCGATATTGAACACGCTATAGGCCGCTAGTGCGCCGCCACCAATGATCGAACCAATCCGTTCTGGCTGCGATACATTTACTGCGTTGTCTTTGAGCGAGAGGTCGTGTGGCCCCTGGTTGTTGCGGTCTGCATCCATGCTAGTCTTATCCTCCTACGTTGTTTACGATGGTCGTTGCCTACCGCCACACAAGGCAAATACTATGCCATAACCAGGGGCAAGCGGGGCAGGAAAGAGCGGCAGCGGCTAGCCTGGGGCAAACGAAACGCGCCCCCTGCCTGAGCAAAGGGGCGCGTGGTTTGGCGGTCGCGGTCAGGCAGCCAGGTAGCTGTTGATGTAGCTGTCGATCTTGGTCACGGCACTGCCCATCGTGGTGATGTTGGCTGCATCCTCGTCGGGAATCTTGAGGTCGCCAAAGTCAACGAAGGTATCCTCAATGCCCATCAGCAGTTCCACCATGTCGAGCGAGTCGGCACCGAGTTCCTGGAAGGAGGTCTCTGCCGTTAGCTTGCTGCTATCCTTGACCTTCAGCACGTCGGTGGCGACGGTACCCAGCAGGTTGAGGATCAAGCCCTGGCGGTCGAGGCCAGCAATGTCGCCCTCGCTTGCGCCATGCTTGATCGCCAGGCGGTGAAGTAGTTGATTGGCGAGTTCTTCCTTGCCCATGTCCCCAGTTTCACCCTCGGCTACCCCATACTTGCTGGTCAGTACGTCCTTCAGATGGTCGGTTGCGTTAGCCATTCTTCGATCCTCTCCTTGTTGCTGCACGTTGGCAGCCGGTTTAGTGGTTCCGCCCTCGCGGGGGAGTGGGCTACAGTTCGGCTTTGTCCACGATGTAGTCTACCATATCCTGCACAGTAGTGAGTTCGCGGTAGTGGGCCGGTTCGATCTCGATCTGGAACTGCTCCTCAATCTCCGAGAAGACTTCCTCGTAGAGTTCAAGCGGCTCAGTGTCGAAGTCCTCAGCGAAAGCCGAGGCGCGGCTGATGCTGCTAGTCGGCACGCCAGTTTGTTCGGCGAGCAGGCGGCGGAGCTTCTGGTAAGTCTGTTGGTAAAGGTCAGCCACTAGCTCTCACCTGGGCCGCTCTGCTGGCTGGCGGTCGCGTACTTGCGACGGTAGCGATCAACCTTGCCTGCCACATTGCCCAGCACCCCGTTGATGAAGCGGCTAGAACTGTCACTGCCGAAGCACTTGCCCAGTTCCACTGCGTCGTCGATGACGATGGCGGGTTTGGTCTCGTTGCCAAAGATGATCTCGTGGATGGCGATCCGCAGCACGTTGCGATCCACCTTCGGCATCTGGGCGGCAGGCCAGTCGGGAGCGGCGGCGGCGATGATCTCGGCCAACGCCTTGTCCCTGGCGGCCACGCCTTCGATCAGTTCACGGGCGAAGGTGCGGCCTGCCTCGCCCAACAGACCGCTTTCGATACCAAGGAACAGTTCGGCGCAAGGAGCCTTGCCGCCAAGAGCTTCCTTGTCCACCATCTCCACGTCGGCGGTGGCCTCGTTCATAATCGCGCTGTCTACCCCCTCGCTGAGGTAGCGTTCAAGCACGCTGGCTGGCTCGTGGCCCACCAGGTCGGCCTCGTAGAGAGTTAGCATGGCTACCATCCGGGCCAGGCGGCGTTGGATCACAGGGCTGCTCAACTTTAGCCTTCCACATCCTCAACATAGACGTTGACCGCCTCGACAGGCATCCCCACCATCTTGATCAGAGCCTCTGTCACCTGCTGCTGCACCTCGTTGCCCACCTTTTGCATATTGGTCTCTGGCACAACCACGATGTACAGGTCGGCGGTCACGCGGTTGTCGCGCACCTTGACGCGCACGCCCGGCTCGTTCTGGGCTACATTGCGCGAAAGGTTGACCCCATGCCCGCCCTGCCCCAGGTGGGCAACCCCAGCCACGCTCTGTGCGGTGAGGCGAACGATAGTAGCCAGCACTTGCGGGGCAATGCGGATGGTGCCGATGGGCTGGCCTTGCTGCTCTGTAGTCATCTATCTCTCCTAAAGGTGCGCTTCTGCCTCAATCTCTACTTCGCTGTCGTCGCCCATCTCGCGGGTGGCAAAGGTGTGCAGGTTGTTATTCGCGCCGCCCCGTGGCCCGCCCGCCTCAAGGGTGACTATCGAACCGTCCTCATTGCTCATGTACTCCTGGATAAAGACGGTGCTGATGTTGCCGTGCAGGTAGGCCGGGTTGCTGAGGATACGCTGGTGCAACGGAATGATCGTCTTGACCCCGGTGATCACGCACTCGCTGAGGGCGCGGCGCATCCGCGCTATCGCCTCGTCCCGCGTCTCCCCCCAGGTCATCAGCTTGCCCAACAACGAGTCGTAGTGCGGTGGCACAACGTAGCCAGAGTAGAGGTGCGAGTCCATCCGCACGCCAGGGCCACCGGGTGCAAGGTAGAGTTCGACCGTCCCTGCGTCGGGGCGGAAGCCGCGGTTGGGGTCTTCAGCGTTGATCCGACATTCAATCGAATGCCCCCATATTCTAATCCCTTTTTGAGTCAGCGTCAAGGGCTGGCCGCTGGCGATCATGATCTGCCACTTGATCAGGTCAATGCCAGTGATCATCTCGGTGATGCCATGCTCGACCTGGATGCGTGGGTTGACCTCCAGGAAGTAGAAGTTGCCGCGCCTGTCCACCAGAAACTCGAAGGTGCCAGCATTGCGGTAGCCGATCCCCTTCGCGCCCTTGATCGCCGCCGCGCAGATTTTGTCCAGCAACTCCTGCGGCAGGCTGTAGCCAGGGGCTTCTTCCAGCACCTTCTGGTGGCGACGTTGTAGCGAGCAGTCGCGGGTGCCGAGGTGGACGATGTGGCCGTGATTGTCAGCCAGAATCTGGACCTCGATGTGGCGGGGTTGGACGATCAGCTTCTCCAGGTAGAGATCAGCGTTGCCGAAGCCCGCCAGAGCCTCAGTGCGGGCGATGCCAAACACCTGGTTTAGCTCGCTCTCGTTGCGAACCATGCGCGTGCCACGCCCACCACCGCCCGCCACCGCCTTGAGGACGACTGGGTAGCCAAGCTCCTTAGCCACAGTCAGGGCTTGCTCCTGGCTGTTCAGCGGCTCAGCATTGCCGGGGATGATCGGCAGGCCCACCTTCTGCATCACCCGGCGGGCGGCGGTCTTATCGCTCATCTGCTCGATCACCTCTGGCGTGGGGCCAATGAAGGTGATGCCTAGCTGTTGGCACACTTCGGCGAGGTAGCTGTTTTCGCTGAGGAAGCCGCTACCAGGGTGGATCGCGTCTGCGCCGGTGATCACCGCTGCGGTGACGACCGAGGGGATGTTCAGGTAGCTGCGGGCGGCAGCGGCGGGGCCGATGCACACCGCCTCGTCTGCAAAGCGCACCGCCAGCGAGTCGCGGTCGGCCTCGGAGTAGGCGACAACCGTCCGCACCCCCAGTTCGCGACAGGCTCGCACGATCCGCAGGGCAATTTCGCCCCGGTTGGCAACTAGTATCTTCTTGAACATTATCCCTAATCCTGTATGCGCATCTGGTTTGTGGTGCAGGACGGAGGCGATCTTGCCCGCAATGCTGCCACGCTTGTCGCGCCGCTCGTCGATCTTCAGTTGGGTGCTGACCCGCAAGGCACCAGCGACGAAGCAAGCCTCGGCCATCTGGTCAACGGCGGCCAGCACCTCCGCCTTCTCGCCCTCGATCACCGTCCCCATCGCGTTTAGCTGGTAGCTGAGGTTGGGGTAGCCGTCCAGCACGGCGAGGGCGAGGGCGACATAGTAGCTGACGCTGGTTGAGCCGCTGCCATCCAGCGGGGTGAGACTGACTTCTGCTATCACGTGGCCCATCTGCGCCTCCGCCTGGTTGCTGGCTTGCTCGTTGCTGCTGTGTGACCATTGTAACACGTTCTAGCCTCAGCCCGCATCCTCACTGCTGTTGGGGTCGGGGAAGGGGCGGCGCGCGCGCTTCGGCTTCTCGGCTGCGCTGTCGGCTGCCTCGATTGGCACATCACTCGAAACGTTGGCCGGTCTGCGGGTGCGCTTCGGCTTCTCAGCGGCTTCGCTGTCCGGCTGGGCTGCTTCGGCTGCGACAGGGCTGGCAGCGGGTCTACGAGTGCGCTTTGGTTTCTCGGCCTCGGCTGGGGTGGATGAAGACGGGGTAGCCACCAGGCCGCCCGCTTCGCCCTCAATCGGCGCGGGCCTACGGGTGCGCTTTGCCGCAGCGGGTGCAGCTTCTTCGGCGTAGTGGAGGTTAGCTGCACCTAGCACTGCGGTGCGGGCTGCTTCGCTCAGGTCACCAGGGTCGTGGCTGGGCGCAGGGCTGGCTGGCGGTGGGGGCGTGGCTGGCCTGGCCGAAGCCAGCACTGCATCACTGACTGCTGGGCTGATCGGTTCGCGCTGCTGATCGCGGCGCGGCTGGCGATTGGGGTCGCGGCGGGGCTGCTGCAACTGCTGGCCCTGCTCGAAGCCTGGATTGGCGGCGTGCAGCACTGCATTACTGACCAGCGGGTTGATCGCTTCAGGCTGCTGCGGTTGATTGCTCTGGTTGGCCTGGTTCTGGGGCTGATTGGTCTGCTGCTCTGGCTGGGCGCGCTGCTCGTCACGCTGGCGGCGTTGCTCAAGGCGCATCTCGCGGCGGCTGGCGGCGGACTGGCTGCCGTCGTTGTTCGGCAAGTTCATACCCTCCGGTTGGCGGCTCGGCTGCCCTGGCTGGCCCGGCTGGCGGGCATCGCGCTGCGGTGGTCGCTGCTGGTTGTTCTGTTGGTTGCGTAGGCCACCCTGCTGCCCCGCCTGGTTGCGTAGGCCACCCTGCTGCCCAGGTTGGCGCATCCCAGGCTGCCCCGGCTGCCCCGGCTGGCGCATCCCAGGCTGCCGCTGACCGTTACCGTTACCGTTCTGCTGATTGAAGGGCCGTTGCTGTCCCTGCTGGTTGCGCTGGCCTGGCTGCCCTGGCTGTCGCCGCTGGCCCATCTGCCCAAGCTGGTTCTGTGGTTGCTGTGGCTGGCTCTGCGCTTGCAGCGGCTGGCTTGGGGCTGGGTGGCTCTCCTCCATCCGCAGGGCTGGGGTCGCTAGCGGCTCTGGCTCATCAGCGGGGAAGTCGGTGAGCCATTGGCGGGCGAAGCCGCTGAGGGTGGGGTCGCTGTCCCGCGTCCAGTCGTACATAGCGCGGGTGATTTGCTGCTCGTCTAGCTTACGCAGGCCAGTAAGGGCAGCCCGCAACGCCTTCTGCACCAACTCGGTGCCGTCGCGCCCGATATAGCGCAAGATAGCCAGAGCCTCTGGCAGGCCGTTCGGCATCCGCTCAATCCAGGTGTGCGCGAGCGTGTAGGCGACCACCCAGCGGGTGAAGGGGCTGCTGTCCCGCGCCCAATCCTTTAGCAGGCGCACCAACTGGGTTGGGCCGGTGGCAGCGTTGACCCCCAGCACGTCCGGCTTACCCCAGCCCTGTTGCAGGCTGTTGACGACGGCGCGGCGTACGTAGAGGCTGCTATCATGGCGCGACTCCTCCAGCAGCACCAGGACGGGCTGGGGGTCGCGGCGGCTGCGGCGAACCAGGGCCAGGGGAACGACGCGGCGTACCTTCTCATCCGAGTCGTTGGCCCAGCGGCGCATCAGTTCGATGGTAGCACGCTGCTGCATGGGGCCAATGATTTCGTCGTAGACGGCTGGCACCTGGTCGCGCACTTCAGCCTCGTCGTCCTTCGCCAGCCGGTAGGCAATAGCGGTCACGTTGTCAGGCTGCTCTACGCCCATCTCACCCATGGCCCAGGCCGCCACCATCCGCACCTCCTTGCTCTCGGCCTCGGCGAGGCGGGCTCGGGCGACGAGGGCGAAGGCGAGGTCGGGCAGTTCATCCAGGAAGTGGCCGACATTGCGGCCCATCGTCTTGATCACACCGGGCAGTTCTGGCACTGCGGCGGCGAGGGCGGCTCCAAGCTGTGGCAGCTTTGCGCCGAAGTCGCGCAGGCTGGCCCGATGGAGGGAGGCTTGCAGATCATAGGTGACCTGGCTCAGTTCTTCGCTGACCTGTGACACGGGCATACTTCCTTCTCACTATAAACTACGTCGGATGGACAGGTGGTGGGACAGAGCGTAACAGCAGAACAACACACAATGTAATAACCGGGTTAGCCCGGCTCTAAGCCCAGCAGCGGCTCGTGGGCCATTGCTAGCAAGAGTAAGGAGCAGGTGCGCCAGCCCGCTGTAAACCAGCAGTTGGCGGGCAGGGCGGCTGAACAGCCAATAACGAACCCCAGGTAGATGCTAGCGCACTGCGGCGGTCGGGTACAAGGCTCTTGCTTCGGCGAGCGCAGCGGTGCAGGTCAGGGCGGCTCAAGCCAGCAGTTGCTCGGAGAGCAAGATGTTGGCGGTTGGCTGCGTGGCTCGAATCAGGCCTGCCAGTACCTTGCCAGGGCCGACCTCGATGTAGTTGCCCACGCCCGCCGCTGCCATGTACTGGACGCTGCGTACCCACTGCACCGGGGAGTAAGTCTGCTTGACCAGTTCGATCCTGATTTCCTCAGCGCGGGTGATCGCGGTTGCGGTTACGTTGGCGATGATTGGGATGCTGGCCTCTTGGGTCGGCACCTCTGCCATGAACAGGGCGAGGTCGTCGGCCATGCTAACCATCAGCCGCGAGTGGAAGGCCGCGCTGACTGGGAGGGGTATTACCCGCTTCGCCCCGGCTGCCCTTGCTGCTTCGGTTGCTGCTGCAATCTTGCTTTGCAGGCCGCTGAGGACGGTTTGGGTCGGCGTGTTGAAGTTGGCAATATCCACGCCACAGTCTGCGCTAATCGCCTCCAACTGCTCACGCTCCAGGCCAATAACCGCCAGCATCGTGCTAGACTCGCCCTTCACCTGACCGACGTTCGCCATTAGCCGCCCGCGTTCGCGCACCAGCCGTACTGCATCGACGAAGGTCAACGACCCTGCGGCCACCAGTGCGCTGTACTCGCCCAAACTATGGCCGCCAACATAAGTTGGTGCCTGCTGGGGCAGCTTACCTTCTTCCTTCAGGGCGGTCAGGGCGGCGAGACTGGCGACGAGGATGGCGGGCTGGGCATTCTGGGTCTGCTGCAACTCACCCTCCGGACCGTTGAAGCAGAGGTCGCTCAAGTTGAAGCCCAGCGCATCGTCTGCCTGCGCGAAAAGCTGGCGGACTGCCGCTGAACGCTCGTGCAGCACCTTCGCCATACCGACGTATTGCGATCCCTGGCCGGGGAAGACCCAGGCCCACTTGTTGCCAGTCTGTTCGTCGCTCATCTATGCTCCTGCGCGAGGGTAGGTGGTTGCCAGTCTAGCGTACTACTGTCGGGTTCCAGCGCAGCACCAGGCAACCGCTGGTCAGGCCGCCGCCGAAGGCACCCATGCAGATGATGCCACCCGGCTTAACCAGCCCCTTCTCTACCACTTCGGCCAGGGCAATCGGGATGCTGGCTGCCGAGGTGTTGCCGTAATGCTCGATATTGTGGAAGAACTTCTCTATCGGCAACTCAAGCTGGCGGGCCACCGCGTCGATGATGCGGATGTTGGCTTGGTGCGGCACAAAGAGGTCAACATCGCTGAGGGCCAACCCCACCCTGTCCAATACCACCCGCACCTCGTTGGACATGACGCGCACCGCCAACTCAAACACCTTGTTGCCCTTCATCTTGATGAAGTGCTGGCCCTCGGCGAGCGACTCGCTAGAAGGTGGGCGGCGGCTACCCCCGCCAGGGATGATAATCATGTCGGCGCAGTTGCCCTGTGAAGCGAGAATGAAGCTGAGGATGCCGCTTTCCTGCTTGCTGGCCTGCAACAGCACCCCCCCTGCTCCATCACCGAAAATCACGCAGGTAGAGCGATCCTGCCAGTCGAGAAAGCGGGTCAACGTCTCTGCCCCGATCACGATTACATTCTTGTACGCGCCACTGGTAATAAACTGCGTGCCAGTGGTGAGGGCGTAGACGAAGCCAGAGCAGGCGGCGGCCAGGTCGAAGGCGGCAGCCCGACTTGCGCCAATAGCGTCCTGCACGAGGCTGGCGGTGGCGGGCAGCGGGTAGTCGGGGGTGCAGGTTGCCACGATGATCAGGTCAATCTGCTCGGCAGCGAGGCCGCTCTGCTCCAGTAGTTGGCGGGCAACGTTGATGCAGAAGGTAGAGGTATACTCACCATCTACAACGGCGTGCCGTTCGCCAATACCAGTGCGGGTGCGTATCCACTCGTCCGAAGTCTCCACCACCAGGGAGAGGTCATGGTTGGTTAGCACCTTAGCCGGAACGCTGCTGGCGGTAGCGGTAATTGCCGCGTAGGTGTCGCCTTTGCTCATCATAGCACTTTCCTGTTCTCAGGGCAAGGGGCTAAACAAAGAGAGGCTGGGGTAGCAGGGCGCAGGTCGCGTCTCGGCTACTCCTCAGCCCCTGCCCGCTAAAGCCGAAGCTCTAGCTAGCACTATTCTTCTTCTTGGTCGGGTCTGGGATTACCTGACGGCCCTTGTACATCCCAGTGGGGCCGACGTGGTGCGCCAGCTTGACCATACCGGGGGCATCCGGGTCTGCCACGAGCGTGGGGGGGGTCAAGAAGTCGTTGGCTCGCCGTCGGTTCTTGCGTGCGTGCGAGGTTCGCTGTTTAGGATGTGCGCCCACTTAAATCTGCTTCCTTTCTCGCCAGCCTTGCGACTGGCCTACCAACCGCCCCACTCAGGGACAGCTTCGCTAACAATTATACTTGCTTCTGCTGCTTCCCGCAAGCTGGAAGGGTCTGTTTGGCGGCTCAGTTGTTGCCGTCGAGCAGCTTTGCCAGGACTGCCAGGCGGCTGTCTTGCGCTGCCTCGGCTTGTTCGGCCTCCGCCTGGGCGAGATTGAGGCGTACACCATCTGGCACGGGCAGGCCAGGGCAGTCGGGGCGGCAAACTGGCATCAGCGGTAGCGCAAGCAGGAAGACCTGACGCAGCAGTTCGCTCAGGTCAAGCAGGTGGTTCTGGTCAATCCACAGCGCATCGGCTTCTTCTTCGCCATTGGCCGCGTCCTCGTCAAACCCCACCTTGCCACCACTAACCAAATCCACCCTCAGCCGGTAACGATCCTCAAAGCTAATCGCTAGCGGGCCGCTATAGCTGTCCAGGCAGCGTCCGCATTGCAGCGGCACCTCGTCCAATGCCGCCCTGCCGACCGTCAGTACGCTCTTGTTCAGCCTGGTCAGTCGCACATGGCCGCGCAGGTTGCGGCCTGCTACTCCCGCGCTCAACTCCAGGCTGGGAGCGGCAAAATCGTAGTCACGGTGGGTACCGACCGTCTCCTTGAGCAACTGGGCGACGTTGAAAATCTGGTCTGTTTCCATGTCTGTTTCGCCTGTTTAGCCTATGAATTAGGCCGTCTAATTGTACGTCAAATCAAGGGCCAATGTCAAGCGCAAACTGGGCCACAAGGGGTTTAGGGCTGGGGCTGGCGAGCAGTGCTGAACCAACCTACCACCCATCCACCCACCCCCGCTGGCTGGCTTGCGCTAACCGCTGGCTCGCAGCCCCCACGCAGGAAGGTTAGCGCAGCACACCGCTGGCAAGATTAGCCACGAATCGCAGCGGCCAGGGTATTGACAACCGCCAGAAGTGTGCTATAATACTAATAAGCAGTGAGGTTAGCGCAGTTTGGCCCTGGGGCCACGCCCGCGCCGTTGCAACCACCACCCCGCATTTGAGGGGATTGAAACTCTGCCACTTCCGCGGCGGTGACTACGTGGCCGCGTTGCAACCACCACCCCGCATTTGAGGGGATTGAAACCAGACGCTTGGTAGGGGCCGGTAGACAGGAGCATACGTGTTGCAACCACCACCCCGCATTTGAGGGGATTGAAACAAGTCGAGATCGCCGGTCGTCGGCCAGCAACTGGCTGGGGTTGCAACCACCACCCCGCATTTGAGGGGATTGAAACACTTTGACAATCTCCGGCAAATTGCCGGACTGGTTGTGTTGCAACCACCACCCCGCATTTGAGGGGATTGAAACATGCCGGTGATGCGACCGCGTTCAAAGTCGCTGACCCGTTGCAACCACCACCCCGCATTTGAGGGGATTGAAACTTGTTGGCTGTTTCTAGTTGCGCGTTCAGCCCGCGTTGCAACCACCACCCCGCATTTGAGGGGATTGAAACCACATTTTGGTAGGCCAGGGGGCTGGTCAAGCCTGCGTTGCAACCACCACCCCGCATTTGAGGGGATTGAAACCACCTGGCTAGCGTGATTGGCAACGTGATGGGGCCAGAGTTGCAACCACCACCCCTCATTTGAGGGGATTGAAACCAGGGGGTGGCGCGGCAACGCGGCATCACTCTCGAGTTG
>JBBROH010000051.1:0-21623 GCA_038229595.1 Chloroflexia bacterium | reverse complement strand
CATCAGTTGGAATGACTTTGGCGTTAATCCGAGTAACCCACCGGTGCTGGTAACTTACTCGGACAACGGCACCACCTGGAGCGCACCAGTGACGGTTGCTACCAGCAACCCCAACTTCATCCGCAACCAGCAGATCAGTGGCAGCCGCGGTAGTGATGGCAGCGTGTACCTCTACGGCGGTCAGCCGGTCTTCCCGCAGGCCACTGGCACCAGCAACACCAACCACATCTACAAGTCCACCAACGGTGGCCTGGCCTGGACTGAACTGACCCTCAACAGCCCAACCTGGATCGCCCCTTACGACCTGCTCTGCGGTGGTCGCCTTTCGATAGCCCCAATCTGGCGGTTCGAGGGCTTCGGCCAACTCGGGGTCGGCCCCAACAATAGCCTGCACCTTTCCTACGTGCAGAAGGGTGCTACTGGCGACGCTGGCGATGTGTATTACACCCGCTCCCTCGATGGCGGTGCCACCTGGTCGGCTCCGCTCCGCATTGACGATAGTGGTGCCAGCACCCGCGCTCAGTTCAAGTCGGGCCTGGCTGTTACTGAACTTGGCGCAGTGGTGGTCACCTGGTACGACCGCCGCAACACGACCAACAACGACTACCAGATGTACAGCCGCGTCTCCTACAACAACGGCGCGACCTGGCAGGCCGCCACCCCCCTCAGCGACCAGATCATCCCCCAGCCCGCCCAGGTTGACAGCGGCGTGCAGGCTTGCTATGGTGGCGACTACGACTACCAGTACGCCGATGGCAACACAGTTCACATGATCTGGACTGACGGGCGCGTGGTGATCAACAGCCAGAACCAGGAAGATGTCTTCTACGACAAGGCCCAGGTTACGGCAGGGCGCAGCGGCACCATCGCTGGTTTCGTCCACAACAGCAGCGGCGCACCGCTTGCCAATGCTCAGGTCGCAACGACTGAGAGCATCAGTGGCACGACCAGCTTCGTCTCTACCGACAGCAACGGCAACTACAGCATCAGCGTGCTGATCACCCCGACCTACGCGATGACCGCCAGCAAGTTCCTCTACAACCCACAGTCGGTTAGCGGCGTGACGGTTGTCTCTGGGGTAACTACCACCCAGAACTTCACCCTCACTGGGCTGGCAACCGGCACCATTGCGGGCGTAGTCACTGACAGCCTGACCAGCCTGCCCATCTCCGGTTCGCTGGTCACTGCCGGCGGCGGCGGCTACACCTACGTCGCTACCACCAATGCCGCGGGTAACTACAGCCTGACTGTGCTGGTCACTGCCACCTACAACCTGACCGCGACCAAGAGTGGCTACAACTCGGCCAGTGCTACTGGCGTGACGGTCATCTCTGGTGGCACCACCACCCGCAACTTCTCCCTGACTCCGATCCCACAGTGCAGCAGCTACACCCGCACTACCAGTACCGGTGCCACCATCGTCCCTGGCACAGTGGATAGCGGCAACCACGGTGATGACATTGTCACCCCGCTGCCTCTACCTTTCGCCTTCACCTTCTACGACCTGCTCGGTGTCACTACCCTCAACCTCAGCTCTAACGGCAACCTCCAGGTCAACAGCACCTCCACTGCCTTCACCAACTCTGCGCTACCCACCGCTGTCTTCAACTATGCGATCATGCCGCAATGGGATGACCTGCTCACCACTGCCCCCAGTGGGGTCTTCACCTCCACCACTGGCACTGCCCCCAATCGCGTCTTCAATGTTGAGTGGCGTGCTACCCAGTTCGGCTCTGGCGGCGGCCCGGTCAACTTCGAGGCCCGCCTCTACGAGACCAGCAACAACATCGAGTTCATCTACGGCACGCCGATGACTGGCAACGGGGTCAGCGCGACCAGCGGCATCCAGAAGGACATTGGCTCGGCCTTCGACCAGTTCAGCTCTGACCAGGCTGTGCTAACCCCAGGCACCCGCGTCCTCTACACCTGCGTGCAGCCTGGTGGCGCAACCCCGACCCCCGCAGTCAGCGCGACCAGCACCGTGGCTGCGACCAGCACCCCGACCGCTACCGCAACGATGACCGCTACCGCTACCGTGGCTGCGACTGGCACCCCGGCCACCACCGCCACCATGACTGGTACCGCCACCATGACTGGCACTGCCACCATGACTGGCACTGCCACCATGACTGGCACCGCTAGCATGACCGCCACCGCCACGGTCAGCGCAACTGCTACCGCCTGCTCGATTAGCTTCAGCGACGTGCCAACCAGCAACATCTTCTACGGCGACATCCAGTACCTCGCTTGCCGTGGAGTAGTCAGTGGCGCGAACGGCTTGTTCCGCCCCAACGCCAACGCCAGCCGTGGTGAGTTTGCCAAGATCGCCAGCCTCGGCTTCGCCATCCCCGCATTCACCCCGACCAGCCCAACCTTCGTGGACGTAGCCGCCAGCAGCATCTTCTATGGCTACATCGAGTCCGCCGCTCATGCCGGGGTTGTCCTCGGCCTGACCCCCCTGCAGTGCGCTGCGCTCGGTACGCCTGGCACCTGCTACGGCCCCAACGTGCAGATCACCCGCGCGCAGGTAGCCGTTATCGTGCAGCGGGCCAAGCAGTACGCCCTGTTCACCCCGACCGTCCAGACCTTCAGCGACGTGCCAAGCTCGAACTTCGCCTACGGGGCGATTGAGACGCTGGCCCACAACAACATCATCAACGGCGCAGCCTGCGGCACTAGCTTCTGCTTCCGCCCAAACGACAACATCAAGCGCGGTGAACTGAGCAAGGTAGTTCACCGGGCGATGATCACCAGCAACTAACCACAACCAGCCACCCAGCAGCAACCAGCAGCAACCAGCAGCCCCGCCAGCTTCGGCTAGTGGGGCTGCTTGCATATTGACTATCACCGCCTAATGGTGTATAATTGACACTAACATAGCGTAGGAGCGGAACAATGAGCATCTTTGACGGCACGCGGTTGCCTGTAGAAATCTTCAAGCTAGACATCGAGCGGATGCGGCGCGGTTGGTACTCGGACAAGTATTTTGACAACATCGTGGCCGTCCTCAGCGCACTGGCCGCCCAGGGCTATCGCTTTGGCGGCAGTAGCCCCGACCTCAGCGACCTGGGCCTGGACCTGGCGAACATTGATGTGGGCAACATCGAGGTGGAGATGCAGTGGTTCACCCGCCGCGCCCCCTACAGCGTGGTAGTAGGGGTGGATAAGGCGGTGGCGATGCTGCGCGAATGCACAGGCTACTTTGATGCGGCTGGCGAGTTTGTCAACACCTTCGCCCAGCTTGAGCAAGTGCTAGCGGTGCAGGACGGGGTGAAGGCCTACTACGAAGGCGACCCGCGCAACGTGCAGCCGGTAATCAAGGTGCGGGGCCGCTACCGCGACTTCGCCATCCTCGAAACGCCCACCCTCGGCGCACTGACGCGGGGTTCGCGCATCGCCACTAACGTCTATAATACGATGAAGGCGGCGGGCGGCAAGCAGGTGCTGTTCTTCCCCGCCCGCTTCGACGCGCATGAGGTGCAGGCCGCCGACGGCTATGCCTACCACATTGCGGTTGAACTCTACAACCACAATGGCGGCGGTGTCCTCAACTCGTCAGTCTCTACCGACGCGCAGGGCGACTGGTGGGGGGGGGCTGGCGGCGGTACTATCGCCCACGCCGCCATTGCCTGCTTCCTCGGCGACACGCCAGAGACGGTGATGGCCTTCTCAGCGGTGCGCCCAGCCAACATCCCACGCATCGCCCTGGTAGACTTCAACAACGACTGCGTAGGCACTTCAGTGGCGGTGATGCAGCGGATGTTCTTCAAGTACAAGGAGTTGATGGAGCAGGGAGAGGAAGCGGAGGCGCAGAAGTATATCCTTGCTGGGGTGCGACCCGACACCGGTGGCAGTATGCGCGACGTGAGCGTGGCACCACTCGGCGACAAGCGGCTGGACATGGGGGTGAACCCACGCCTGGTCTTTGCCATGCGGCAGGCGATTGACAACGCCTGGCAGGGCTGGGAACTGGCGGGCCAGTGGCAGTTGCGGGCGCAGCAGTGGTGTCAGAACGTCAAGATCGTGGTCACCGGCGGCTTCACGCCAGAGAAGATCGAGCACTTCGAGTCGCTCCAGGTGCCAGCCGACATCTATGGGGTGGGCAGCAGCCTGCTCAACAACTGCGACGACAACAACACCAACAACGACTACACCTCGGATATCGTGCGGGTCAAGATTGCGGGTCAGTGGTACGATCTGGCGAAGGTAGGCCGCCACGCCTGCGACAACCCACTGTTGGAAGAAGTGCGCGGCTAACCGATCGTCAATACCGACTGTCTCGATCAACGCCTTGTTCACGCCCACCACCCCCGCCTGAAAGCTGACCGCGGGGTTGGCGAAGAAGGCGATCTGGGTGTCGGTCAGGGGCATGAAGTGGCTACCGGGCAGGTCGATGAGCATATCGCGGGTGTGAACGCCCACCGTATTAAAGTGGGCGTTGCCCCGCAACTCGAAGCCTTGCATGGCAACGTAGAGGCAAAGCTGCTTCTTGGCAACATAGGAGTAGAGCCGTTTGCGCGGAGCGGTGCCGACCTCGTCGTGGGGCAGCACAAAGAGGACACCGTTCTTGTTGACGCGCAGCATACTGACCTGCGTCACCTGGCTGAGCGGGCCACGCAGGCTGATCATGCTGACCTCGTGCAGCAAGAGGAAGGACTGCCCGGCGTTGTTGAGGATGTCTAGCAGGCGCAACTCGCGGGCCGCCATGTAGCCGGTGATCCGCTGGTCGGCGGTAAACACCTCAACCGGCATCTTGTGTTCCTGTTGAGAGTACATTAAACCCCATCCCTGGATGACAGACTAGTTCATGGCGACCAAATGAAACATAATGAGACTATTATAAGCTACTTCGGCCTCTGGGCGCAATAGCTGCTGCCACATCTATGCAACAGCGTAGTAGATGCGGTAAGCTAGCGGTAAGGTCTGGCGAGGCTAGCTAATCACCCCGTTGGAGAGCGGCGGCGGGGCGACTGGCTCTGGGCCAAACTGGTAGGCCGCTTGCAAGGCCGGGCTGACGGCAGCGGCGGCCTGCTCGTCGGCAGCGTGGATGGTTAGCAAGGGGTCGCCAGCGGCCACCCAATCGCCTACTTTCTTGTGTAGTACAAAGCCGACGCGGTGATCGATCTCTGCACCCTTGACCAGGCGGCCCGCGCCGAGGCTGACCGAGGCATGACCCAGGGCTTCGGCATCCACCGCCAGCAGGTAGCCAGCCGCGCGGGCGCGTAGCGGCTGCTGCACGGGGGCAGCGGGGAAGCGGCTGGGGTCGTCGATATAGCCAACGTCGCCGCCCTGGTTGGCGACCATCGCCCGCAGCTTCGCCAGAGCCGCCCCACTGCGGCGCGCCTGATCCAGCATCGCTTCTGCGGCCCCAGCCTCCGCCGCCAGCCCAGCGAGGAGCAGCAGTTCGCGGCCCAGTTCGCGGCTCACCTGCCAGAGGTCGTCTGGCCCACCGCCACGCAAGGTCTCAATCGCCTCCTGCACCTCCAGCCCGTTGCCGACTGCATAGCCGAGCGGCTGCTCCATGCCGCTGAGGACGGCCCGCACTGGCAAGCCCACCTGCCTGCCGATCTCGACCATCGTGGTTGCCAGGGCGCGGGCGGCGGTCAGGTCTTTCATGAACGCGCCTCGCCCGTACTTCACGTCTAGCACGCAGCCGCTTGCGCCAGCCGCGATCTTCTTCGACATGATGCTGCTGGCGATCAGCGGTAGCGACTCGACCGTACCCGTCACGTCGCGCAGGGCGTAGAGCTTGCCGTCGGCGGGGGCGAGGTCGGGGGATTGGGCGACGACGACGAGGCCGACTTCGCGTACCGAGCGGATGAACTCGCCCTGGCTGAGGCTAACCTGGAAGCCGGGGATCGCTTCCAGCTTGTCAATCGTGCCACCGCTGAAGCCGAGACCGCGCCCGCTCATCTTGCCAATCGGCAGGCCCGCCGCCGCCACTGCTGGGGCGACCACGAGGGTAGTTTTGTCGCCTACGCCGCCGGTGCTGTGCTTGTCGCCGACGAAGGGCAGGCCGGTCGCCTGGGCGAGGTTGAGGTGTGCGCCGCTGCGAACCATCTCCAACGTCAGGGCGGCGGTCTCCTCGGCCAGCATCCCCCGCCAACAGATCGCCATCAACCAGGCCGCGATCTGGTAGTCGGGGATTTCGCCCCGCGTGTAGCCCTGTACCATGAAGGCGATCTCGCTCTGGTCGAGGGTGCGCCCGTTGCGCTTGGCAAGGATTATCTCAACCGCTCTCATCTCGTCTCCTCTGGCTCAGCCGCTGCGGGGCTGGCGGCTTGCAGTTCGGCTAGCAGTTCGATGGGGAAGCCCTCGTCGTCGCTCGGTGGCGGCGGGGCCGGGGTCGCCCCTGGCAACGACTCGTTGACGCTCAAATCCTCGCGGCCCAGCAGGGTGGTGGCGTTGAGCAGGGTGCCACCACGATAGTAGAGGCGGGGGACGCGGGGGGCAAGGCCTGCGCTGACCTCATAGCTGATCGTGCCACTGGCCTCGGCTAGCTCGTCAATGCTGATCGCCGCCCCCGCCTGTTCGCCAATCAACACCACTTCGTCCCCCTCGGCCACGCCCGGCACGTTGGTCACATCTACCACGATGTTGTCCATACTAACTCGCCCAATCAGCGGCGCACGCCGCCCCCGCACCAGCACTGACCCGCGATTGCTCAGGCTACGACGGTAGCCGTCGGCATAACCGAGCGGGATTGTGGCGGCCAGGGTGGGGCGGTTGGCCCGCCAGGTGCGGTTGTAGCCCACGCTATCGCCCGGCTCTACCTCGCCCAGGCGCGAAACCACGCTCCGCAGGCTGAGGACGGGTTGCAGACGCAGCGAACTGATCGTGCGCGTTGCAGGGCTGGGGTAGATGCCGTGCAGGGCCAGGCCGACCCGTACCAGGCTCAGGTGGCTGCTCGGCACCGTCAGGGTGGCAGCAGAGTTGGCCGCGTGGTAGTAGGCAAAGCGGTGGCCCTGGGCGGCCAGCTTGTCGCGCATAGCCAGGAAGCGTTCAAGCTGGGTGAGGACGAAGCTGTGGTCGGCCTCGTCCGCGCTGGCGAAGTGGGTGTACAGCCCCTCAAGGTGGAGATTGCGTAGCTCAGTGCAGCCGCGCACCAGGTCCTCCAACTCGCCCGCAGGCCTGCCATAGCGCACCAGGCCGCTGTCTAGCTTGAGGTGGACGGCGGCGGTGGCCCGACACTGGAAGGCGATGTTGTTGAGGGCGTGGGCTAGCGGCAGGCTGTTGACGGTGATGGTCAGGTGGTGGGCAATCACTGCCCCTGCCTCCGACGGCTGGGCGTAGCCGAGGACGAAGATCGGCTGGACGAACCCGGCGCGGCGCAGTTGCACCCCCTCATCCACGCAGGCGACCCCTAGCCAGCCAGCCCCACTGTCCAGCGCGGTGCCAGCGACCGTGATTGCGCCCAGGCCATAGGCGTTGGCCTTGACCACAGCCATCACCTCGACGCTCTCGCCCACCCAGGCCTTGATCGCCCGCACGTTAGCCGCCAGTGCATCCAGGTTGACCTCGGCATGGGTAGCGCGCCCGGCCCACTTGCGGTTTGCTTGGTTGCTGCTCATAGCAATCGCCTCTGCTCCAACACTTGGGCCTACAGCACCGCGCCGAGGTAGGGGAGCAGGTCGCTGGCGAGCAACCCCCGCTGGTGGCGCAGGTTGAGGGCGCGGGCGGCCAACTCTGCGGCGGCGGCATGCGCGTAGACGGCCACCGTCGCCGCTTCGTGTGCGCCCATACCCTGGGTCAGCAAGCCCGCAATGATGCCCGCCAGCACATCGCCCGTGCCGCCGCTGGCTAGCAGTGGGCTGGCGTAGTCGCTGCGGTGGCCGCGCAGCTTGCTACCCTGCGGGCTGACCACGAGGGTGTTCGCCCCCTTCAGCACGACAGTGCAGCCAAACTTCGCCACCGCCGCCAGGGCGTGGCCTTCGCGGTCGCCCTGGATCGCCTCAGCGGTCAGGTCGCCACCGAGCAAGCGGGCCAGTTCGCCGGGGTGCGGGGTGATCACCGTGTCGGAGGGCAGGCTGTGCCACCACTCCCCCTCGAAGGCAGCCAGGGCGTTGAGCGCGTCTGCGTCAAGGACGAGGCGGCTGGGCAGCTTGCTCTCCTTCGCCTCCTCCTCTTTCGCTTCAGCGGCGTGGCGGCTGCCAAAGCCAATCGGCGTGCTAGGCCGCGCCTTGCCAACCTCGCGCCGCACCCCTAGCAGGCTGTAGACAAACTGCTGCGTCTCTTTGTCGTCGCCCATGCCAGGGCCGAGCAGGAGAGCAGCGTACTCGCGCTCACCCATCGCCTTCGCCAGCGACTCGCTAGCGCGGCTGGCGATCACCCCCTGGTTGGTCGGCAGCGGCAGGAAGGTAGCCTCGGTCAGCTTGATCTGAAAGAGGGTGAGCAAGTCGCCGGGGGCCGCCAGGGTCGCCAGCCCCACCCCAGAGCGCAGAGCAGCACTGGTCGCCAGGTAAGCCGCGCCAGTGTAGTTGATGCTACCCGCGACGATCAGGCAGCGGCCAAAAGTCCCCTTGTTCGCGTCCGCTGCTCGCTGCGGCAGCAAGCTCTCTACCAGTGCAGCGGTAATCGGTTGCCAGGTGATATTGTTTGCCATAGCTGTTTGTTTGCTCTCCCTTTCGCTCTGCGCTCTTGCAAGCGTGCAATCCTCTAGCTAGATATGTAGACTGGTGAGCTAGAGGCCCACCCCCACCTCGCTGAAGCCGATGTCACTGACCACCAGTTCGCCCGCCGCCGCCTTGCCCGCCCCTTGCAGGAGACCCGGTTTGGCGTAGGCGAAGGTGCAGGTGAGGTCAGCCCGCACGTAGCTCTCGCTCAAGGCCGCGCCCGTGTCCCCGTCAATGCCAGTGGGGATGTCCACCGCCACCACCTTCAGTTCCGGCTCAAGAGCCTGCCTATCACGTAGAGCTTGCAGGATCGCTTCCAAGTCAGCGGGGAACGGCCCGCGCTGGCCCGCGCCAAAGAGCGCGTCTACCACGTAGTAGACGTTCAGCAGCTTTTTGAGCGCATCTTGATCGGGGTCATCCTCGGCGGTGAACAGGCTGAGATAGCCAGTTAGCGCAGCCTGCTGCGGCCAATCGCCATCCTTTGGCGGAGTAGCCTGTCGCTTCCAAACGTAGACGCTGATGATAGTGCCGCCGTCTTCGGTCGTGAGCAGGTCGGCCAGTTGGCGGGCGACCACCAGCCCATCGCCGCCGTTGTTGCCTGGACCGACCAGAACAAGCACCTGACTAGCCAGCGAGTTGGGCTGCAAGTTGAAGTGGCTGATGATCGTTTGGGCGCAAGCCGTCCCTGCCCGCCGCATCATCTCGGCGTAGGGTAGCCCCTTCGCGTTGGCCTCCGCCTCAAGCGCGCGCATCTGCGCGACAGTGACTGCTTGCATCTACCTATCCTTTCACGCCCCACCGCCGCTGAACCGCGCCAGGGGCTAGCGACTAGGCGCGGATAATAGCGGGGGCGGCTACTTCGAGGTCAACTGCCTTTGGCGCAGCGAGCTTGACGCGGATGCCGCCGGGGGCGACCACCTGCCCTGCTCCCGTCGGGGGGATCGCCTGGGCCTGGGCGTGCTGCGCCATTGCTGCCTCCTTAATGCTGGTCAGTTGCCAGATACTGGCCGCCTTCGCCGCTGCTGGCGACCACAAAGACGACCCCAATAGTATGCTCGTGGGTCATGCTGATCGCCCAACGAGTCAGGTTGATCGCCTGCGCCCGCGCTGCCGCTTCACCGTGCAGGAAGACCATCGGCCTGCCGCGCCGGTCGATCAAGATTTCGATCTCCTGCCAGCGGATGCCGACGATGCCAGTGCCGAGGGCTTTGGAGACCGCCTCCTTTGCGGCAAAGCGCACCGCCAGTTCTGGCACCCGCCCGCGACAGAACTGCTGCTCGGCGGCGGTGTAGACGCGATCCAGGAACTTCTGGCCCCAGCGTTCCAGCACGCCCGCGATGCGTGGTATCTCGATGATGTCCACGCCCGCTTGCAGGTTGTTCGCCACGAAAGCGTCGGGGTCTACCCCCTTAGCGATGAAGGGCGGCCAGACGAAAGCGGGGTCGTCGAAGGCAGCGCGGCTGGGCGGCAACGGCGGGCGGTCTGGCGGGGGCTGGTGGTCAGCCACAATATTGCTCCTCCCTGCTTGCGCTACTCACTGGCGACCCACGCTACTGTAGGTGAAGCCCGCAGCCCGCACGTCGTCGGGGTCGTAGAGGTTGCGACCATCCACGATCAAGGGCTGGCGCATCGTCTGCTTGAGGCGGGCCATGTCCAGTTGCTTGAACTCGTTCCATTCGGTGATCAGCAGCACCGCGTCGGCCCCGCTTGCCGCCTCGTAAGCATCGCTGCACAGCTTGAGGCCGGGCAGCAGCTTGCTGGCAAGCTCCATTGCGATTGGGTCGTAGGCGCGCACCTCTGCGCCCGCTGCTTGTAGGGCAGCGATGATGTCCAGCGAGGGGGCTTCGCGCATATCGTCGGTGTTGGGCTTGAAGGCCAGCCCCCAGACGGCCACTACCTTGCCGCGCAGGTCGCCGCCCAGCATCCGCGTTACCTTCTGCACGAACCAACTTCTCATGTTCTGGTTGACGAGCAGGATCGAGTCGAGCATCCCCCCCGGCACGTTCGCATCCTTCGCCACCATCGCCAGCGACTTGACATCCTTCGGGAAGCAGGAGCCGCCAAAGCCAATGCCAGCGTTGAGGAAGTCGGGGCCGATCCGCTTGTCCGCGCCCATGCCGAGCGCGACCGAGCGCACGTCGGCACCGAGCAGGTCGCAGATCATCGCTACCTCGTTCATGAAGGAGATGCGGGCGGCCAGCATCGAGTTGGAGGCGTACTTGATCATCTCCGCCGTCGGCAGGTCGGTGATCACCACGCGCGCGTTTAGCGGCTCGTAGAGGCTGGCTACCTTGTCGGCGGCGGGGCGGTCGGTTGAGCCGATCACAATGCGGTCAGGGTTGAAGAAGTCGAAGATCGCCTGACCCTCGCGCAGGAACTCTGGGTTGGAGGCGACGGCGTAGGTTGCGCCATTTGTGGTATTGCGGGCGATGATCTGGTGTACGTCGCCGCCAGTGCCGATTGGCACTGTACTTTTGTTGACCACCACGGTGTGGCCGCGCAGGTGGGGGCCGATGCTGGCGGCGGCCTGATGCACGTAGCGCATATCGGTGCGGCCATCCGGCCCCTCTGGGGTGCCGACAGCGATAAACACGAAGTCGGCATCTGGCACGCCCTCGGCATAATCGAGGGTAAAGCGGATGCGCCCGGCCTTGAGGTTACGTTGCAGCATCTCCTCCAGGCCCGGCTCGTAAATCGGGGTTTCGCCGCGCCGCAGCATCGCCACCTTCTCTGGGATCACGTCCACACAAGTGACCTGGTTGCCGAGGTCGGCGAAGCAGGTGCCAGTGGTCAGGCCAACATAGCCGGTGCCGATTACGCAAATCTTACTCAAAACACTTTCTCCTTAAACTTGGAACTTTGGCGGCGCAGGCTCTGGCCCTCATCTGGCCTTGAGCGAGACGTTGGCGATCAGGCTCTGGTATTTGTGACCAGCAGCGTAGAACTCCACGCGGACGATCTGGGTCGCGTCCTTCAGCAGCGGTATCGAACGCAGGTTGTCGATAGTGACGTGCTGCCAGTTGTCCTTCTCCAGCTTCTGGCTGCGCCCGCGGATCGCCTCGCTCTTGAGGCAGCTAACCTCAACTTCGCACTGGAAGTAGTAGCCACGTACCCAGTTCGGCAAGCCCTTGTCCGCATCGGTCGTGTAGGTAATTTTAAGGATCACAGGGAACTCGTAGCCAGTGCTGCCGCCACCGGGCGGGTCCTGATACTGCAACTTAAGGTCAGCCTCGAAGCGGAGCGTGCTGTAGGGGCGCACGTCGCGGTTGAGTAGCTGGCCGACGAGGACGGCGGCATAGTCGTCGCAGCCAGTTCCCGGTGCGACTGCAGGGCAGCGGGAGAAGCTCAGAGCTTTGACCTGACCGCCAGCCACCGTGTCGGTCAGGATCACATCGGCGAGCGGCGGCGGCCCCTTATCGCCATCCTCACCTGGGTCGAATTGCGGCTTGCTGCCCCAGTAGAGCAGGTTGTCGTGGAAGTTGCCGTCCACCAGCAACTCGTCCCAGCCATCCTCCGAGCCACCGAGGGGGCCGCCAATGCCGGTGGTACTCATCTGCTTGGCGGTAAGGGCGATCTGCTGCCGCCCGTCAGGGGAGGGGCGGCGGTCTTGGGCCTCGACGGTAGCCGTGCCGCTCAGCACGGTGGTGCGGCTATACTTGCCGCGCAGGGGGTTTTTGGCATCGGCCTGGAAGGGGTCGTTGCCGACCTGCACGCGCACGCTGTTGGCGGTGGCTGCGCCGAGCGTAGTATGGGCAATATCCTGGTAGGTGGGGCAGCGCGTATCGCCTTTGCTACTATCCTGAGCGCAGCCGTGGATGATCACCTGCTGGTGGCTATACCCACTCTGGCCGCTGCTATCTACCTGCACCAAGCCCTTGACTACCACCAGTTCAATTATCGCCTCGTTCTGGCTGAAGCTGCTGGTTTGTAGGCTGCGGATCAGCACGATGCTATTGCTGTAGAGGGTGGCGGTAATGCCGCCGGGGAAGCTGAGGCGGGCGTTGGTTTCGTCGTCGGTACGCACCCCGTCGCCCTCGGTCAGCTTGTTGTCAGCACTTGCGCCCTTGCCGTCGGCAAAGAGCCGCCATTGGCGCGTGTTGCGCTCGGTATAGAGGGCAGTGCCAGTGCTGGGGACGCGGCTGAGGGTGGCAGTGGCGGTGTTGGTCGAGGAGTCGAAGTAGCCGCGCACCAACTGCACCACGCCAAAGGCTACGGCGCAAAAGAGGACGAAGGCGACTACCAGAGCCAGCCACGCCGCCCAGAAATGCCGTCTGATCGCCTGCTGTTTAGCTGGCTGCACAGTTTTTGCCAAAGCTACTCTTTGTCGCTCCTGATCTCAAAGTCGCCGACGGTGACGAACTGACCGTAGTCAACCTCGGTCGCCAGCACCGCTGCCGCTTCGGGGCCGATGGTAATCGCCTCCAACAGGTCGTCCAGCCGCCTACGCGACCCCTCGGCGACAACCTCCATGCGGCGGCCCATAACCGACTGCCCAGCGGCGAGGTTGCGGACGTAGCCGCGCAGCCCCAGCCTTTGCGCCCGCGTCAGCACGAACTGGCGGAAGCCCACGCCATGCACCCGGCCTGTTATTATAACGCGCATCTGCTGTCCAGGTTCTTCGCTCAACTGGTCGCTCCTTCAGCCAATCTTCGCCTTATTATACCACATGGCTGGGCGGCTGGCTGGGGTGGCTGGCCGTATTCAAGCCCCAGTGCGCTGGCTCCGCGCAAATCGGCACGATCCGCAGGGCCAAACCGGGGGCAGCTAAGCGGTCGCCGCTGCTCAATTGCTAGCCTTCGCCCGCATTGCCCGCACGCGAGCCGCGCGCTGGCTGGCGGCAACCTCCTGGTTGGCGGGCTGGTAGCGGGCCAGGAACTCGACCTTGTAGCTGCTGAAGCGGCCCGCAATCAGGGCGGCGCGTATCTGGCGGGTCAGTTCGACCATGAAGTGGAGATTGTGGATCGTGTTCAGGCGGTAGGAGAGCAACTCCTCGGCGCGGTAGAGGTGGTTGAGGTAGGCGAGCGAGAAGTGTTGGCAGGTGTAGCAGGTGCAGCCCTCCTCGATGGGCGCGTCTAGCTTCGCGTAGCGCGGCGACTTGACCTGGAGGCGACCTGCCTGGGTGAGCAGTGCGCCATTGCGGGCGAGGCGGCTGGGCAATACGCAATCGAACATATCAACACCGCCCGCGATGCAGGCCAACAAGTCCTCTGGGCTGCCAACCCCCATCAGGTAGCGCGGCTTGTTGGCGGGCAGCAGGGGGGTGGTGAGGGCGGTAATCTCGTACATCTGGGCCTTGCTCTCGCCCACGCTGAGGCCACCCACGCCGTAGCCGGGGAAGTCCAGGTCGCTGAGGGCGGCGGCAGACTCGGCGCGCAAGTCGGGGTAGATGCCGCCCTGCACGATGCCGAACAGTAGTTGGTAGGGGTTGGGGAAGCGGTCGCCCTCCGCTGCCTGCAAGTGGGCGAAGGCTGCCTTGCACTGGGCTGCCCACTGGTGGGTACGGGCGAGAGCCTGGCGGTGGTAGGCATGGTCGCTCTCCGCTGGGGCGCACTCGTCCAGGGCCATGATCACGTCGGCTCCCAGCAGCGACTCGGTTTCCATCACGCTGGCGGGGGTGAACAGATGGCGGCTGCCGTCAAGGTGCGACTGGAAGACGACCCCCTCGGCGGTCAGCTTGCGCCGCCCAGCGAGGCTGAAGACCTGGAAGCCGCCGCTGTCGGTCAGGATTGGGCGCGGCCAACGCATGAAGCCGTGCAGCCCGCCGAGGTCGGCAATCGTTTGCGCGCCGGGGCGCAGGTAGAGGTGGTAGGTGTTGCTGAGGATGATCTGCGCGTCCATCGCCAAGAGGTCGTCGGGGGCGAGGGCTTTGACCGTGGCCTGGGTGCCAACCGGCATGAATACTGGAGTCTGCACGTCGCCGTGGGCGGTATGCAGCACCCCCCAGCGGGCGAGGGTGCCGCTGGGATCGCAGCCCTGCAAGTCGAAGCCAAGTTTGTTCTCTGCCATTACGCGCGCCTCTCCTCCACAATAGAATAGCCCCCCGAAGGCTATCCGAGGGGCTACCGCCTGGTTTCTAGCCAGTAGGGGCGGCAAAGCCCCTGGTGTGTGCTTTAGTATTCGCTGCTATAGCCGCGATCCTGATAGCCAGACTGCTCCTGCGGCTGCTGTTCAGGGGCAGCCCCGGTCGGCATGACGTTGACCGCCTGCTGGCCCTTCGGCCCCTGCACGATCTCGAACTCGACTTCCTGGCCCTGGGCGAGCGTCTTGAAGCCGTTGCCCTGGATCGCGGAGTAGTGGACGAAGACATCGCCGCCATTCGGGTGGCTGATGAAGCCGTAGCCCTTAGCGTCGTTGAACCATTTGACGGTGCCATTGATACGCATGAAACTTAATTCCTTTCCTAATACGGTGCGACTGGTAGTACACCTGCACGCTATGCGCCTGGCGAGAGAGACACGAAAGACGAACGCTAGCGTTGCTTGCGTCCGTGAAACGCTACTTCCAGCTTGGGGCGGGCTTACGAGCAGAGGGGGAACAGCATTGCAGTCTGGCGGGGGGACGACGGGGATTTGGTCTTACCGTGCAACTTGCCTTACCTTCAGATACAACTTTACCGCTCACCTGCTCTAGTATAAGCTATTCCCCTCTTGTTGTCAAGTTTGCTCCTGGCCGCACACGCCCGAAATCGGGGCTGGCGGCATATGCGTTGTGTTAGCGTCGCTTGCCTGGCTTGCGCGGGAGTGGGCTGGCGGGCGGGGTAGGCGGTTGCAGGGGGCGGAAGCCCTGGCCTAGCACTTCCTGGGCCTGGCTGACGATCACGAAGGCAGCGGGGTCGGCTTCTTCGATGATACTACGCACTACGCTCAGTTCGGAGGGCAGCACTACCGTCAGCAATACTGGCCGCTGCTGCATGGTGTACGCCCCGGTGCCTTCGAGGATGGTTACGCCATGCCCGGTCTGGCGCATGATTTCGCCAGAGACTTCTTCCATACGATTGGTGATGATGATTAGTTGGCGGGTGTAGCTCAAGCCCTCCTGCACGAAGTCTACCACCCGACTGCTAATGAAGCTGACAGTGAGGGCGTACAGCACGTTCGCCAGGCCAAAGTAGAAGCCAGCAACCACGAACACCACCGCGTCCAACACGAGGAAGGCGTTGCCCATGCTCATGCGGGCGAAGCGGTTGAGCAGCCTTGCGCCGATGTCGCTGCCGCCAGTGGTGCCGCGGGCGCGGAAGACGAGGCCAGTACCCAGCCCGTTGAGGATGCCGCCGTAGAGGATGTAGAGCAGCGGCTCCTTGACCGCCAGCCCCGCCTTCAGGGTCGGGAAGTTGTCTAGCACCAGCGGAATCTGGTCTACGATAGCCGAGAAGAAGAAGACAGCGTAGATGGTGCGGGCGGCAAAGCTGAGGCCGCCGAGGTAGCGCAGGCCGACGACGAACAGCGGCACGTTGATCGCCAGCACCACAGGGCCGATTGGGGTAGCTAGCAGCCGATTGAGGATGATCGCCACCCCACTGGCCCCGCCGGTGACCACGTCGTTGGGGGCGAGAAAGAGGTCAATGCCGAGCGCGAGGATGACCACCCCGACGCTGATTACGATGTAGTCGCGCAAGACAGGCCAGAGCTTGCGGCTGGTGCGGCGGATCGGCCCGGTGCTGGAACGTGGTGGCTGGCTCATCTTCCCCCTTCGCTAGCGGTGGTCATCTCTGCCAAAGAGAGTTCGACTTCGGCGCGCACCGCCGCGTCATCTTCGAGCAGCAGGTGGGCTTGCAGGGCAGCGACCGCCGCTGGCCCACCGATGCGGCCAACAGCCCAGGCCGCGTGTTCGCGCAATACCGCCGACGGGTCGGCTAGGGTCGCAATCAAGGCAGGCAGGGCGGCGGGTTGGCCGCTATTGCCGAGGGCGATGGCGACATTGCGGCGCAAGCCTTCGCGCTTGGCCCGGCGCACGGGCTTGCCAGCAAAGCGGGCGCGGAACTGCTCCTCTGTGATCTGCAAGAGGGGCAGCAAGGCTGGGCGGGCCGCGATCACCTGGGCGCGAAACTCTGGGTGGCCGTCGCTCGCGGGCAGGCGGCTGGCGACGTTGGCGTTGTGCGGGCAAACGTCCTGGCAGATGTCGCAGCCAAAGATGTTATCGCCCATGGCCGCGCGCAGGTCGCGGGGGATGCTGCCGCGTAGCTCAATCGTGAGGTAGGAGATGCACTGGTTGGCGCGCAGGTGGTAGGGGTCGTCGGGCGAGAGGGCAGCGGTGGGGCAGGCGCGCAGGCAGAGGTCGCAGCTGCCGCAATCACGGGGGATCGGCTCGTCGTAGGCCAGCGGCACGGTGAGCAGCAGTTCGCCGAGCAGTACCCACGACCCATAGCGGCGGGTGAGGATGTTGGTGTTCTTGCCGTACCAGCCGACCCCCGCCTGTTGCGCGGCGGCCCGGTCTGCGATGCGCGCCGTATCAGCCAGCAAGCGCGCCTCCAGGCCCTGGGCCAGCGCGAACTCGCCGAGGATGGCTTGTACCTGGGCCAGCAACTCGCGCAGCTTGCGCCGAAAGACCGCGTGGTAGTCGTCGCCCAGCGCATACTTCGCCACCCGCCCGCGCAACTCCTCACCCTCCGCTGGGGGCGGGTTGCTGTCGGCGGTCAGGTAGCAGAGGCCGACGGAGACGACGCTCTGGGCGGTCTGCATCATATTGCGCGGGTCAGCAGCGGTGCGGGCGCGCTCTGCATCGAACCAGTCGAGGCCGGTTAGCAGGCCCGCCTCAACCGCGCTGGTCAGGCGCGCCTCGGCCTGGGGGAAGGGCAGGGCGGGGGTGATGCCGACCACGTCGAAGCCGACGGCCAACGCCGCCGCCTTAATCCGCCCGCTCAACTCGCTCAACTGTGCGTCCGCTGCTTGCATGGGGGGATCGTAACAGAGCGGGAGAAGCAATGTCAAGGCTGGCAGCCATGCATGGGCTGACTGCTTGCCAACCGCAGCTACGCAGCCAACCAGCTTGCGACCCTAGTCGTGCTGGTAGAGGGTCAACCACTGGTTGGCCCAGAGGAGATGGCTGGCAGCGGGTGGCGGTTCGTCCTTGTAGAGGATGGTGTAGTCGTAGCGGCTGCGGTTGGCGGCCCCCACTAGCACCCCGAAGTTGGCGTAGTCGTAGCCGTAGACTTGCACGCCCGCGTTGGCGAGGACGTAGGCCGCCGCGCCCAGCACCGCTGGGTGGCCTTTGGGGTCGAGTTCGGAGAGGTAGACGCTGCTCCCGGCTGGCACGCGCTGGGCGAGGTTGGTCAGCGAGTCGCTGCTCGGTTCGAGGGCGTAGATGATCACCGCCGCCTGCCCGTCGCGGCTAGCCACTTCGCTGATTGGCTGCTCGTCGCCGTTGTAGGCGGTCAACCAGCGGAGAGCCGGGTTGGGCTGCAAGCTGGCCCGTTGCAGCTTGTTCATCAACCCCGGCTGGGCGGCCACGTAGCGCACGCCGACCGCGTAGAGGATATCCACCTCGGCGCGGTCGAGGAAGCCATCACGAAAGTCGGCGTTCAGCTTGCGGTAGCCACTGGGGTTGACGCTGTTGGGCGGTATATTAAAGACTGGCTTACCATGCACGATAGTGTAGAACTGGTAGATGTTGTTGACGTAGGCACTGCGCGAATCCTTCTCGCGCATGGTGGGGAAGTTGAGCAGCCCGCCCGCTGGTTGCGCTGCCAGGTAGCTGACGTAGGGCGGCGGGTCGCTGAGGGTGGGGGCGATCTTAGTGGGGTAGGGCGGGCCAATCTGCTCGAACAGGGCGAGGGTGAGCAACGCGAGCGGCAAGAGGGCGAGCAGGCTGAAGCGGAAGCGGCTGCGCGCCGCCAGCCAGCCGCGCATGGGCCAGCGCAGCAGCAGGTAGTCCAGGATAGCCTTCAGGCCGAAGCCAGCCAGCACGCTGAGGGCTAGAGTCCCCAGCACCCATATGCGGGCCACCCCATGCAGCCCGTTGATGCCTGGCACGAACTGGTAGAGCAGCCAGTAGGGGAGCGGCACTGTCGTCTGCGTCTGGTAGTCAAGCTGCAAGTAGGGGCCGAAGGAGAGGACGAGGCTGCTGAAGAACAGGAGCAGCAGGAAGGGCAGGTAGTAACGGCCCGTGGGGTTGGCGGCGGGCGTACCAGCTTCGGTCAGCGGCAAGGGCTGCCCCCAGCGATTGAGCAGCCAACCGCAGACGGCAACGACCAGCAGCAGCAGCGGCACGAAGCCGGGGAACAGGCTGCGCTCGCGGTCAGTCCAGCCACCCGCAAAGAAGGGGGCAAGCAGGTCGCGCAGCCAGGGAGCCGAGGCAGGGGCGGCGAAGATCGTCTTGAAGTTGGCCGAGTAGAGGGCGATGTCGGAGTCGGTGGCGAAGCTCCACCGCTCCTTGACCTGCAAGAACTGGAGGTAGAAGGGTAGCACTGGCAGGCTAGCGGCCAGCCCGACTAGCACCAGGCTGACGAAGAAGCGGCGGCTAAACAGCGGGCGGCTGACCTTGCGGGCCAGGGCGTAGGCCAGGTAGAGGCCGAGCAGAATAATCATGTAGAAGAAGTAATACTGGGCCGAGAGTGCCTGTACTACCAGCAGCCCCGCCAGTATAGCCGCCCAGCCGCGGCTGCGCCCACCACTCCGCAGCAGGCGATCCATCGCCAGCAGCAGCAAGGGCAGGTAGCCGATGTTCGCCAGGCCAAGCTGGGTGACGCGCATGAAGTGGTAGGCACTGAAGGCGTAGAGCAGCCCCGCCGCCGCCGCCGCCAGCCGTGAGCGGCTCCACTGGTAGGTCAGCAGGTAGGCACCGACGGCAGCCAGCGGGAAGGTGAGCAGCAGGATGAAGTTGTAGCAGAGGACGGGATTGCCAGTCAGCCAGAGCAGCGGGGCGGCCAGCACTGCTTCGCCGAGGATCAGTTCGTCGAAGAACAGGGTGTCGTGGTAGGGGAAGGCGACGGGCGCAGTGCTGAAGTGCTGCGGGTTGCTGAACAGGTTGTGGTTGGTTTGCCAGATGCGCCAGGTGCTATCGAGCGGGTCATAGAGGTTGACCAGATGGGTGGCAGCCCGCAGGGGCAGCGGCCAGAGAGCGACGCAGGCTAGCAGGATGGTGAGCAGGCTGAGCAGCAGGCAGGGCCACACCTCGCGCCGCAGGGTGTGCGGGGCGGGAGCGGCGGGGCTGTCGCTGACGAGAGCGGAGGGGGAGGTGGCGGCCTGCATGGTAGTATGATAACAAGGAAGTTGGCGAGCTGTCAAGCCGAAGGGCGCATCCCCTGCGGAACGCGCCCCAGTCTCTAGCCAACCTCATGCGCGAGCAGGGCAGCTTAGTTGTGCTTTGCAGCCTGCTTCACGATGTAGTCTATACCGTCGCGCAGCGGTTTGGGCTGGATGCCGAAGACGGTGGTGATCGCATTGGGGTTGGGCGTGTTATCAATCGCCAGCAGGTCGAGCAGCCCCGGCGTGACTGGCGGCTTGCTTAGCACGGCGTTCATCACCACTACACCCGGCTTGATCAGCCAAACTGGCACGTTTAGCATCGCCTTGTGCGAACCGAGCTTGTCCTTGATGATCTGCATCAGTTGCTTGTACTCAAGGTTCTCTGGCCCGCCAATCTCGTAGGATTGGTTGATCGTCTGCGGGTCTTGTAGGCACTTGACGAAGACGCGGGCCACGTCCTCCTTCCAGATTGGGGCGAAGCGCGTCTTGCCGTTGCCGACGACCGGGGCGACCGGGTAGAACCAGAGCTTGAACAGGTCGGCCAGGTTGTTGACGAACTCATCGCCCGCGCCGAAGATCACGCTGGGGCCGATGATCGTGTAGGGGATACCGCTAGCCTTAACTGCGTCTGCGCCCAGCCCCTTCGTTTTGGCGAACTCCTGGGGCATATTGGAGTGCAGATTGCAGCCACTCATGTGGATGAAGCGCGTCACCCCGGCCTTCTTGGCCGCCGCCACCACGTTGACTGTCCCCTGGTGGTTGATGCTCTCCATCGTCTGGCCGCCCTTGTTCTTGTTGACGGCCACCAGGTGGATCACGGTCGCCACCCCCTCCATCGCCAGGTCGAGGCTAGCGAGGTCGCTAACGCTGCCGATCACCGCCGCTGCCCCAGCCGCCTTGACCTTGGCCGCCCCCTTCGCGTCGCGCACCAAAGCACGCACCGGCTCGCCGGTGGCGACTAGCTGCGGCAACATCGCGCTACCCACGTAGCCAGTCGCCCCTGTAATAAGGATCATCGTTCGCAATCTCCTTTATCGTCCATTACCACACTGGGCAAGCGGTTAGTTGATTTCGCCGCCCGTTTTGCCGCCGCGCAGGATGCTGTCGGCGTTGCGGGCCAGGATGTTAACATCCTCGCCGAGGAACTCGCCACGCACGGCAGAGCGCAGCGCAGGGTCGCGGTTGAAGGCTCCGCCACCGAAGGCAAAGAGCGGCGGCCCATCCAGGCGCGCTAGCTGCTGGCTGAAGTCGATCACCTTGCGGGCGGTGCCTTCGGTCATCGCCGACATACAGACCATCACGGGCTGCAACTGCTCCACTGTTGTCAGCAGGTCGGCTGCGGGCGTGTTCTGGCCCAGGTAGATGACGCGGAAGCCCTGCCAGCGCAGAAAGAGGGCGGATAGCAACGCGCCAATCTCGTGCTGCTCGTCGGGGGCGCAAGCAACCACCACAAGGGGGGCTTCGGCATTGAGTGGTTGGAGATTGAGCAGCGCAATCAGCTTGTTGCGGACATAGTTGGTGGCGAAGTGTTCGACCGCCACGTTCAGGTTGCCCTGGTGCCAGACCTCGCCCACCCGCACCATCGTTTGGGCCAGTAGTTCGTGGCACACGGTATCAATAGGGTAGACGATCATCGCTCTGCTCACGATATGCTCCGCCGCCTGCTCATCAAAGTTGACGAAGGCATCGTAGAGTTGCTCACTGAGTGCGCTGAGTGCGCTGATCGGCGCGTCAAGCGGGAGGCTGATGCTGCTCGGACTCTGCTCGGCGGCGGCCTGGGCGGTCTCCAGGTCGCGGTCATTGATCGCGTTCAGCATCGCAGAGGCCT
>JBBROH010000050.1:0-21629 GCA_038229595.1 Chloroflexia bacterium | reverse complement strand
CGACGATCCGTGGCGGGGTGATCCTCTACTGCCCACCAGGTTCGCTCACCTACCGCCACCTTGCCAGCAAGGGTGAACAGACCGAGACGTTGATCGAGTGGTGGCAATTGGCTTCGCACATCAGCACAGTGCTGGATGAGCAGAGCGAAGTAGCGATCATGCAAGGTTGGCACAGCGTCTACCTGGCTATCCCCTTCAATGGTGAAGCGGGTGGCCGCTACGAGGGTACTACCCTCTGGTACTTGCGCTTCGAGGGGACTAGCCCCGCCGCTGCGGAGCCGGAGGTAGTCAGCCCCGCCTATACTGATGCAGTCAGCAACGAGTTCCTCAGCGTGGTGGTGCGTTCGGCCCGCCGTAAGCGGCTAAAGGAAAGCGGCGCGCCCACCCCAACCAGAGCAGACCGCCAGCCTCTAACTGCAACTCAAACCATAGAGCGCATCAGCGAAATCCGCCAGGCCATCGGTGAGCAACTGCTGCCCGCCCTCCACCGCCTGCTGGCTGCGCCAGCCACAAGCTAGCCTCTCCCTCCTGTCAACATCACGCCTGACAGCGATGGTGCATAGCCAGATAATATTCACCCATGACTAATGGATAGCCTATCTGCCTGCCAGCTAGCCACAATGGGCTATTGCACAGCCCCAACACTGTGCTATAATTGAATGTGGCAACATCATAATCACCGGGCGAGAACAGGGGAAGAAGACGATGCGCGACCTACTGGAACTCTTTGTGGTCAGTCAAGAGGGGCAATTGCTGCTACACCAGCGGGCTGCACACTGGCAGCCGCAGGGGTTGATGACCAGCCCCCGCCGCTTTGCTTCCTACCTGGCAGGTCGCCGCATGATCGAAAGCAGCTACTTCGGTCACACCGCCCATAGTGAAAAAATCGGCCACTGGCTGCTCACCTTTGCCGTTGGCGAGCAACTAAGCGTCGCCCTGATCTCCGAGGAGTGGGCCGACGAGCGGGCTACCAGCGACCGCGCCCGGCGGCTGCTCACCACCCTGGAACAGCCAGCCTACCTGGCTCGCCTGCTGCACAGCACCGCCAACCCACAGGAGCGGGCGGCCCTGTTGGAGGAGATCAACCCCTTCCGCCTGGCGGCTGTCAACCTGGCAGTGGAGGTGCGGATGAGCCTGCAAGAGGTGGTTAGCCGCTTCGCCCGCCAGCACCCCTGGCTTGATGGTGGCTTGCTCGGCTTTAACGGGCAGACCCCCATTGCCCTCAGCGGGCGCAGGCTGGAGGGCTGGAGCGAGTGGCAGCACGCGATGAACCAACTCTCTCTCACCATGCAAGAGCATTGCCAGACAGTGATCGCCACTAGCGCACAGTATATCTACTACCTGCGCCTGTTTGCCTGCCCAAAGGACAACCGCTGGCTTGGGTTCTGGTCTGCCAACCGTTCACTACTGCCGCCTGGCAGCGAACTGGCGGCTAGCTTGGCCCTGCTACCAGACCCCATTGCCAGCCAGCCAGCCGCAAGTGAGCCGCAGGCGGAGCCGCTGGAGAAGGTTCGCTTGCGCGTGGCCGCCGAACTGGGCATTGCAGCGGACGAACGTAGTTTCGTCTTCCTCAACCGCCTGGTGGCCGCCGCTGCTGCCCGCCGTAGTAGTCTGCTGCCAACAGATGCGCCCGCCCCAGCAGAGAGCAGTACGCCCCTGGTGGTCAGTGTGCTATCCAGCAATCTAGCCCTCGTTCCGCCTGCCGAAGACGAGGAGGAAGTCTACCGCCCACGCGGTAAGCCGAAGCGGGTAGCCACTCGCAATCTTGGCGAACTGAGCGGCAGCATCCGAGCGGCGATCAACGGCCTGGCTGCCGCACCCGATATGCCTAGCAGCAGGCTGAAGGTGGTGGCTGCTACCCAGCCTACGTCGCTGCTGCCCGGCCTGGCCGAACACTACGAAGCACCAGCAGTGGAGTTCGTTCGCAACACGCTTGAGCGCGAACTGCTGCCTTCCCTCTATGCCATAATTGAGCAGGCGTAGGCGCACAGCAGCCCCGCAAACAGGGTAGCCACAAATGTGCTATAATGCAGTAGCAGGCACTATATTGTAGCCATGCCGCCTGGCAGTGGACGGCAAGCAGCTTCGGCTGGCTAGCCCGAAGTGGATGAGGCGCATAGGACGTAGGAGGATAGACAAGGTGGCTGGTGATGATACACTCAGTGAGAAACTACGGAGCATTGTTACGCTTAGCGACGGCATCATGGGGGCGGCCCTGGTCACAAGCGACGGCTTCGCCCTTCGCAGCAATCTCCCCGCCGACGTGGACGTGGAAGTGCTGTGCGCGATCTCCGGTCTGGTCGGCGCATCCTCGGCCAAGGCCAGTCAGGAACTACGGCAGGGTGCCATGAGCAAGACGGTGATCGAGTTCGAGGATGGCAAACTGCTGCTAGAGCAGGGCAATGAGTTCGTGCTGATGGTGCTGACCAAAGCCGACACCAACCTCGGCATGGTACGGTTGGCGATGCGGCGGCTGGTGGTTAGCCTCAACGAAGTGATCGAGGAGCTGCTTGAGCTATGAGCAAGGCAATTCCACCCCTCTACCACCAGCCTGAAGGCTTCGTCAAGATCGACCCGGTACGCGGGGTAATGCGCTCCCCCTACGGTTGGCGCATGGTGCTGTTCAGCGAGGATCAGGTTGATTCGCTGCAACGTAGCCTGGAAATGATGACTGGTTCGGGGGCGAACATCGTTCTCTACCGCCTGGGCGACAACTTTGGTCGCAAGCAATTCCACGACCTGGACAAGGTAGCCCGCGCCAACCCCACTATTGGGGGCGATGCGCCGCAACCCCTCAGCGAGCGCGCCCTCCCTTTCGTGATGCAGGCTGGCATTGAGCTAACCACCCTCTTTGGCTGGGGTGTCTTCCACCTGCTGGGTGAGGTAGCGGGCAAGGAAACCTTCGTGATGAGCCTGTTCAACTCTGGCTATGCCAGTGTGGTCGGGGTCAAGGGCCAGCCCGCCTGCTACCTCTACGGTGGCTACTGGGCAGGCTACCTCTCTGCCTACCGCCAGTACCGCTACAGCGCGCTGGAAACTCGCTGCATCTCGAAGGGCGACGAGCAGTGTCTCTTTATCATCGGCCCAGAGCAGCGGATCAACACAGCGCGCTTCCTGCTCAAAAAAGGGGCTGACATTGGCAGCATTGAACAAAAATTGGTCAACTTAAGCTGCGGCGGCTGGCTTCGGGCAGCCCGCTGTTACAAGCACAGGGAGGTTCTCATGGGTATCGAAGGCATGAAGCTAGAAGCAACCCCGCTAGATCAGCAAACTTTGGAAATGCAGGAGGTTTACGCCGAGCAGTCTGCTGAGCGTCAACGAGCCTGGGAGCGGATGCAGCAGGACACCCCTGGCGACATGGGTGTGTCGCCCACCCGCGATATTGATGTGATGGAGGCGGGTATCCGCAAGCGCGTACGCTATGACCCCGACAAGTTCATCCGCCTCAACCCAGAGAAGGGCGAAGTCCGCAGCGTCAACGGCTGGCGGCAGATCATCTACCCAGAGGACTTCATCGTAGCGATCCAGCAGAGCCTGGAGTCGGTGACGGGTGAGGCAGCGGCGATCATCCTCTACCGCTTCGGCGAAATCTTCGGCTACAAGCAGTGGGCCTGGTCGAACCAGGTATCCAGTGCCATGTTCAAGGGCAAGACCCTGCGCGACTTCAAGTTCCCCTTTGTGATGAAGCTAGCCAGTGAGACGATGGCCTTCAGCGGTTGGGGCAACTTCGAGTTGGTCAAGGATTTGGAAGAGAAGCAGGTGTTTACCATCGAACTGGGCGACTCGGCCTACGCCGGGCTGGTCGGCATCCTCGGCGTACCCGCCTGCCACATCTACGCGGGCTACTGGGCGGGCTACTTTAGTGGCTTCTGGCGTACCCGCCTGGGCAGCATCGAAACCAAGTGCCTGAGCATGGGCGACACCTACTGCCGCTTCGTGATCTGCTCCAACGACCGCATCAACGCCGCCCGCTTCTGGCACAACAAGGGCATGAAGTACGAGGAGATTCAGGATCGGCTGGCCTACGCCAAAGAGTAGGTTGCGCTCGCACGCCCCACACCTCCCCTTCCGCGTAGGGAGGGGACGTGAGCTAGTCGTCCGAGAGGCTGTCGCGCAGGTGGTCTATGTTCTCCAGGGCAATACCGGTGCCAAGGGCAACGCAGTGCAGCGGCTTGTCGGCCACATAGCAGGGTACACCCGTCACCTGGGTGAGCAGTTCGTTGATGTGGCGGATTTGCGCGCCGCCGCCAGTCATGATCATGCCACGATCCACAATGTCGGCGGCCAACTCTGGCGGGGTCTGCTCTAGCACGCTGCGGACGGCCCCAATGATCGAGTCGAGCGGTTCGCTGATCGCCTCGGTGATTTCGTTGCTGCGAACCTGGATCGTGCGCGGCAGGCCCGCCACCTGGTCGCGGCCTCGCACCTCCATCGTCAGTTCGCGCTCTAGCGGCAAGGCCGAACCGATCTGCATCTTGATGTCTTCAGCGGTGCGCTCACCGATCATCAGGTTGTACTTGCGCTTGATATAGGCCGTGATTGCCTCGTCCAGCTTGTTGCCGCCCACGCGGATCGAGTTGGCAACCACAATGCCGTAGAGCGAGATGATCGCCACCTCAGTGGTGCCGCCACCAATATCGATCACCATGTTGCCGCTGCTATCGGCAATCGGCAGGTTGGCACCGAGAGCAGCGGCCAGCGGTTCGCGGATCAGGTGAACCACGCGCGCCTTCGCCTCCAACGCAGCGCGACGCACTGCCCTACGCTCCACGCTTGTCACCCCAGCCGGGATGCTGATCATCACCTCTGGGCGCGTGATATTGAAGTAGCGACCCCGCGCCTTGCCAATGAAGTGGCGCATCATCGCTTCTGTCACCTGGTAGTCAGCGATCACGCCGTTGGACATCGGCTTGATCACCTCAATCGTCTCTGGCGTGCGGCCTAGCATATCGTAGGCCGACCGCCCAACCGCCTTCACTCGTCCATCCTTGGTCGAGAGTGCGACTGCGCTTGGCTCGTTGAGGACGATCCCCTTACCTTTGACGTAGACCAGCACGTTAGCCGTACCCAGGTCAATACCAATCTGCTGTGCAAAAGCCATCTGCTCAACTCTCCATATGGGCCGCAACCCGCTTGCCAGGCAGCCCAAAGTTTAATTGCAATCATCATGCAGCAAGGGCGCGCTCCAGTCACGTCCCTACCTGGTCAGTACAGCAGAGCGCGGCTAGAGGTTGGTAGCTACATAGTACCGCTTCGCTGGCAAGCTGCTTAGAGGTTATTGTTGTCGCTGCCAGCACTGCTGCCCCGCCGGGCGCGGTAGCGGCGGACGACCCGGATTTCGGCCAGGCTGCGGCGCAGGGCCGAAGCGTCAAGCTCTGCTGTGCCGCGTACCCCCTCGCGGGTGGTCACCTCAGCCCGCTGGCGGGCAGACTCGGCGGCGGCCAGGTCGATCTCCTCGGCGCGCTTGGCAACGTCGGCCAGGATGGTGACGCGGTTGTTGCTCACTTCCAGAAAGCCGCCAGAGATCAGCAGGTCGGTCTCCTCGGCCCCCTTCTTGATGCGAGCCGGGCCGGTCGCCAGGATGGTAAAGAGTGGGGCGTGGTTGGTCAGGATGCCCAGTTCGCCCTCAATACCAGGAGCCACGATTTCGTCTACGTCGTCGCTGAACACCACCCGCTCGGCGGTAACGATTTCAAGGTGCAATGCCATGCTTTACTCCTCACTTCGGGGCTATTATATCACATCGTGGGCCAAATGTCCGCGCCCAGCCACTTGAGGCCACGTCTAGCTGATCAGCATGAAAGGGCAGGCAGGCCGCCCGCCCCTCCGTGCTTGTGTGTAGCAATCCGCAGGCAGATGCCACAGGATTAGCCCTGCATCGTCTTAGCCTTCTCAAGCACCGCGTCTATGGTGCTGATCAGGTAAAAAGCCTGCTCTGGCAGGTTGTCGTGCTTGCCTTCGAGGATTTCGCGGCAGCCGCGCACAGTCTCCTTGATCGAGACGTACTGGCCGGGGGTGCCAGTGAACTGCTCGGCGGTGAAGAAGGGCTGGGTGAGGAAGCGTTGCAGGCGGCGGGCGCGGCCTACCGTCAGCTTCTGGTCTTCGCTCAACTCCTCGGTGCCGAGAATGGCAATGATGTCCTGCAAGTCCTTGTACTGTTGCAGCACCCGCTTGACCTGCTGGGCTATGTCATAGTGTTCCTGGCCCACAACCTGCGGGTCGAGGATACGGCTGGTCGAGGCTAGCGGGTCAACTGCTGGGAAGAAGCCGCTGGCGAACAGGCCGCGATCCAGCGACAGGGTAGCGTCGAGGAAGGCAAACACTGCGGCGGGGGCTGGGTCGGTGTAGTCGTCGGCGGGGACGTAGACGGTCTGCACCGAGGTGATCGAGCCGTTGCGGGTAGAGGCGATGCGTTCCTGCAACTGGCCCATCTCGCTTGCCAACGTCGGCTGGTAGCCCACGGCAGAGGGCATCCGCCCCAGTAGCGCAGACACTTCGGAGCCAGCCTGTACATAACGGAAGATGTTGTCAATGAAGATCAGCACGTCGCGCTTCTCCTCATCACGGAAGTATTCGGCCATTGCCATGCCAGTCAAGGCCACCCGCAGGCGCGCACCGGGCGGCTCGTTCATCTGGCCGAAGACCATCGCGGTCTTGTCGATCACGCCGCTGTCTTCCAGGTCGTGCCACATATCATTGCCTTCGCGGCTGCGCTCACCCACCCCGCAGAAGACGGAGTAGCCGCTGCGCTCCTGGGCTACGTTGTGGATCAGTTCGGTGATCGTCACTGTTTTGCCCACCCCTGCGCCGCCGAAGATACCGATCTTGCCGCCTTCGGTGAAGGGGGCAACCAGGTCGATCACCTTGATGCCGGTCTCAAACATCCGCGCTTCAGTGGTGATGTCCTCGAAGTTGGGGGCAGCCCGGTGGATGCTGTACCGCTTCTCAGAGACCACCGGGCCGCGCTCGTCAATCGCATCGCCCAACACATTGAAGATGCGACCGAGAGTGCCAGTCCCCACCGGCACGCTGATCGGGCCGCCGAGGTCGTTGGCGGCCATTCCGCGCCGCAGGCCGTCGGTGCTGGACATGGCAACGCAGCGCACAGCGTTGTTGCCCAGGTGCTGCTGTACTTCAACGATGATCCGGCTGGTGCTGCTGATGCCACCCTGCACCATCTTGCTGTCAGCCTTTGATACATCCTTGATTTCCAGGCGGCCACCCATATTAGCCTCGCCCAACGCCTCAAGCGTCTGGCGGTCGAGCGGAATCTCCACCGCGTTGTAGATTTCGGGTAGTTGCTCGGCGGGGAACTCTACGTCCACCACCGGCCCCATGATCTGCAAGACCTTGCCCTGCACACGTGTTGCCGTAGTCATAGTTTATCTCCTCTAGATACTAGCCCTTCAGTGCATCGGCCCCGGCAGAGATTTCAGAAATCTCCTTCGTGATGTTGGCCTGGCGCACCTTGTTGTAGGTCAGGGTAAGGTCGGATACGAGGTCATTGGCGTTCTGGGTCGCGTTCTTCATCGCCACCATCTGTGCGCTCTGTTCGCTAGCCACCGACTCCAGCAACGCCTGGTAGATCAGCACTTCGACGAAGCGGGGCAGCAGCGCGTTGAGCAACTGTTGTGGTCCTGGCTCATAGATGTAGTCCACCGCCTTATGCGTGGTGTCCACCTCTGGCAGGTTCACCCCGATCTGCACCTGTTGGGGGGCGTTCGGGTCAATCGGCAGCAGCTTGAGCATCACGGGCCGCTGGATTAGGGTGTTGATGAAGTCGGTGTAGATCAGGTAGACCGCATCCACCTGGCCGCTGATGTAAGCGTCGGTGACGAGGCGGCCCACGCCGCTGATGTCCTGCAACTGCGGCTTGGCCCCCATGCCGGTGAACTCGGCCACCACATTGCGGCCATAGCGGATCATGAAGTCGCGGCCCTTCTTGCCGACCGTGACCAGGTTAACCGGCGCGCCCGCCTCATTAAGGATGAAGCGAGTGGTGCGGCGGATCACATTGCTGTTCAGGCTACCGACCAGCCCCTTGTCGCCTGTGATCATTACCACGCCGACATTCTTGATCGTGCGCTGCTGCAAGAGCGGATGTGCGCCGTCGCTCACATCCACCCGCTGCGAGAGGTTGCGGATGATCTCAAGCATCTTGCTGGCGTAGGGGCGGGTAGCGATCACCGTCTGCTGGGCGCGGCGCATCCGACTGGAGGCGACCGTCTCCATCGCCTTCGTTGTCTTGGCGATGTTCTTGACGCTGCTGATACGGCGGCGCAGTTCTCTTGTACTAGGCACTATTCGTTCTCCCCTACAAAGTCGTCATTGCCGACCGCCGTAACTACTTGGCCGCTGCCGGAGCCTGGCTGTAGCCGTTGGCCTGGTTGAACTCGCCAATCGCAGCCTTCAGCGTCTCAATCGCCGGGTCACTGAGCTTCTTGTCGCGCATGATCTCCTCCACCAGCGGCCCGTAGCTACCAGCCATAAACTGGTGGAAGTTCTGCTCGTAGTTGCGAACCTGCTCCACCGGTACGTTGTCCAGGAAGCCGTTGGAGACAGCGAACAGGATCGTCACTTGCTGGGCCAGACTGAGCGGCTGGTACTGGGGCTGCTTGAGGATCTCCTGGGTACGGAGGCCGCGATTGATCTGGTTCTGCGTCCCCTTGTCCAGGTCGCTACCAAAGCTGGCAAAGGCCGCCAGTTCGCGGAACTGGGCCATGTCGAGCTTCAGCTTACCGGCCACCTGCTTCATCGCCTTCGTCTGCGCCGAGCTACCCACGCGGCTGACCGAGATGCCAACGTTCATTGCGGGGCGGATGCCAGCGTTGAACAGGTCGGCTTCCAAAAAGATTTGGCCGTCGGTAATCGAGATCACGTTGGTGGGGATGTAAGCAGACACGTCGTTGGCCTGCGTCTCAATGATCGGCAGGGCCGTCAGGCTACCGCCACCATACGCTTCGTCCAGGCGGGCAGCACGCTCTAGCAAGCGGCTGTGCAGGTAGAACACGTCGCCGGGGTAGGCTTCGCGTCCGGGTGGGCGGCGGATCAGCAGGCTCACCTGGCGGTAAGCCGCCGCGTGCTTGCTCAGGTCGTCGAAGACCACCAGCGCGTCCATACCCTTGTGCATAAAGTATTCGCCAATAGCAGCCCCAGCGTAGGGGGCCAGGTACTGCAAGGGGGCGGGATCGGCAGCAGAGGCGGCCACGATGATCGTATGCTCCATTGCGCCGTAGCGTTCGAGGGTAGCCTGCACCTGGGCGATCTGGGCCGTCTTCTGCCCAATAGCCACGTAGATGCAGATTACATTCTGGCCCTTCTGGTTGATGATCGTGTCGATGGCAACCGCAGTCTTCCCCGTCTGGCGATCACCAATGATCAGTTCACGTTGGCCGCGACCAATCGGGATCATTGCGTCAATCGGCTTGATCCCAGTTTGCAGCGGGGTGTTCACTCCTTTGCGGTAGACCACACCGGGGGCGATCAGTTCGAGCGGGCGGCGTTCGGTGCTGGCAATCGCCCCCTTGCCGTCTAGTGGCACACCGAGGGTGTTGACTACGCGGCCAAGCAGAGCATCGCCAACTGGCAGCGAGGAAATCGTGCCGGTCGCCTCTACCTCATCACCCTCCTGGATGTGGGTGTAGGGGCCGAGGATGATCACGCCGACGCTCTCCTCCTCCAGGTTGAAGGCCAGGCCGGTTACGCCAGTGCGCTTGAACAGGACAAGTTCCTGAGCCATCACGTTGCTGAGACCGTAGACAGTGGCGATCCCGTCGCCGATCTCTACCACAGTGCCAACGTTGGTGGTACGCACGCCCGCATCAGTCTGCTCGATCTGCTGCTTAATAATAGAGCTAATTTCTTCTGCAATCGCCATCTTCGGCTCTCCTCTTGTGAAGGGGGTCACAGCCCCCGCAACCTCTTAGCAGATGTGGTGGAGTGCTTTGGCACACCAGCCGATAAACCCATCAGCGGGCGGTCAACCTGCGCCCCAGTTCTTGCAGGCGGGTGGCAACGCTGGCATCAATCAGTTCGTCACCCACGCGGGCTACCAGGCCACCAAGAATCGCTGGGTCAACATGGGTGCGTAGCTGCACTTGCTTGCCGGTGATCCGCCCCAGGGTGGCGATCACCCGCTGCCTGCCGCCCTCATCCAGTTCGGTGGCGGTAGTTACGTCGGCAACCGCTATATTGCGGGCCTGGTTGTACATCTTGGTGAACTCACGCACAATCTGGGGGATGCGGCCCACCCGCCCACGCTCGACTAGCAGCCTGACCAGGTTGTAGACTAGCGGGTTGACCTTGCCTTGCAGCAGTTGGGCGAGTGCCTGTTCGCGCTCCTCCCGCGTGTACTTGGGGTCGTCAAAGACAGCAGCCATGCGCGGACTTTGGAAGGTAATGCCGATGCGGTCAAGCTCGGCCTTCCACTCGTCAAGCTGGCCCTTCTCCTGAGCGATCTCGAAGGCGGCCTGGGCGTAGCGGCGGGCCAGTGCTGCACTAGCCATCAGCCAGCCCTCCGCGAACCGCTCTGCTCAGCCTCGACCAACGCCTCGTCAACCAGGCGGCGGTTGGTGTCACTGTTAAGGTTCTGGCGCACCACACGGCCCGCAGCCATGATCGCCAGGCTGGCGACCTCCTGCCGCAACTCGGCCTTCGCCTGCTCCTTCTGCGCCTCGATCTCCTGCTGGGCGCGGCTGATCAACTGCGAACCCTGCTGTTGGGCCTCGCTGCGGCTCTGCGCGAGCAAGGTCTCGCCTTGCTTCTGGGCGTTGGCAATATTCTGCTGGGCCTGGGTACGAGCCTCGTTCAGGATGCGCTGGCTGTTATCTTGCGCTGCCGTCAGGTCGCGCTTGATCTGCTCGGCGTTCACCATGCTCTCCTCGATGCGGGCGCGCCGCTCGTCGATCACCTTGAGGACTGGGCCGATCACCCAGGCACGCATGGCAAGGATCAGGAGCAGGAAGGCGATCACCTGGTAAGCGATGATCCAAAGATTGATATTGATGCCACCACTAGCCGCCACCACGGCGGCCTTGTCACCCTCGGCGGCGAGAATGCTGGTGAGCAGGGTACTAAACTGGGCCATCTTGTCTTACCTCATTCTATTGTGCTTGGGGCTGGCAAGTTGGGCTGTGCTTGCCGTTGGTGTGCCGCGTCAGGCGAACCGGACGCAGCACACCGGATGGTACAGGGCTTCGGGGTTGGCTCTGCTGGCGAAACTAGACGGCGAAGATCAGGGCGAGGGCGACCACGAAGGCGTAGATGGCGACAGCTTCGGCCAGACCTGCGCCGAGAACCAGGGTGGTACGAACGGGGCCTTCAGCCTCTGGGTTGCGGCCAATGGCCTGCATTGCGCCGAAGGTGGCGATCCCGATGCCAATACCAGGGCCGACTCCGCCGATACCAATAGCGAGGCCAGCAGCGAGGCGGGCAGCCTGCTTGATCGCATTGGGTCCCACATCAGTGGTGGTGGCCTGGGCTAGAACTGTAGCTGCGTGCATGAAATCCACTTGTCTCTCCTCCTTGTTGCGTAAAGCACATGATGTTGTGTGTTGATGCGGCTCGTGGAGCGCGCGGGCCGGTTGGGGGTACTGCAAACCCCGATGGGTGCTGACCAGCCCCGGTCAGCTTAGTTGGCGTTAGTTGCCGGGAACGGACTGCTGGGTGTAGGGTTCGACCTTGCTGGCAGGCAGGTCGCGGCTGGGGCCATGTGCGCCCTCATGCTCCTCTGGGTGTTCGCTCTGGCTAGCAAGGCTAATATAGAGCAAGGTGAGGAAGCTGAACACCAGTGCCTGGATCAGGCCGAAGAACAACTCCAGACCGAGGAAGATTACGGTGCCAAAGCCGACAAACAGGCTGCCGAGCAGGAAGTACATGATCGAGACCAGCACTTCACCGCCGAACACGTTGCCGAATAGCCGGGCAGAGAGCGAGATCAGGTGGCTAACCTCATCAATCGCGTGCATGGGATTAAAGAAGTGCTTGAAGTGGCCGCCCACGCCGTGCGCGCGAATGCCCCAGACTTGCACCGCGATCACCGAGACGATAGCCAGGGCGAGGGTGCTGTTCAGGTCGGCATTGGCAGCCCGAAAGAGGGGGACAAGCTCACCAGTGACTGCACTCCGCACCCGCAACGACTCGCCGAAGAAGGGGAGGATGCCGAGCCAGTTGGCAAGCAGGATGTAGCAGAAGGCGGTGACGATGAAGGGGAAAATCTGGCGACCAACCTTCTTGCCCGCCGCCCCCTCTACCAGGTTGAGCAGGAACTCAACGATGCTCTCAAAGATGCTCTGCCCCCGCCCTGGTACCAACCTGGCCGCGCGGGCGACCAGCAGGCCGAGACCAAGCAGCAGCAAGGCGGCAACCGTGCTGTTCAACATCGAGTTAGTCACCGGTAGCGGGCCGAGGTTGAACAGCGTCTCTGCACTGATCGAGATGTGCGGGGCTGTGTCGGGCAGATGACCATCTACCACGAAACTGGTGGTGTCCGTAACTTTCTCTGCACCCTCAGCCAGGAAAGGCAGTGCGTGGAACATAGGTCCTCCACTTCTGTCTATAATTTGCCAAAAACCGGCTAGTTGGGCCGGTCGTGATCGAGTTGTTCAGCTTCGCCCGGCTCGTCCAGCAAGGCACGTTGTAGGGCTGCGTCTGCGGCAGCGTGCGAGGCGGCAATCGCTGCCTTCTCCTGCGCACGGGTGGCGCGCTTAGCTGCCTCCGCCGCGATGTCCTCTTTGCTGCGTTGGAACTTGAATAGGCGAGCAAGGATCAGCACTGCAAGTACCAGGCCAACCGCGATCCCCAGCAGGGTAAACAGCGGGCCGGTTCGCAACTGACCGTCGAGCCACGTCCCCAGCAAGACCCCAGCAAGCATCGGGAGGGCAATGCTCAGGCCGAGTTGCGACATGATCGCCAGGGCGCGCATAGTAGAGCGATCCAGCATCCACGATCCCCTTCCCCTAACCAACTCCGTCCCTGTTTCGGGGGTAGTATAACCTAAAGTTCGTGAAAAATCAAGCAATGTGCTGGCCTGCTGCCCAGCCTTGCAACAGATTGGAGCGGCTTAGCATTGCAGCCAGCCGCCCTCCACTACGCTCAGCGATTGAGGCGGTCGAGGGCTTCTTGGGCGCGGCGTTGTAGGTCGGGGTCGCTGCCTGCTGCCGCCTTCGCCTGCGCGTAGGAGCGGCTGGCGGCCACCACGTCACCCTTCTCCTGTTGGGTCTGACCGAGCGACAACCAGGCTTCGGCATAGTCGGGCTTGAGGTCTACTGCCTGCTGGTAAGCCGCGCTAGCCGCGTCATAGTTGCTGCGCCCAGCGGCGCGGTAGGCATCACCCAGGGCGGCAAACGGCTCCGGTTGGCGGGGGCTGAGTTGAGTCGCCAGCTTCAGTTCACCCAGCGAACCGCTCATGTCGCCCTTTTTCAACAGCGACCTACCCACGTAGTAGTGAGCCAACCCCCAGCTTGGGCGCAGGGTAGCAGCCTGCTGGTACTGGGCCAGTGCTCCTGCTTCGTTGTTCTTCGCGGTTAGCACCAGACCGAGTTCGAGATGCGGGCGGGCCAGCAGAGCGTCCTTCTCAATCGCCTTGCGGTAGTAGCGTTCGGCCTCATCGCGGTTGTCCTTCGCCAGAGCCTTGCCGTAGGCAGTCAAGGCCGCCGCGTTGTTGCCGTCCAGGTTGACCGCCTGCTTGTAGCGGTCGAGGGCGGCAGTGGCATTGCCCTTGCGCTCCTCTACGTCGCCGAGGCCAAGCATGGCGTTGCTGTTGCGCCCATCCGCCAGCAGCACAGTATTGAAGCTCTGCGCCGCCTTATCTCTATCGCCCACCTTGAGGTAAGCCTGGCCGAGGGCGTTCAGCATATCGGGGTCGTTGGGGGCGCGCTCCCTGGCGGTCTCCAGGTTCTTGACTGCGTTCGTGTCCTGATTGTCGTCGCCGCTATTTAGTTGAGCGAGGCCTAGACAGTAGGGTGAGGCGGGCGAGGCGGCCTGCAACTGCTCAATGCCTGGCAGTAGCCCACTGACCGCCCCCACGTTGCCCTGGCGGGCGTAGAACTTGCAGACCAGGATGGCAGTCTCGATATCCTGGCGGGCAGTCAGCACTGCATCGTACTCGCGGGCAGCATCACTAGTGCGCCCGGCAATCTGATAGAGGTTGCCTAGTTGTAGGTGACTATCGACGGCGATCACGCTGGCATCCAGCCCTTCGCCAGCAGCGGTAGCGGGAGCGGCATTGAGGGTGGCAATGTAAGCCTGCGCTGCCCGCCCGTTGTCGCCCGCCTGCCGATAATACTGAGCAAGCGAGTATTGCGCGGGCAGATAGCCGGGGTTCACCTTGACCGCCGCCAGCCAGTAAGCCAGGGCAGCCTCCCGATCCCCCTTCAGCAGAGCGACCCTGCCGCTGCGGTAGTTTGCACTGTCGGCTGGGCTGCCCAGTTGTGCCGCCCGCTGGTACTCGCCAATCGCCAAATCGTACTGGTTTAGCCGCTCGGCGGCAATAGCCAGGTGCAGGTGCGCGTCCGCCGAGCCAGCGTTCAGCTTCGCCGCCTGCTGGTAGGCAGTAGCTGCCCCCTGCGTATCCTTCAGTTCGTCGTAGGCGAGACCCTGGTTGTAGAAGTCATCAGCAGTGCTAGCGTTGGTAGCAACGGCGCGGCGGTAAGTTGCCTCCGCGTCGGCGGGCCGCCCCAACGACTTGTAGTAGCTGGCAAGCGCGAGATAGACGCTGCTATCTTCGGGGTTGAGTTGCAGCAGGCTGCTGTACTGGGCGAGAGCCGCATCGGTCTGGCCCTGCTGCTGGTAGATCGCGGCGGTGAGGACGTAGGCTTCGCGGCGGCGGGGGTCGATCTGCTTCGCCTTGTCCAGTTCGGCCAACGCCTGGGCGAGTTGACCCTGGCCCCAGCGGGCGCGGGCTAGCTGGTACTGCGGCTCGTACCAGCGGGGGCGGCTGGCGAGGGCGGCGGTCAGCTCCACCACCGCCTGCTCGAAGCCGTTGACCTTGCCCTGCACCCGGTTGAGGACACCCTGGAAGAAGTTGTCGCCTGCCGCAGCCTGCCCTTGCACGATATTGAGGCGACCCTGCCAGTATTGTGCATTGCCCAGACTGCGGTTGAGGGTCAGGATGCGGTCGGCGATCTGCTCGGTTGGCTCGTTCTTGTTCTTCTTCACTGCCTGGGCTGTGTTCAGTTCATTCAACCAGCCTTCCAGCAACCCGCGCCCCTTGCCGAGGTAGTTCTGCGCCTGGCCCACGTCGTTCAGCCGCGCCAACCAGAGCGCACCTTCGCCCACGTAAGCGTCGGCGTACTCTGGGTCACGGCTGATCGCGGCCAGATAGTCCTGGCTAGCCTGCTTCGCGTCGCCCTTACGCGCTTCGAGGTCGTAGCCGAGCCGGGCGCGGTCATAGAGGGCGGGCGCAAAGTTGAGGTTGAGTTTGAGCGCGAGGTTGATGTCCTCCAACGCGCCCTGGCGGTCGCCAAGCTGCTCCTTCGCCAGCGCACGGTTGCGAAGCGGGTAGAGGCCACGAGCCGGGGCATTGGTGGTGCCACCCAGACGGTTGATCGCGTTGTTGAAGTCGGCGAGGGCGGCGGTCGGGTTGCCGCTGTCCAGCAATGCCACCCCGCGGTTGTTGAGCGTAGCCGCGTCGTCCAGCCCACCCGCTTGCTGATACTCTGCCACCGCCGCCCGGTAGTTGCCTAGCATGGCTAGAGCGTTGGCGTGGTAGAAGTGGGTGGCAGCAGCGGCTAGCGGCTTGTCAGTCAGCTTCGCCAGTTCGCTAGCTGCGCTAGCCGCATCGTCGCGCCCATAGTAGGTGAGGGCTGCGACCAGGGCTACCACATCGGCCTGGCGGCTGCGCGGCTGGCTGCCGAGCGAGAGGTCGCTGAGGTTGAGTAGCTGGCTGGCAATACCCTGCCGTTGGTAGCGATTGGGCGAGTCGTCGAAGTTGACCGTGATGTGTGGGCTGAAGCTGCCGCCCCCCTCGTCCGCCACCCCCCAGAGTAGCAGGTCTGCGTTACGGCGGTTGGCGGCGGCTATGGCCTGCTGCGGGTCGGTGACGCTCTCGCCCAGTTCGTAGACGTGCAGGCTGGCGGCCTGCTGGCGGCTGAGGGCGGCAGGCAGGTCGCGCTTGAGCAACTCGTCCGTCAGGCGGTCGCTGGCGGTGCTGCTGCCAAAGCGGGCGACGTAGACCGCAAACTGCTCACGCGGAGCCGGTCGAGCAACAAAGGTGTTGTAGCCCAGCCAGCCGACCCCGCCAACTACAGCGAGGACTGCGACCAGCAAGAAGATAGCGAAGGGAGTACTGGCTCCAAGTGCGCCTTCCTCGTCTACTGAGCGCAGGCGTAGGCGGCCAGTGCGCGAGCGCGGTGGGGCCAGTTCAGGCAGGTAGGGGCGGTTGCGGTTGGCTTCTGCTGCCGTCACTGCCTGGGCCAGTTGAGCGTCGTCGCTACCGAGCGTGCCACTTGGGTTGTCAGTCAGGCGGCGTAGACGACCGCGCAAGGGACGAGCAGGGGTAGGCGCAGGGGTGAGGCGGGTGATCTCGCGGGTAGGCTGCCCCGCAAGCGGGCGGCTAACTGGTTGGGCCGCCAAAGCTGGGCCAGTGGCAAGCGGCTGGCGGCTGAAGCTGCCCGTTACCGGAGCGACAGTGCGGGTTGTGCTGAGCGAGGCCACAGCGGGGATTGGATTGCTGCTGCGGCGGATTGCTGGGCTAGCCGGGGTGCTACTGCGCTGCGCTGCGGCTGCTAGTGGGGGGGGGTTGCTACGCTGCTGCACAGCAGGAGGGGGCTGGCTCTCTCCTCCCCCTTCGCGTAGGGGGCCGCTGGCAGTACGCGACTGTGGGCGGCGTTGCTGTGGAAAGTAGCGGCGGTAGACCGCCCAGCCAATCCCGCCAGCAACCACCACCGCACCCAGAGCGATCAATAGCACAAGCACTGCGTCCATCGGCCCGCCTCCACTATCCAGCTTTGTCTTTACATAATTATAGCACAGCTAACGAGCAGTGGGCAAGGGGGGATGCCATTGATTGTCTTGCAGTGGCGGCCAAGCCTGCTGCGCTAGCAGTCGCATTGCAGAGCCTGGAGACGGTGCCTGAGGCGCAGGCAGTAGTAAGGTGACAAGTGAGCCGACGGGGCGACCAGCGAGAACAGGACGGCAGCGCAACACGCATGACGGCACGCGCTGATAGAACGGGCCAGGTACCAGAACTGCAAAGAGCGGGTGACGGCAAGAACTTGAAACCCAAGCTCGTGCTTGCCCGCCCTTGCGCCAGCATGGTATAATTGTGGTCAACCAGGGTAGGTGGGCCGCAAGCAAAGCAGCCGCCAGCCGACCATGACTACATGACATGATAGGGAGCATTGCTATGTCTGGACATTCCAAATGGGCAACGATCCGCCGCAAGAAGGAGATCACCGACTCTCGGCGCGGCCAGATGTTTACCAAGCTAGGTCGTGAGATCACCACCGCTGCCAAAGAGGGGGGGGCCAGCGTAGACACCAACTTCCGCCTTCGCCTCGCTGTGCAGAAGGCCCGGATCGAGAGTATGCCTTCGGAGAACATTGACCGCGCTATCGCACGCGGGGCCGGGGCCAGCGCGGAGGGGAGCAACTACGAGGAGATCACCTACGAGGGCTACGGCCCAGTTGGGTCGGCGATCATCATCCAGGCTCTGACCGACAACCGCAACCGCACCGTTGGCGAAATCCGCGCTGCAATGAGCAGGAGCGGCGGCAATCTCGGCGAGAACGGTTCGGTGATCTGGATGTTCAAGAGCCAGGGCATGATCGCCATTGAGCCAGAGAAGTACAGCGTGGACGAGATCGAGCTAGCCGCTATCGAGGCCGGGGCCGACGACGTGCAGAGTGATGAGGAAGACAACGTGATCGTCTACGTCCCACTCGCTGGCCTGCGGGCTACGACCGAGAGCCTCAACGCCGCTGGCTTCAAAGTCACATCCTCTGAGCGCACCATGACCCCCACCACCACGATGGAACTGGATGCGAACGACACCGCGAAGGTGATGCGCCTGGTCGAGAAGTTGGAGGAGTTGGACGACGTGCAGCAGGTCTACACCAATCTTGAGTTTACCGAGGCGGCAATGGCCGGGCTGGAATAGTGATGCGCGTGCTTGGCCTTGACCCTGGCACTGCGATCATGGGCTGGGGCGTGGTAGATGCGGACGCGGGTGGCAGCAACCTCCAACTGGTCGAGTATGGAGCGATCACCACGCGGGCTAAGGCACCGCTGACCGAGCGGCTGCCGATCCTCTACGCTGGGGTGTTGGCGGTTATTGACCGCCTGCACCCCGAAATTATGTCAATCGAGGAACTGTTCTTCGGCAAGAACGTGAACACTGCCATCAGCGTGGGCCAGGCTCGCGGTGTAGCGGTGCTGGCTGCCGCTCACCGTAGCCTCAACGTCTTTGAGTACACGCCGATGGAGGTCAAGCAGGCGGTGGTTGGCTATGGCAGGGCCGAGAAGCAGCAGGTGCAGGAGATGGTGCGGATGATCCTCAAGCTCAAGGTTGCGCCCACCCCCGATGATGCCGCCGACGGCGTGGCCCTGGCTATCTGCCACATCCAGTCCGCCCGCTTTAGTGCGTTGTTGGAGAAGAACAGGGCGTTACGCCCGCCGTCAGTTGTTGCTGTGCGAGTGTACAGGGGGAGCATTATGGCAGACTACACCCTGGCCGTCGTGGGCGCAGACGAGCAGTTCCCGCCCACCGTCGTCGCCGACTACCAGGAGCGCACCGGCTCCGATCCGCTCTCCAACATCTTCCACGCCTGGCACCTGCCCATCGTCAGCCGCCTGCTGTTGGAGGACGATGGCCGGGCGCGGGGCTTCCTCCTCAGCCGTCAGTCGCACTTGGCCGCCGACGCACAGCAAATCCTGTTCTACCACGCCCTGACCGACGGGGACGCAGACGCGCTGCTGCCTACCGCACTTGGCTACCTACAAGAGAAGTACAGGGCGATAGTTAGCTCCTTCGCCCCGGCCAATCCAGCCTGGCTGCGCCACTTCGCTACCTTCACCCGCAGCAGCGAGCAGCAACTCACTCTGGCGATGGAAGATCGCCCAGCCTCACCCCCCGACCTGGTTGGCTAAAGCCTGGCTAGCCTGCTACCCCGCCATGTCGGCGACCTCACCCCAACCTTCGCCGCTGCGATCCGCAGCACCCCCGGCTACCATATCAACCACCCCAGCCCAGAGTTGATCCGCAGCACGCTGGCGAACTACGCGGGGCGCGGCGATCAGTGGTCGCTGCTGGGTAACAGGGTGCTACTCGCTCAGGGCGAAGCGGTCGGCTTCAGCGTGGCCGAGGCGGGCGATAGTGCAGAGGCCGCCCACCTGCGTCATCTGGTCGTTGCGCTAGCCCACCAGCCCGCCACCATGCTGCTGCTGGCCGGGGCCTGCCAATCGCTCGCGAGCGGCTACCGCACCCTCACTGCCGATGTTGCCAGTGACGACCCCGCCCTGCCCAGCTACCTCGCCAGCAACTTTCGGCTGGTTGGGCAGTATGATAGCTACTACTGGTGGCGCAGATGACCGCTAAAGCAAAGAAGGAGCGGTTGGACGTGCTGCTTGTCGAGCGTGGACTGGCCGAGTCGCGGTCGCAGGCGCAGGCGATGATCATGGCTGGGCAGATTTACAGTGGTCAGCAGCGCATGGACAAGGCGGGTATGGCGATCCTGCCCGACCTGCCGCTGGAGGTGCGCGGCGGCATCCCCTACGTCAGTCGCGGCGGCCTCAAGCTCGCCCACGCCCTGCAACACTTTGGCTTGCGCGAACAAGTGGCGGGCAAGACCTGCGCCGACATCGGCTCCTCCACCGGCGGCTTCACCGACTGCCTCTTGCAGAACGGCGCAATCCTCGTCTACTGCATAGATGTTGGCACAAACCAGCTTGCCTGGAAGCTGCGTAATGACCCTCGCGTGGTGGTGATGGAAGGGGTAAACATCCGCTACGTGGCCCACTTGCCAGAAGCGGTGCAGCTTGCTACAATAGACACCTCATTCATCGGCCTCAACCTCGTGCTGCCCGCCGCTGCTCGTCTACTGGCCGTCGACGGCTGGATTGTCGCTCTGGTCAAGCCGCAGTTCGAGGTGGGCAGGGAGCAGGTGGGCAAGGGCGGGGTGGTGCGCGAACCCGCTCTGCATCGGGCAGTGCTGCGCGACCTGGCGGCCTGGCTGATCAGTTATAACCAGGCTAATCCAGAGCTAGCCCTCTACCTGCGGGGCTACGTGCGTTCGCCAATCACGGGGCCAGCTGGCAACGTCGAGTTCCTGGCCCACCTGACCCGCCAGCCGGGGCCGCCGCTGGACGTGGCCGCCGAGATCAAACAGGCCGTCAACAACCCGATAGTAGAACAAGAAGGAAGCCAACCTTGAGCGACAATCACCATAGCCAACCGCAGCCTAAAATCAAAGAAGTAGGTTTCGTGGTCAACGAGAACAAGGCGGGAGCCGTCCAGCTTGCCAGCGAGATGCACAGCGCGTTGGAGCAGCAGGGAGTCAGTGTGCGCGAGTGCCACGACTCGGAGATCGACCACTGCTTTGGGCGCGGAGATCGCCTGGACCTGATCTTTAGCTTCGGCGGCGACGGCACCATCTTGCGAACCGCCCGCGTCGCTGCCCCGCTGGGCATCCCTATCGTCGGCATCAACCTGGGTAAGGTCGGCTTCCTGACCGAACTGGTCGCGGAGCAGGCGGTCGCCAGCTTGCCGCGCTTCGTCGCGGGCGATTACTGGATTGAGCAGCGGCTGATGTTGCAGGGTGAGTTGATCCGTGGCAGCAAGACGATCAACACCTTCCACGCCTTCAACGACATCGTAGCCAATCGCGGCTCGCTCTCCCGCGTGGTAGAGTGCATCCTCAACGTGGACGGCGCAGTGCTGACCACCTACGTGGCCGACGGCATCATCTTCGCCACCCCGACGGGCAGCACCGCCTACTGTCTGGCAGCGGGCGGCCCCATTGTCACCCCCGAATCGCGGGCGATCACTGTGATCCCCATCGCCCCCTACCTTGCCCTCGTTCGCAGCCTGGTGCTGCCCGAACAGGCGATCCTCGAACTTCAGATCACCAAAGCGACTGACGCACTGATCACCGTAGACGGCCAGCAGGACATCCAGATGCAGATTGGTGACACCATGCGGGTGCAGGCCAGCCCGATCACCGCGCTCATGGCCCGCATCCAGCCGCGCAACTACTTTGCCGCTACCCTGGTAGACCGCCTGCGCCTGCGCGGTTAGCCCCCGGAGGTCAAATGCCCACAGCAGACACCCTGATCCTGACCATCAACCCCGGTAGTACCAGTACCAAAGTGGCCCTGTTCGCTGCACCCGCTGCGCCCCAGCCCGAAGGGGTAGATGAGCCGCTGCGCGAGGTGTGGGCGGAGACGATCACCCACAGTGCGGCAGATTTGGCGAAGTATCCGCGCATCGCCGACCACTTTCCGATGCGGCGGGCTGACATTGCTGCCCTGCTAGATAGCAAGCAGACGAAGTTGGCGGAGGTTGGCGTGGTAGTTGGGCGGGGCGGCCTCTTTCGCGCCCAGGTAAGTAGCGGCACCTACGCGATCAACCAGGCGATGGTGGACGAGATGCAGGTGGGCGACCCTGGCGGCCAGCGCGAACACGCCAGCAACCT
>JBBROH010000049.1:0-21940 GCA_038229595.1 Chloroflexia bacterium | reverse complement strand
TGGTGATCGGTTTCCACTGCGCTAAAGTCGAGGGTAAGCAGCGAGTCCTCGTTCAGCTTGCGAACCATGCCCACATGGGTGCCAGCCGCGAGCAGCAGGCTGAGGGTGGCGGGGGTCTGCCCCTCCTCCCGATAGTGGTCGAGGGCTTCAGCGAAATCGTCGGCATCCTTGTAGCGGCCACCGATGGCCTCGGCCAGGAGGTCGCTGAGGGTGGCAGGGTCGCTGCTGGTGGGGGTCTTGCCCTCTGTCAGTGGGCTGGTCAGGAAGGCGGCGGCTAGCTGGGCGAGGGCGGCTACGTCGGCAGCAATCCCGGCTGCATCGTCCTCCTGCGCGTCGCTAACGTCCACGATGCGTGGCAGTTCACCGCCCGCAATGTTGATGCTGGCAATACTGAGGTTGACGAGGGCTACCCCACCCTCGTGCAGCGGGGCGAGAGCCGAGGCCAGCGAGCGTGTCCAGGCTAGCAGCCGTTCTTCGCTGACCCGCTCACCGGCGGGGGTCACGGGGGCGAAAGCGGCCAGTGGTTGGCCGCCCGCTTCTTCGAGCAAGGCATAGTCACGCTGGCTATCACGGAATGTCTTGTAGATGCGGGGAAGACCCTGGGTTTGGGCGAAACCCTTTGCATAGAGCAGGCTCTCGCCGCGCTCACCCTCGGCTCCGCTAGCGGGCTGCTCGCGCAAGGCGTAGACCTTATTGGTCAGTTGCGCCCCGCAGTCGGAGCAGTAGAGTTCGCCAGCGGTGTTGTTCTTGCTGCCACAGACCCAACATTCCTCGTAGCTTTTCTCGTCGATCACCCGGTAGAGGTTGAACATTGGCGTGCCAGTTGGGTGGCTCTCAACTACGTTGGTGACGGCATAGCGGTCGGCAACCATCGTCTCGCGGGGGAGGGGCGGCAGTTCGGCAAGCGGGGCGGTTGGTGGGGCGGTCGGCGGCAAGGCGGTTGCCTCGGCCAGTTGCGCCTCGTCCAACGGCGCGGTGACAGCAGCGGTCTTGCGCGGCGCACTTCCACCCCAGGTTTCAGCAGCAAGCGGCACAGGGTTGGTCAGGTCGCCGGTTGCGTCCTTACTGTGCTGCGGGCGCGGCTCAGCAAGCTCCTTGTCCAACCCCTCATCCTCATAAGGCGGGGCGACTTCGGGGAGCGTCGGCAAGGCAGTGGTATCCCCGTCGCTGGGTTGGCTGGCAAGGAGGCTCTCAGCCCCAGCGTGCTGCTCGGCAAGCGTCACGCTTGGCGGCACCAACGGCAGGGCAGGCTGGTTGCTCAAGGGCTGGTCGGGCTGACTACTGCCCGGCTGGTCGGTCGGCTGATTGGTAGACTGCGGCATCGGGGGTCGCTCTCCTCGCTTGGGTGTGGGGCTTGCAGCACGCTTATAATAATAGCACAAAGCGGGCCGGGCGGCAACCCTACTATTGCGCGGCTAGCGGCGCGGGGATCTCCGTCTCGCAGAGCGGCTCCTGCTCGTGGGTAGCAGTCTCTTTGATCAGCCTTAGCTGGCGGCGGCGCAGCAGCGTATGATTTTTCTCCTCAGTCGGGTCGCAAATAGCAATGGCGAACACCTCGTCTACCGACTCGACCGGGATGATCTCCAGCCCACGCTTGATCTCCGCTGGCAGGTCGTCCAGGTCGTGCCGATTGAGGGCGGGGACGATCACCCGCTTGAGGCCCGCCCTGTGCGCCGCCAACAGCTTCTCGCGCACGCCGCCGATGGGCAGCACCCGCCCCCGCAGGGTGATCTCGCCCGTCATCGCCAGGTCAGCGGGAACGGGTCGCCCAGTTAGCATACTGGCAATGGCAACGGCGATAGTGATCCCTGCGCTCGGCCCATCCTTGGGGATCGCCCCCGCGGGTAGGTGCAGATGCAGGTCGCAGGTGTCGAAGAAGTTGGGGTCGATCTGCAACTGGGCCGCTTGTGCCCGCACGTAGCTAAGGGCCGCCTGCGCCGACTCCTTCATCACCTCGCCAAGCTGGCCGGTGACGGTTAGTTGGCGGTGGCCGGGCATCTTGCTCGCTTCTATATACACAATATCGCCACCGACCGATGTCCAGGCCAGGCCAATGGCAATGCCAGGCCGATCCAGCATCTCCGCCGTATCAGTCAGGTAGCGCGGTTTGCCCAGCAGAGCGGCTAGCAGCTTCGCGCTCAGCTTGATCGTGCGCCCCTGCCCGCCCCCCTCGGCGATGCGCCGGGCCAGGCGACGGCAGACCGCTGCGATCTCACGCTCAAGTTCGCGCACGCCAGCCTCGCGGGTGTAGTTGCGGATCAGCGTCCGCAAGACCGCCAGCGACCAATCAACCTCGCGTTGCTCAAGGGCATGGGCGGCAAGCTGGCGGGGGACGAGGTAGCGGCTGGCGATCTGTACCTTCTCCATCTCGCTATAGCCGCTGATCTCGATCACCTCCAGGCGGTCGCGCAAGGCTCCCGGCAGCGAGTCAAGCTGGTTGGCGGTGGCGACAAAGAGGACGTGCGAAAGATCGAACGGCACCTCCAGGTAGTTGTCGCGGAAGGTAGCGTTCTGGCTCTGATCCAGCACTTCTAGCAAGGCGGCGGCGGGGCTACCGCGCTGGTCGTCGGTCAGCTTGTCGATCTCGTCCAGCATCACCACCGGGTTGTTCACCCCAGCCCTGCTGATCGCCTGCACCAGCCGCCCAGGGAGTGCGCCCACGTAGGTGCGCCGATGGCCGCGAATCTCAGCCTCGTCATGCACGCCGCCCAACGACAGGCGCACGAACTCACGCCCCAGAGCCGCCGCGATGCTCAGGCCCAGGCTAGTCTTGCCCACCCCCGGCGGCCCGACCAGGCAAAGGATCGGCTCATAGCCTTGTGCGGCTTCACCCCCGACTGGGGCAGGAACAGCGCGTTCACGGCGCAGCTTGCGGACAGCCAGGTAATCAAGCAGGCGGCTCTTGACTTCGGCCAGGCCATAATGATCGCGGTCGAGGATGGCGGCAGCGTAGGCCAGGTCAATCGCTGGCTCCTGCGCCGCCTGCCAGGGCAGGCCGAGTAGCCACTCAATGTAGGTGTAGACAGCATTGTACTCTGGCGCACCGGGAGAGAGGCGGGCTAGCTGGGCCAGTTCGCGCTCTGCCTGCTGGCGGGCTTCGGGCGCGAGAGTTGCCGCCGCTACTCGCTGGCGCATGGCAGCCAGTGCGTCACCTTCTTCGCCAAGCGCGCGCTGGATCTGGCGCAACTGTTCGCGCAGCATGGCTTCGCGGCCCTTCTGGTTGAGGCTCTCCCGCGCCTGCCTGCGTATCTCCTCGCCCAGGCGCAGCGACTCGGTTTCGCGCTCAAGCAGGGGCAGCAGGTAGGCCAGGCGGGTGTCGGGCGCGTCGGTCTCCAACACCTGCTGGCGTTCGCTGAGGCTAAGGGGGACGATGCTGGCGACCAGGTAGGCAAGTGCGCTGGGATCATTGGTCTGGCCCGCCAGTTCGATGTTGTCACCGTCGGCTTCTGGCAGACTGGCGAGCAGTTCGACGAAGCGGCGGCGTACTTCAGTGACGATAGCGCGCAGGCTGGCGTTGCTTTCGTACTGCCCCTCATGAAGTGGGGCCACTACCGCCCTGTCACCCTGCTCGGCCAGCATTCGGATGCGGCCCACCCCTTGCAGCAGCAGGTGGAGGGCAGGGTTGCCCAGCTCATCCACTTCCTCAAGCTGACTGACGACCAGTGCGCTGCTGCCGACGGGCTGGGTGTTGCCTCGTGCGTCGGTAGGGAAGACCGCCAGCAACGCCTTCTCCTGCACTGCTCGTGCTACCACCGCCAACTCTGCTGCTTCATTGACCAGCAGAGACTGCGTGGTGGCCGGGTACAACACCAGCCCACGTAGGCGGATCAGGCCCAGGCCGTCCGTCTGCGCCAACTGTATTTCGCTGCGCCGGTTCGTCTGCTTCTTCGTCATTGTCAGCCTACCTGCCTCGCTTTACTTCACCCCGCTCGTACAAGCTATTGCAGAAAGTGTACCACCCAACCATAATCGCACGACTACTACTCGATATAGTTGGTCAGGGAGCGAGCTATCATCTTCCATGCCACCGCCGCCGCCGATACTTGCTAATGCTGAGAAGATATGCTAAAATAGGGCTTGACGATCACCAGCCTTTAACCTACCCGCTGCCCCCTAAGCATGGTAGTAATTACCGGGCAATTTGCCTAATTCAAACAGGGGAGAATGATGATGGACTTGATGATGGATATGGGTATGGGTCAGGAGATGAACACCTCGATGCGGGTATCTCCAACCTTGATTGCGGTAAACCAAATACTCGCCCTCTCCTCTATGGAGTTGCAAACCTTGATCCAGGACGAAATTGAGCAGAACCCAGCCCTCGAACTGTCCGAAAAGGCGACTTGCACCGTCTGTGGCGACCCGATGCGAAATGGCTACTGCATCAACTGCAAACGCTACGCCCAAACCAGCCCCACCCAGGGCGACAACAGTATGAGCGACTTCAGCGGCTACCAGGAGTACGACGACTATTCGATGGGCAGCGGCGGCGGCAACGCTAGCAACAACGAGGAGTTTGACCCAATGACTCTCGTTGCTGCCGAAGCCAACGTGTTGGAACGCCTCTATTACGACCTGCGGGCCACGCTGCCTGGTGAAGACCTGCCCATCGCCGAGTACCTGATCGGTAGCCTGGACGACAAGGGCTTCCTCTCTGCCAGCGTGGTCGAAATATCGCGCGTGTTTGAGACTACCCCGGAGCGGGTAGAGGAAGTGCTACACCAGTTGCAGCGGCTTGGCCCGCCGGGGCTGGGCGCACGCGACGTGCGTGAGTGCCTGATGCTCCAGATCGAGTACATCGCCGAACTGGGTGCAGATGCAGCAGAGAACGTAGTCGCAGTCCCCCGTCTCGCTCACCAGATCGTGGACAAGTACCTGACCGAACTTGGTGAACACAAGTACGGCTTCATCGCCCAGAAGCTGGCGGTGAGCAACGACGAGGTGGGTAAGGCCCGCGAGTTCATCAAAGAACATCTCAGCCCCTATCCGGTGATGGACGGTGGCGAAATCCAGACCTGGGGTAGCCGCAGCCGCGCCCAGTATGTACAGCCCGATGTGCGTATCCGCGAGGACGAGGGCGGTAGACTCAGCATGGAGGTGATCGAGTCGCAACGCTTCTACCTCAAGCTGAACCCGATTTACCAGCAGTTGACCAGCGACATGAAGGTGCAGAAAGCCAGCTTCAGCGACGACGACAAGAAGCACATCCACCAATATGTTAGCCGCGCTCGCCTGTTCATCAGCAACATCAACCAGCGGCGCGAGACAATGGGCAAGATCGCCCGCTGCCTGCTGGATTGCCAAGAGGAGTTCATCCGCCGCGGGGTGCGCGTCCTCCGCCCGCTGACCAGGGCGCAGGTAGCCGAGATGACGGGGCTGCACGAGTCCACCGTCAGTCGCGCCACCGCCGGTAAGTTCGTGATGCTGCCTTCGCGCCAGGTAATCCCCTTCAGCGACTTCTTCACCGCCAGCCTCAGCGTGAAGGACGTGATCAAAGAGATCATCGTCAAGGAAGCCGCCCAGGGTAAGCCACTGACCGACCGCGAGATCGTCAGCCGCCTGAAGAAGGAGGGCATCCGTGTGGCCCGCCGCACCGTCGCCAAGTACCGCAGCCAGCTGGGTATCCTGCCCAGCACCCTGCGCTAGTGGCTGCGGAGAGCAGATTGGCAAGCACCAACGTCCTTGCCTTCGTTGGCAGCCTGGGCAGCCGCTCTGTGAACCGGCTGGCCTTGATCGCCGCGCAGCAGCTAGCCCCCGCCGGGATGCAGATTAGCCTGGTCGACCTCGCCCCCATCCCCTTCTACAATCCCGACGACGAAGTTGCAGAACGGTTGCCCGCAGCAGTACACTCGTTGCGGACGCAGGTAGCCGCCGCCGACGGCCTGCTGTTCGCCACCGCTGAGTACAACCACACGGTGCCAGCGGTGCTGACCAACATGATGGATTGGCTGTCGCGCAGCAGCCCCCCACCCTTTGCGGGCAAGCCCGCCGCCATGTTCGGGGCAGCGAGCGGACAGACTGGCACAGCACGGGCGCAGATGCACCTGCTGGTGATCGCCCGCAGCCTCGGCTTGCTGGTTATGCCGCAGCCCGAACTCTACATCCGCGAGGCGCAAAGCAAGTTTGACGCAGCAGGGCGGCTGAGCGACGCACAGACCGAGGCGGAGTTGCGCGCCTTCCTTGCCGCCTTCGACCGTTGGCTACGCCGCTTGCTTTTAGGGGCGGACAGGGCGTAAAATAGGGGCATCCTCTCAACGATGAGCCAGCGACAAGGAGCAACGATGACCAGCACGATCAACCCCCCCGCCAGCAGTCCCGCCGACCCGAACGCTCCGCGCACGATCCGCGCCCACAGGGGGACGCAACTGCACACCAAAGGCTGGCTGCAAGAGGCTGCCCTGCGGATGTTGATGAACAACCTTGACCCAGAAGTGGCCGAGCGGCCAGAGGAGTTGATCGTCTACGGCGGCAGCGGCAAGGCCGCCCGCAACTGGCCCGCACTCAACAAGATCATGGCGATGTTGAGCGAACTGGAAGCCGACGAAACCCTGCTGGTGCAGAGTGGCAAGCCAGTTGGCGTGTTCCACAGCCACCCCGATGCTCCCCGCGTGCTGATCGCCAACTCTAATATAGTGCCAGCCTGGGCCAACCGCGAGACCTTCAGCAAACTGGAGGCCGAGGGGCTGACCATGTACGGGCAGATGACCGCTGGCTCCTGGATTTACATTGGCACCCAGGGTATCTTGCAAGGCACCTACGAGACCTTCGCGCAGGCGGCCAGGAAGCACTACGGTGGCGATCTTGCGGGCAGGCTGGTACTGACTGCGGGCCTGGGCGGCATGGGCGGGGCGCAGCCGTTGGCGGTGACGATGAACGGCGGGGTCGCGATCTGCGTGGAGGCCGACCCCACCCGCATCCAGCGGCGATTGGACACCCGCTACGTGGACGTAAGCACAGACTCGCTGGACGCGGCGATGGGGCTGGCGAAGGAGGCGATGCGCGAGGGTAGGCCGCTCAGCATTGCCCTGCTCGGCAACGCCGCCGAAATCTACCCAGAGTTTGTGCGGCGCGGGATCGTCCCTGACATGGTGACAGACCAGACCTCGGCCCACGACCCGGTGCGCGGCTACATCCCCGCTGGCCTGGACGTGGCGGCGGCCAACGAACTGCGGGGCCGTGATGTGGATCAGTATGTGCGCGAGAGTATGCACAGCATGGCAGTCCACGTGCAGGCGATGCTCGACTTGCAGAAGGCAGGCAGCATCGTCTTCGACTACGGCAACAACATCCGCCAGCAAGCCTTCAAGGAGGGGGTGGCGGACGCGTTCAAGTTCCCTGGTTTCGTGCCAGCCTACATCCGCCCGCTGTTCTGCGAGGGCAAGGGGCCGTTCCGCTGGGTCGCTCTCTCTGGCAACCCGACTGACATTGCCAAGATTGATGACATGGTGCTGCGCGAGTTCGCCGACAACGAAAGCATCGTGCGCTGGATTACATTGGCCCGCCAGAAGGTGGCCTTCCAGGGGCTACCTGCCCGCATCTGCTGGATGGGCTATGGCGAACGCGCCCACTTTGGCGAGATCGTCAACCGCATGGTGCAGAAGGGCGAACTGGAAGCCCCCATCGTAATTGGCCGCGACCACCTCGACTGCGGCAGCGTTGCCAGCCCCAACCGCGAGACCGAGGCGATGAAGGACGGCAGCGACGCAATCTCTGACTGGCCCTTGCTCAACGCGATGATCAACGCGGTCAACGGCGCGACCTGGGTGAGCATCCACCACGGTGGCGGGGTAGGTATTGGCTACAGTCAGCACGCGGGGATGGTGATCGTAGCAGATGGCACAGATGCTGCTTACCCCCGGCTAGAGCGGGTGCTAACCAGCGACCCAGGCATGGGCATCATCCGCCACGCCGACGCAGGCTACGACGAGGCTATCGAAGCCGCCGCGCAGTTTGGGGTGCGTGTACCAATGCGCGAGTTAGTGGCTTGAGAAACGCGCGCGAGAGCTTGCTGCCAGGGCTGGCAGCATAGCAGCGGGGTGCAACAACACAAACAACTCCCCTCACAAGCGGGGCAAAGCGAGGATAGATGGACGAACTGATTGGCGCGCAGCAGTTGGCGGCTTACACTGAGATGCTTGAGCATGAGCGGATGCACAAGGATGACTACTTCCGGCGTGGGGCCGACTCGCCGATCCTCCACAAGGAGCGGCCCAGCTTTGCGGGACTGCGCTACTTCCCGGCTGACCCCAACCTGCGCTTCAACCTGCCACTCACTCCGTTCGCAGAGCAGGCAGAGGTGATACTCACTGCCACCCAGGGCGACGAGCGGCCATTCCTGCGGTACGGCACTGTCAACTTCAGCGTAGAGGGGCAGGAGTGCCAGCTAACCATCGATCAGGATACGCAGGTGGGCGCGTTCTTCCTGCCCTTCCGCGATGCGACCAGCGGGCAGGAGAGCTACGGCGGCGGTCGTTACCTGGACGTAGAGCAGACCGAGGATGAGAGCCTGACCCTCGACTTCAATCTGGCGTACAATCCCTGGTGCAACTACAACGATCTCTATAGCTGCGTGCTGCCCCCAGCCGAGAACCGGCTGGCCGCCCCGATCCGCGCTGGCGAGATGACCTACGGCGAAGCACATTGAGGCTGCGTTGCCTAGATACACCCGAAGGCCGATGCAACTCCGTCCCTAACCTGCTAAGATTAGCACATCTTATTGGTAGGGCGCGCTTTCGCGCCCTTCGCAGGGAAGGACTACTGCTTACGAGCAAGCAAAAGAAGCGTCAGCTAACGCCTGACGCGGCCATAGTAGCAGACGAGGAGCCGATTGAGGAGGAGGCCGCCCCAGCGGATGCACCTCTGGTCGAAGGGATCGTCGTGGACGGCAGTCGCGGTCAGTACCGCGTGCAAACCGAGGAGGGTATCCTGCTCTGTAGCTTGCGTGGTCGCCTCCGCAAAGAGTTGATCTACCCGGTTAACCAGTATATGCGCCAGAAGGTTTGGATAGAGAAGCACAAGGCTCGCGACCCTCTGTCGGTCGGCAACCGGGTCAAGGTGCTACCTACCGGCGGCAACAGCGGCGTAATCGAAGAAGTGATTAAGGAGCAGAACGGCAGCTTCACGCGGGGCGACAGCGGCAAGGGGAACATCACCTCGGTCGCGGGCCTCGATCAGGCCGTGCTAGTCTTCTCCGCCCGCAACCCCGAACCGCACCTGCGGATGCTCGACCGCTTCCTGGTCGTCGCCGAAGCGCAAGCTCTACCGGCGATCATCTGCCTCAACAAGGTAGACCTCGGCCTCAGTGCAGAGTTGGAAGATCGCCTCGAAGTCTACCGCAACCTTGGCTACCGCGTGCTGCTGACTAGTGCCGATGAGGGCTGGGGCATTGGTGACCTACGCACGGCACTGGGTGGTCATACCAGCGCGTTGCTGGGGCCATCGGGGGTGGGCAAGTCCAGCCTGCTCAACACAGTGCAGGACGGTCTGGCAGAGCGAGTCAGCGCAGTCAGCGACGCAACCAATAAGGGCCGCCACACGACGACCGGCACCCGCCTGATCGACCTCGAAGGGCCGGGCGGTGGCTATATTGCCGACACTGCTGGTATCCGCGCCCTCTCCCTCGGCGGGGCGGCAGCGGGCAAGCTCCCCTGGTGCTTCCGCGAGTTCCGCCCCTACCTCGGCCAGTGCAAGCTGGGTGACTGCCAGCACATTGGCGAGCCAGAGTGCGCGCTCTGGGCAGCAGTGCAGCGGGGCGCAATAGATCGCGAACGCTACGAGAGCTACCGCAGCCTCTACAAGGAGGGCGCAAACGAGCAGGGTGTACGCTGGCAGGATACGGTCAGCAGCACTAACGTCAACGCCGAATACCGCAGGGCCGTTCGCAGCGGCGGCGACTAGAGGACGATGTTGATCACCGCCGCCCAAAAGACGATCTGTACCGCTGCGGCCCCAGCGTAGAGGAAGCGGGCTACCATGCGTTCACGCCGCGCCAGCCAGAGGCCCACCGCTATGTCGGTGGCAAGGGCGAGCAAGCCGTAGAGCGGCAAGCGAAACAGGTCGAGGCGACGACCGATCACATCGGGTTGGCCGTCGGTGTTCCAGTGCAACTCCACGTTTGGTGGCAGGTCGAAGAAGGTCGCACAGAGGTAGGCGAACAGCGCGGTGTTGATCGCCAACGCCAGTAGGATCACCCCCTGGGCTACCCTGTCGTCCCAGAAGGGGTTGTCGCGCAGCCCGCTGTGGTGGATAGCCTGCGTCACCTCCTCGGTTGGACCTAGCGACTGGCGTATCCGCACCTCCTCAGCGAATTGGGCGGGGTTACTCGGCGATATAGCATATATCTGACTGGGCGTACAGACGTAGAGCCAGTCGGCCAGCGGCCTGCTGGCATAGACTAGCACTGGCTGCGGGCTGGACACTGCGGGCTGCGGGCTGGTGGGTGGTACTGCCACCTGCGCTGCCGTCGCCTGGGTCGCGCCAGCCTCAAGGGCGAGGGTGGCATTGGCAAGCGAGGCGGCAAGGGCGAGGATGCTGAGGTCAACTTCGCCGCTGGCGGTCACCGGCGTGGGATAGAGCGGCAGGGGCAAGCCGTGCAGGGTGGCAGTGCCAGCGTAGTAGCCGGGCCAGCGCACCCCTCGCCAGCCCGTCTGGCGCACCGCCCGACCCTCAAGTTCGTTGCTGGTCAGGATCGCAGCGGCCTGGATCGGGATCACCTGGCGTACCCCTCCCCACTGGATAGTAATTGCGTTGCGATCTGCGGCATAGCGCAGGCGGCGTGCGGCAGCCAGCCAGTAGCCGAGCAGCCCTGTAACCAGCAGCAACAGCCCAGTGAGCAAGCCGAGGCCAAACAGCAGCAAGGAGACCTGCCCTGCTAGCGCGCGTTGGGCAAAAGCCATGCCCGCGCCGACCGCCAGCAGCAGCACTGTGGCAAGCAGCAGTAGGCCAACCGCACCCCCGACTGAGGGAGCGGCTGGCTGGCTGGCACTGGCAGCATTCGGGGGCTGCCCACGGTTGGGGAGACGCGCCACAGTGGTAGCTTCTAGTAAGTGGGGGTCAGCCAGTGTTTATACTGGGCGACCTTGCCACGCACTACATCAAAGTAGAGCAGTTGCAGCTTGCGACTGATCGGGCCGATCTTGCCATCACCAATCTGGCGGTGGTCAACCGCGCCAACCGGGGCGATCTGCGCGCCCGTGCCAGTGAGGAAGATTTCGCTGGCCGAATACATCTCGGTGCGGTCAATCGAGCGTTCTACCACATCGAGGCCCAGCACGCGCTCTGCCAGTTCGATCACCGTCACCCGCGTTACCCCCTCCAACAAGTTGTCCGTCACTGGTGGGGTAATCAGCTTGCCGTTGCGAACCATGAAGAAGTTCTCTGCGCTACCTTCGGAGACGTGGCCTTCCTGGGTCAGCATGATCGCCTCATCAAAGCCGTTCTGCATCGCTTCTGTCTTGGCAAAGGCCGAGTTGATGTAGGCTCCGGTGATCTTGGCACGGGCTGGCACGGCATTGTCATCCACCCGCCGCCAGGATGAGACCCCGACATTGAGAGCGCGGTCGATGTCAATATAATTGCCGAAAGCCTGGATGATGATCGATGTGTCATGCTGCAAGTTGTGCAAGCGCACGCCGATCACCTCAGAGGACTTGTAGGTGCAGGGGCGGACGTAGCAATCCTGACGAATGTTGCTGCGGCGGGCTAGTTCGACATTGAGGGCGATCAACTCCTCCACCCCCAGGGTCATCGGCATCAGCAGGATTTTGCTCGACTGGTGCAGCCGCTCGTAGTGTTCCTGGAGGCGGAAGAAGTAGAGTTGCTGGTCACTCTCTGACCAGTAACCTCTGATCCCCTCGAACACGCCAGTGCCGTAGGCGAAGCCATGCGTCATAATGCTGATCTTGGCTTCGGCCAGCGGGACGATCTGGCCCTGGAAGTAGCTATAAACCGGCTGGTTGCTGGGCGCATCGGGTGCCTGGTCAGCACTGGGGATGCTTACTGGCAACTTCTCGGCAGTGGTCATGCTCTGTTCTCCTTTTGTGCTACCTGGTTATCCTCATCGTCGAAGATAGGTTGGCCCTGGGCAAGCGAGCCAGTGGGCAGCGCAACGATGAGCCGCCTCAAGCATCCATTATACGCCGCTGCTTGCCATTTTTCAAGCCGCCAGCTTCGCAAAGGGGCAACAAACGCGCTCCCCCGTTAGATCAAACACGGGGGAGCGCAGATTCGTTACTTAGCCGTTGCTACTTTTTGGGCGTGGCGGTGCTGGCAGTCTGGTTGGTGTTGCTTGTGCTGACGGTGTTGGTGATCACTGGCGCATCGGTAGGGGCGACAGTGGGGGCGGGTGGCAGGGTGGGTAGCGGCTCACTGGTGGGGGACGGCTGCACGTTGCGGCTGATGTTCGCACTCTTTTTGATGTTCGCCAGCCAGTTATCGTAGACCTTACCCTTGAGGCTGCTAAGCTGGCTGCCGTCGAGCGGCCTGTTCTCCTGCACCGCAGTGACCCGCACCACGTGCCAGCCTGCGCTGTCCTTAAAGGGGCCGATCAGGTCGCCAGCCTTGCGGCCTGGGGTGAACACTGCTGCGTCAAACTCGGTGGTCTGCACGCCAGCCGGGGTGTAGCCCATGTCGCCACCCTTTGTCTTGGTCGATTCGTCGGTAGAGCGTTTCTGGGCGACACTGGCGAAGTCGGTGCCAGTCTGCACCTCGGCGAGAGCGGCTTTCGCCTCGTTCTCGTCGGCAGTGAGGATTTGGGCCAGTTGCAGTTGCAGGGTGCTGGTCAGTACCTTCTCCTCCAGCTTCTTGGTGACCTGCTGGCGCAAGTAGTCTGGCTCGGCTACGATCTTGTAGTAGTCGCTCTCGCTAAGGTTGGGGCAGCTATAGCGACAGTAGGAGCTACCGCTGCTGACCGCATCACTACCCTGAATGTCCTTGAGGAACTTGCTGTAGCTAGCCTCGGCAGTTGCGCTGGCCCCGACCACGGGGATGTAGGTGGCAGTGGGCGTAGGGGTCTGGGTGGGAGGGCCACCAGGGGTGATCGTCGGTTGCAGAGTGGCGGTCTGGGTGGGCGATAGTGGCACGGTCGAGGTTACAGCGGTGGGGGTTAGGGCGGTGGTGTTGCTGACGGTAGTGCTGTTGGTGGTGCTGTTGGTGGCGGTGATCGTGGGCGAAGGGGTGGGCGGCTGGGCGGCTGGCTCGTACTGCTTGAGCGTGCTACTCAACACCTCGGCGCGGTCGAGGCTGATCTGGAAGTCGCCCATGTGCTGGCGCAGCAGTTCGGCCTCCACTACCTTCTCCAACGAGTCTGCGTCGAGTGGGTCGGTGCTAACCTTCTTCATCCCGCTGATCAACTGCTGCACGCTGGGGTTGTCGAGCGGATTGGTGGCAGCAGCCTGGCCCTGGTTTTGCAGGCCGCTGAAGTAGACAAGGCGTTCAACCTGGTTGTAGATGTCCCAGCGGCGTTGCTTGTCATAACTGGCCCGGCTGATCGTGGTGCCATTCACGCTGGCGACCCCCTGGTTGGGCAGGATCAGCAGGTTGACGACGATGGGGATCAGCAGGATAGCAATACAGAGCGCAGCGACGACGAAGATGGCCTGCTTGATCTGGCGGATGCGCCGCTGCTCATCTACATAGCGGATATACTGGCGGCGGGTAAACTGGGCGGGGTTAGCTGCGCTCGGCTTGGCCCGTTCCGGCGGCGTGGGCGGTCTCTTGTTGGTAGACACTAAGCCTGGACTCCTCTAGCTAAGGTAATATGCAGCAAGCAGCGCGAGGGTAATGGGTGCGCTGCTTGCCAGGATGATGTGTGTGCGAGGTGGCCTGCTAACTAGCGGCTGTGGGGGCCGACGAAGGGCAGCAAGGCCATGTGGCGGGCGCGCTTAAGGGCGACAGCAAGGGCGCGCTGGTTCTTCGCCAGGGTGCCAGTCTTGCGACGCGGCTCGATTTTGGCACGCTCCGAAAGGTAGCGGCGCAGGCGGCTGATGTCCTTGTAGTCAATGTACTTGACATGGTCGGCAGCAAACTGGTCTACCTTGCGCTTGGGCATATAGCCGCGCCCACCAGGGCGACGAGGACGGCCACCTTCGCCGCCGCTACTGCTACGCGGGCCGCCATAGCGCGGGCCACTGCCACCACCGCTACCGCCTTCACGGTTGCCGCCGTAGCCGCCACCGCCGCCACCGCCGCCACCCTGGTAGCCGCCACCGCCGCCACCACCCTGGTAGCCGCCACCGCCACCTTGGTAGCCGCCACCGCCGCCGCCTTCGCGGGGCGCACTGTTGTAGCCACCCTCACGTGGGCCGCTGTAAGGGCGCGGGGCGTAGCCGCCCGTGCGTGGTGCGCCACCGTCACCCTGCGGCTGGGCAGCCGCCTCGGTGGGGGCGGGCTGGGCTTGTTCGTTCCTCGTTTCGTCGGACAAAGCAACTTCTCCTCTAAGTGGGGGCGGACGATACCAGCCCCTACGTGGTTATGAGTGTGTGTTTAGAACGGAATATCTTCAGCATCTTCTTCGTAGGTACTGCGCGCCGGTTGGGGGCGACGGCCCTGCGGCTGCTGGGCGGGCGCGGCCTGGTTGGGGCGGCGGGCGGGCTGCTGTGGGGCGGCATCATCGTCGTCGCCGCTGTCCTGGCTGCCAGCCCCACCGCTATAACCAGCTTCGCTGTTGTTGTCACGCCGCGAGTCGATCAACTGCACGTCGTTGACGATCACATCAGCACTGGTGCGGCGCACGCCATCCTTATCATCGTACTGGCGTATTTGCAGGCGGCCTTCTATGTAGACACGGCTACCCTTCTTCAGGTAATCTACGATCACCTTGCCCTGATTGCCGAAGGCGGTGCAGTTGAACCAGTCGGTTTCCTCAACCTGGTTGCCATCAGCACCCCGCGATACGCGGCCACAAGCCAGGCTGAAGCGGGTCGTCTCTGTGCCACTCTGCGAGTAGCGCACTTCTGGGTCTTTGCCGAGGTTGCCGATCAACTGTACCTTAGCCATGCCACGATTAGCCATCGCTGTTCCTCCTGGGCTGCAACTAGGATTGAATGGGGCGGGTCGAAGGGGTTGGACTACTCGTAAGGCTTGATTAGCATATGGCGTAGCACGTCATCAGTGTACTTAATGTTGCGCTCCAGGTCGCGGGCCACCTTGGGGTCAACCGAGACATAGGAGAGGACGTAGTAGCCATCCTGGTTGTTTTCGATGGGGTAGGCGAGGCGACGGCGACCCCAGGGCGAGGTCTGGTTCACCTCATGTACCTGGCCGCCGAGGTTGGTCACAAAGGTGCCAACTCGCTCGATGATCGTTGCGGTCTCTTCTTCGCTGAGATTAGGGCGGATGATATACATCAATTCGTAACGACGCAAAAAATCACACACTCCTTCCTACGGGTATGCAAACCAGGGTCATCGGTCAGCCGGGGCGTGTGAGTTCCCCGCGCAGCCTGCCTGGGGCAGAAAGGTCAGGGCGGCAAAGTTGCCGCGCAGACAATATGTACTTCAGAAGCGACACGCTGCCGCCCCTTGCCATCTTTGCTGGCAACCGATTATACCACATTAAAGCGGTGCGGCGCAAGCGTTGCTGCGCCCAGCGGGGGTTGAGGGTCGGCCTGCTCGTTGTCGCTTGCTACATAGGGGGTAAACTGTTATAATTGCTGAACTTCGGCTACAACCGTCATCTTCAGGAGGAGTCCGCTTCAATGAGTCTGTATGCCATCTTCGGTAGCGCACTGGCGGCGGGCAGCAATGCCGCCCAGTTGCTCCAGGCCAACCCCATCTCTAACACCAGCCAGATCACCCCGGTCGCTCCGGCACCCAGCGGCCCCGCCCCATCTGCTGCTGCTGGCTTCAAGTTCAGCCCCTTCGAGCAGGCCGACCCAGGCATGGGGCCACTGGCCTGGGCCTTCTTTGCCCTCAGCCTGGCGATGCTGATCGGGGCGATCTACGTGCTGACTACCCTACGCAAGCGGTACAAGGGGGTGAACAACATCGCCTACCGCCAGTACACCCGCTGGGGCGAGATTTTCGTCACGATCAGTGCAATCGGCTTGTTCCTCTGCGTGCTGCGCTTCCCGATCTGGCCGACCGCCCTCCCGAATGTCTCCGGCCCCTTCGAGTACGGTAGCCAGCGCATCTGGATTTACCTGATGTTCCTTTTCTACATTGGCTACGCAGCCTGGGCCTACTACGACTTCACCCGCAACTACCCGCCGAAGATCGCCGCCTGGCAGGCCAAACAGGCCAAGCGGCAGTACGACTCGGCAGCGATCCGCCGCCATGGGATTACCACCACCCCGAAGGGCAGCCCCACTGGGGTCAAGCGGCGGGCGCGCCGCTGATCGGGCTTTTAGCGGAACAGGGAGAGGGAGGCAATCGCCCCCTCTTTTTTGTTGCCCGTCAGCATAGCAGGCGCAGGGCCACGAGGGAGAGTACGGTCTTGTGTTCGTTCATGGTAGCAGCGGCGGCTACGGCTGGCGGGTTGGGGAACGGATAGCACGGCTGTGGGCCTAGCTGGGCTAGCTTGCGCTACTGATAGTCAGGCCGCAATGCGCTGCTACCACTTCTGCAACCGTAACCAACTCGCCCCAGCCGTTGCCGCACCCCAGCCACCCCTGGGTGAGGCAAAAGGAAAGCGGGCTGCCCCCTCGGAGGCAGCCCGCTCTGCGTTGGAGCGCAGGGCTTAGGGAACGAAGGGGGTGTCCATACTCTTTTTCAACACCTTACTCAGTTCGCCACGGCGGATGTTTTCGTTCGGGCGGAAGCACTGGCCGCCACCACTAGTGCAGGCTGCCCCGCTGACTACGTTGTAGTGGGCGGCGGTTTCGATGAACAGGTAGAAGGTGCTGTTGGTCGGCACGTCGCTGAAGCTGCCGCCAGCGGTCGGGGTGAAGCGCAGCCAGTTCCAGGACTTGACCGCGATCTTGGCGACCTCGCCACGAGTGATGTTGACGTTGGGGCCGAAGCAGGGGTTAGCCACCCCCAGGGCGGTGCATTGCCCCGCACTGAGGCCGCTAATCACGTTCTGCCCCTTTAGCGTCTCAATGTACTTGTAGAAGATGTTGCTGGACGGTACGTCGCTGAAGCTGGGGGTACCAGGGGTGGGGATCACCGGGAAGCCCCGCGCCAGCACGGTCATCTTGCTGAACTGAGAGCGGCTGGCATTGTAGTTCGGGCCGAAGGTGCTGCTGGTCAGGCCGTTGACGATGCCGTGGCAGTAGAGATACTGGATGTAGCTGGTGAAGAACGAGCCGCCTAGGTCGAGGAAGGGTACCACGCAGGGGGTACCGGGCGTGGTGGTGCCGTTGGGGGTTTCGGTCGGCAAAGCAGTATTGCTGGCGACGGGTGTGTTGGTCGGCCCCGTGGTGGCGGTGCGTGTCGCCGTGGTGCTGCGGATCGGAGTAGGGGTCAGAGTGGGGCCACCGGGGGTGATTGTTGGGCTGGGGGTGGCAGTAGTAGCCGGGGCGACCAGATCGGGGGCGGCTGGCCCGGCCTGGCCGTGTCCATCTACCAGTGCTACCCGCCAGTAGATCGGGTCGGAGAGCGTAAACCGCTCCTCGGTCCAACAGCGGTTGACCGTTCGCAGCGAACGGCGGTTAACGGTGAAGTTGGGGTCGGTAGCCATCTCCAACTGGTAGCCGAGGATGGTAGTGCTGATTTGCAGCGAGTTGGCGAGTGGGGTGTTGATCGCATCCCAGCAGAGGTTGACGCTGCGGGTGTTGCCCTGGCGGGTGGCGGTCAGGCCACGCACGTTGTAGTAGGCTTTGGTGAAGGTGTAGATTGGCGAGTAGTAGCTCTCCACCTGGCGGGCCGTACCCTGGTAGACGGCGTTGAGGCGATAGAAGTATTCGCGCCCGTTGACCAGGCCACCGCCAATGTCGAGGGCGAAGTCGGTGGCGAAAATGTTGCTGTTGTCGAGGGTGAGTGGGGCGTTGAAGTTGCGATTGTCGGCGACTTGCAGGTGATAGCGGGTGGCAGAGAGGGTCGGGTTGACGGCAGGGGCCAGAAGTGGCGACCAGCGGATGATCGGGTCGATGCGGGTAATCTCGTTGATTGGGCCGATCACCGTCGGCACCGCCAGTTGCACGGTGTGGGTTGTCACCCCCACCCGCCAGTCAAACTGCGAGTCCTGGTTGTTGTCAGTCTCCTTCGCCTTGAGGTGGTACCAGTAATCCTGCTGTGGCAAGGGGCTTGGTGGAGTCCAACTGAGATTGGAGGAGACGACGAACTCCAGGATGTCGCTGAAGTTGGCGTTGCGGCTCACTTCCAGCTTGTAGGTGGCCGCGCCCTCGGTGCGTAGCCAACTGTAGGTTGGCACGCCATTGTCGAGCGTGACAGTGGGCGGGTCAACCTGGATGTTGGCCTTGAGGAAGCGGCTGGCTCTGCTGTAGGAGCCGCGCAAAGCACAGGCATCGTAGCCGAGCGAGCCTGCGCGGCAGATACGCACGTGCCAGTAGTAGCTGTTGAGGCCGGAGAAGGTTGGTAGGCCCTGACCTTGCTCAAAGCTGTTGACCATATAGCCCCAGACTGTCGAGTTGCCGTAATTGAGGTTGTCTACGCCAAGCCGGTGGCCGTAGTAACCACTACCGAGGGCTGGGGGGAAGGTGGTGAAACTGCGTTCGTTGGCGATCTGGAGGTCGTAGCCGTTCAGCAGGGTGGTGCTAGGTACGGTAGACCAAACCAGGAGGCTGTTGTAGAGGATGCGCGTCTGGTTGGCTACGTCGGTGTTGTTGAAGTCGAGGTTAGTGTCGAAGGGGTAGATGATGTTTGGTGCGTCGCTAGCAGCCAGCGACTCGTTGAGGGTGAGTGACCCCACACCAATCGCGCCAGGGTCGTTCGGCACGGTGTCGCGCACGGCACCGCTGCTATCGACGGTGAAAGCCTCCACACCGAGGAAGGGCAGGAAGCCAGGCACATAGTTGGAGTCGCCGCCGAGGTAGTTAAAGTCGCCAGTGCGGGGCAGGCGGAACTCCAGGTAGCCTGCTACCGTCGTGGTATAGGCGGCCCCAGCGATAATATCGAGGGGGCGGGCCGAAGCGAAGGCAACGCCGTCCCACTTGCGGAGCAGCGGTATCGTCCAGCTACCATCGCTGCGGTGGCTGATTTGCAGCACATACTCTGGGCGGACGTTTGCCCCAGCCTGCACGTTGGTGTAGATTGGGTCGGTGGGTGCGCCAGAGGGGATCAACACCCCGGTGTTGGAGTCGTTGCTGCCGTAATCGGCGTTGATGTGTAGGCTGTAGGTGATGGCAGTGCTGGCCCCCACGGTGCCAGTGTCGAGGCCGATGTGGTAGCCAGCCTGGTACTGGCCGTTCGGCTGCAAGGCATAATCTTCGCTCAGGTAGAGCGCGTGCAGGTCGTACTCGTTGCCGTTGGGGGCTTCCTCAACAATCTTTGCGTTGTTCAGGTCGCGGATTATCTGGGGGCCACCGTAGTAGAGTGGCGGCTGGCCGCCTATCAGGTAGCCACTGGGGAAGGCGAACCAAGAGTGGATGAAGAAGGTGGCGGTTTCGCTCCAACTACCAAGCTGGGTGCCGCCGCTGTCGCGGGCTGCTACCCGCCAGAAGTAGCGTTCGGGGACGAGGTTGGTTCGCAGGCTGCCAACAGTGAACTTGCTGGTGAAGTCGGCCACCGTCGTGCTGAAGTCGCTCTTGAGGCTGACTTGCAAGCGGTAGCTAGCTGCACCGCTCAGTGGCTGCCAGCGGAAGACCGGCACCTCACGGGTACTGGCCGTGTAGCTAACCGGGTCGAGAGCCTGGATGTAGCTATTAGTCGGCGGCGCATTGAGGCTGCTGCTAACGCGGGCTGCCCACACCTGGCTCGGCACGCCATACGGGGTTCCCCCAGCGAGGTAAGCTGTCACCCGCCAGTACAGCTTCTGTGCGCTGTTGATGCCGCAGGGTGCGTTGTCAAACTCAGTACCCTGGGGGGCAACGCTCAGTTGGCTGGTGGTCAGGGTAGCGAAGGGGCTGGTGATCAGGTCGTCGCAGGCGAACTCTACCTTGTAGTAAGCAGGTGCGCCCAGGTCGCCATCCACTCGCTGCCACTCGAAGATGGGCAAGGGTGAGCTAGTAGTGATCGGCCTGCTAATTTCGGGGTGGGGGTCGTAAGCATAAACCGGGTAGGAGTTCTCAGGGGCAAGGATGTTACCCAGTGGTGCCTCGTCGAAGCGGAATGAGTTGGCGGCAGTGGTGCGGCCACGGAATGACGCGCCAGAGGCCCGGTAGGGTGTCACCCGCCAGTAGTAGTCAGTACCACGGTAGATCGGGTTGAGGTTGTCTACCATGACGTAGGACTGCGAAGTAATCTTGCTAATGTACTGCGAGGTAAAGCCGTCGTTGTGAGCAAACTCGAACAGATAATTGTAAGCACCAGGCACTGCCGTCCAACTAAAGATCGGCTTGTAGGCGTGCTGGTAGCCCTGGGTAGGACTGAGCAGGGTAGGCAGGTAGTCCCAGGCCATACGGAAGACGCGGGGGGCTGGGGTTGGGCGGTAGAAGTTATTGGAGTCTATCACCTGCACCGACCAGTACCAGTCCCGGTCGTTTGGCAGGGCTTCCGCTGGGGTGTAGCTGGTAGCGTAAGTCTCATAGCGCACGACACCCTGGCTGAGGTTCTGGTCGTTGGCGTAGATCAGCCGGTAGCGCAAGGCACCCTTGACCGCTGACCACTTGAAGGTGGGCGTGAACTTGACGGTGATGCTGTTGTCGGGGCTGAGCAGGGTAGGGGTGGCCGCGAAGCCGAGGGTGAAGGTGCCAGGGTCAGCCCACGCTCCGCAGGTGTTGCTGCTGTCGGCTGCACAAACCCGCCAGTAGTAGGTATTATCGGTCAGGCGTTGGGGGGGGATGTAGCTGTTGCCATAGACGATGGTGTTGATCACCAGGTTGCCCTGGCCGAAGTCTGACGAGTTGGCAACCTGCAATTTGTAGATTGCCGCCCCAGAGACGGTAGACCAACTGAAGGTGGGGTACTCGAAGTAGCTGATGCTAGAAGGCACCGGGGTCAGGGTTGGGCGGTCGCTCCAGTTGCGGCGGAAGTGGCCGGAGTTGCCCCATGCGCCCACCACGCCAGTAGCACTGCGGCTCCGCACCTGCCAGTAAATGATCGAGTTGTTGTTGACGAAGGCCTCATTGTGTGGGTCGAAGGGGGTAAAACTGGTTGAGGCAAGCTGCACCACAGTGTAGGTGTTGGCCGGGGCGTAGTTGGGGTCGGGGCTAAACTGCACGTCGTAGGTTGCTGCATCGCCTACCACACTCCAGGTGAAGGTGGGGATGCCGAGGGGGGGGTAGTTGGTGCTAGTTGCTACTTCGTTTTCGGCAGGGGTAATCAGTACATCGGGCGGCAAGGGGCCAACCAGCGGCTGAGTGGCTGCCTGACTAATTGGCGTGCCAATCATCGTCAGCAGCAGCACTGCGGTTAGCATCAAAAGCAACCCTCGGCGGGCTGGCTGGCCCACGAAGGGGCGCAACCCACTCTTACGTCTGTTCATCAAGACTCTCTCCTTCTCTATCCTCTTGGTGAGGTACAACGCTTGCTGCCTGCACAGCTTAGTAGGAGTGTACTGCCTTTCTGTGCTAAGGTCAAGTTTTGGCCCTGGGCTGCTTGCTCAAGCTGGCAGCCTTGTCAAAACTTCACCGAACGGCAGGTCAACAGCCGCGATCCTCTACAACGCCACTGCCAGCCGCCCCCTCTCTGCGGTCGGCGGCTGCCAGTCTACAAGCTGAACGTATATAAACACGCTTTTATATGATAGCACAACTGCGCTGCAAATACAATAGCTGATCGATCAACGTCCGATTATGCGGACAGGTTCCGTTGCTGCCATGCTTACAACCGAAATGGCTGGCAGGTTGGCACTGGCCGCCCAGTTGGTCTATAATCTAGCACGTAGTGTTGCGGGGCGGGGTTAAGCAAGCGGCTCTACTGAAGGATGAAGGAGGCTGGCGATG
>JBBROH010000048.1:0-22030 GCA_038229595.1 Chloroflexia bacterium | reverse complement strand
TCGTATCTAACACGGTTTTCCTCCATCAATGGAAAACCCACCTCGCAGTAAGGTATACTTACCGCAAAGCAGGAATGTCGAACTGCTCTAAATCAAGCAGCCAAATAGGGGCGGGATGGGAAACATCACTTGGTGAAGAGTATGAAAGGGTTGCTGCAAGCGTACCCGCAGGATATGCTGACGGTTGCCTTCCCTGATGGCGATCCGCAGTATTTGGGACCAGTCACAACGGATGTGGCGATGGCCCCGCAACTGGTCACCGATACGCTGCACCATGTCCGTATCTATGGTGCGGAATGTCTCATCAATTGGGAAGCGGAAGCGTACCCTTCTGCTGAGATGCCGCGTCGCTGTTTCGCCTATGGCTCACGGGCCGACATCCTGCATGCTCTGCCGGTGCTCTTCGTCGTCCTCTTCCTGCAACCCAAAGGCAAGGTTCCGCAGTCACCTTACGTTCGCAAGATTGGGCCGCTCACCATTGCCACATGGCACTTTCAGAGCATCGAGGTGTATAAGCTGCGGGGAAGTGATATCCTTAGTAGTGGACTCATCGGCTTGCTCCCTCTCGTTCCCTTTATGGCTGACCGCAGCCTAGAGATGGTGGCGGAAGCGGCACGAGTGACTAAAGAACAGGTTGCTGAACCAACACAGTTCCAGAATCTCGAAGCGCTGTTGGCCGTGTTCGGCACGCGATTTTTCGGTCGCGGGGCCATTGACCCCATCATGAGGAGGCTTGCCATGTCTACTGAAATCATTGGTGAATCGCCACTCTATCAGTATTGGGTAAGCACGGCAGAAGCGCGGGGGAGAGAAGAAGGGCTGAATGAAGGCATGCGCGACCTCGTGCGCCGCAGCCTTGTGATACGCTTTGGTTCGCTCGACCAAGCTGCCATTGACGCAGTCAACGCCGCCGACGAAGATACCCTCATCGCGGTGAATTTGCAGATTGGCACGGCCTCGCTCGACGAGATTCGCGCGCGGCTGGCACAGGCACCCGCCACGGGCACCGACACCCCATCCCACCCGTAAAAGAGAAAGATAGATGTCGCAAGAAGAAGCCGTGCCACAGGTGACGCTCACCATCGATGGCCATGAAGTGTCCGTCCCCAAGGGTACCGTCGTCTGGAAGGCCGCCCAGCAGGCGGGCATCGAAGTGCCGATCTACTGCTACCATCCGAAGATGAAGCCGCTCGGTGCCTGTCGCATCTGCCTGGTGCAGATCGAGGGCCAGCCCCGCTTGGCGACCTCCTGTACCACGGCGGTAGCCGACAATATGATTGTGCATACGCGCAACGAGGTTGTGACCAAAGCAAGGCAGGGGGTGATGGAGTTCCTGCTGATCAACCATCCGCTGGATTGCCCGATCTGCGACCGCGGTGGCGAGTGCGACCTCCAGGATTTCGCCGTTGCCTACGGGCGGGGCAAGAGCCGCTTTGTAGAGGAGAAGATGCACAAGGCCAAGGCGATTGATCTCGGCCCGCGCATCGTCCTTGACCGCGAACGCTGCATCCTCTGCCAGCGTTGCGTGCGCTTCTGCGAAGAAGTGGTGGAGGAAGGCGGCTTGATCATGTCGGATCGTGGGGTGGAGATGGAGATCGCCACCTTCCGTGGCGAAGCCTACGACTCGCAGTTTAGCGGCAACACGGTGGAGATGTGTCCGGTTGGTGCATTGACCAGCAAGAGCTACCGCTTCCGCTCCCGCCCCTGGGAACTAACCGCTGCTAGCTCCGTCTGCCCCCACTGCCCGGTTGGTTGCAACATCAAGGTGGATGCTCGCCTCGGCCTGGAAGTAGTGCGCTTTCGTGGGCGCGACAACGACGCAGTGAACGACGGTTTCCTCTGCGATACGGGCCGCTATGGTTTTGAGTTCATCAACAGCCCCGACCGTCTCGCCAGCCCTCTGCTGCGTAAGAACGGCGAACTCCAGCCCGCTAGCTGGGACGAAGCGTTGCAGGCGGTGGCCGTGGGCTTTGGGGCTGCTCTACGTCAGTACGGCCCGCAGTCTATCGGCGGGATCGGCAGTGGCTACCTGGGCAACGAGGATGCCTACGCCTTCCAGCACTTCATGCGCGAGGTGCTGGGGAGCAACAATGTTGACCACCATGCCCACAGCAGTTTCGCCGACCCGGTGCAGCATCCCGCCCTGTTTACCGCCAGCTTCAACGACATGGACGGGGCGCAGGCGATCTTGCTGATCGGGGCAGACGTGAGTAAGACGCTACCGATCATGGAGTTGCGGCTCAAGAAGGCCCGGCGGGAGGGAGCGAAGATCGTGCTGCTTAACCCGACGGCCACCGCTCTCGATCCCTTTGCCGCCGCGATCCTCGGCTACGAGCCGCTGACCCTGGCTGAGGTGCTGGACAACCTGGCGGCTGAGGTGCAGGCAGCCTGCACAGAGGGGGCCACCCCCACCGACGATGCACGGATACTGGCTAACGCAGCCAAAGTCGTCGTCTGGTACGACGAGGCGACCGCCCTGGGTCAGGAGGATGCTCGCTCGGTGATCGCCGCCCTCACCCGCTTGCTGGCTACGCTGCAAACCCACACTTGCGGCCCGCTGCTGGCTGGCTCTGGTAATGTGCTGGGCGTGCGCGACATGGGCTTGTTGCCCAGCCACCTGCCGGGCTATCAGCCAGCCACCACGCCCGGCCTCGGCTACGCGCAGATGTTGGCGGGGGGGCTGCAAGCCCTCTATGTCGTTGGGGACGACCCGGCCCGCCGCGACCCCACCACCATCGCCAGCTTGCAGGCACTACCCTTCCTCGTCGTGCAAGACCTGTTCCTGACCGAGACCGGGCGGTTGGCGCAGGTGGTGCTGCCCGCCAGCAGCTTTGCAGAGAAGGCGGGGACGGTGACGAACACGGAGCGGCGGGTGCAGCGACGGCGGGCGGCAGTCAGCCCGGTTGCCAACAGCCGCACAGAGCTAGATATCTTCGCCGACCTCGCTGGGCGGCTGGGCAAAACCCCCTTTACCCGCGACTACGCTGCTGCCTTCAAGCAGATCGCCGCCGCCGTGCCACAGTATGCGAGCCTGACCCTGGCGAAGCTGGGTAGCAAAGGCGCACTTTGGCAGGCGCGGCTAGCAGAGCAGGCGGCAACCAGCGATGAGGGCGCACTGCTAGTGGCAGCGACGCTGGTGTAACCGTTGCTACTACATCTACATTCATCTGCACAATCGCAAGAGGGTGGCTAACTTGGACGTAATTATCGAGGCGGCAATCAAGAGCATCTTTATTGTCATCCTGCTGCTGACCGGGTTTGCCTACATGACCTGGTTCGAGCGGCGGGCGGTGGCCCGGCTGCAAGGCCGTCTGGGGCCGAATCGGGTCGGGCCAGCCGGTCTCTTTCAGCCGATTGCCGACGGCGTGAAGCTGCTGATGAAGGAACAAATCTTCCCCCGCGACGTGGTGAGGCCGATCTACTGGCTAGCCCCAGCGATCAGCGGATTGGTCTGCTTCCTCAGCTTTGCGATCATCCCCGTCTCCACCCCCTTCCGCATTGGGGATCGCACCGTCAATCCCTGGCTGGCTGACCTGAACATCGGCCTACTCTACATCCTGGCGATCACCAGCCTGGGCGTGTACGGCATCGTCCTCGGCGGCTGGTCGAGCGGCAACAAGTACAGCCTGCTCGGTAGCATCCGCTCCTCGGCTCAGATGATCAGCTATGAACTTAGCCTCGGCCTCAGCCTGCTGGGGGTGATCATGATCAGTGGCTCACTCAAGCCAACGGAGATCATGCAGTGGCAGTTCAACCACGTCTGGTTCATCATCCCGCAGTTCTTTGGTGGTATAATCTACTTTATAGCGGCGATTGCCGAATGCAACCGTGCGCCGTTCGACTTGCCAGAGGCAGAGCAGGAGCTAACTGCTGGCTACCACACCGAATACGGGGGGATGCGCTTCACCCTCTACTTCATGGCCGAATACATCAACATGATCACCGTCAGCGCGATTGCCACCACCCTGTTTCTGGGCGGGCCAGATGGCCCCTTCGTCCCCTCGTTCCTCTGGTTCAGCCTCAAGGTGATCGCCCTGCTGTTCATCTTCATCTGGTTGCGGGCAACGCTGCCGCGCCTGCGCTACGACCAGTTGATGAAGTTCGGCTGGACGCGCTTGCTACCGCTGTCCGTCCTCAACCTCGTGGTTACTTCAACTTTCGTTGCCCTCTGGCCGAAGTGAGGATCAGTTAGTGGATGATGACCCGGTTAGCAGGTTGATCAAGGCGAACGCCGCTGCGGTCAACTACCAGGTAGCCACGGTGCTGGCTCAGTTCTACACCGAGCATGGTAGGCCAATGAGGGCGGAGGATGCGGTGGGGCTGGTGAGCGAGGGCGTGCGCCACTGGACGCAATTTCTTACGCATAGCGGCACTGGGGTGGATAAAACCACGATTGGCCTGATGATCATTGGCGGCGAACGGATGGGCCTCAGCGCAGAGGATGTAATGCACAGTATCGAACTGACTTTGCAGACCATAGCCGACTTCGCCTGCACGCACTTTGGGCCGGGCGATCAAAGTAATGCCGTGCAGCGTCGTCTGCATTCAGCCCTGGCTATCGCCCGGATGCGCTTCGCCAGTGCGATCCTGGAGCGTGTAACTAGGCCACACCAACCGTTAGTCAGGTGTATAATAGGCAGGCTGCTGGTCGCGCAAATTGCGCTGGCGGTGAGGCGGGCAAGTAGAGGAGGATTAAGCATGGCTGACGAGAAGGATTACCTGCTTCAGGTTATGAGCGAGAACCGGGTGGCTATCGAGTCGGCGATCTTGGGCGAGATGAGCGAGTATTACGCCGAGCATGGGGTGGGTCGCGCCGACGACGAGCTTGAGCAGCGTATTGGGCAGGGTATGGACTTCTGGATGCGTTGGTTTGCCAGCCCCGACCCGACCTTCGCCCAGCAGGTGGTGCGTGGCATGGTCGCCAGCAACGGCGCGGCAGGAGTCAGCCCGCAACTGACGCTGGGCAGCATTGAACTGACCCTGGACATCATGGCCGACTTCGCCAAAGCCCGCTTGCAGCCCCCTGCCAACGAGGAGGCCGCTGCCCGCCTGGATGAAGCCCACCGCCTGGTTCGGGAGGCAATCGCGGCTTGAGCGCTAGTCGTCAACAGGGAGGCTGAAAGTGACCCAGCAAAGTAGAGACCCACTGATCGCCATGATCGACAGCCAGCGTAGCGAACTGGAAAGCCGTATCCTTGTGCCAACCGTGGCCTACTATAGCAGCGTAATTATCCTCACCCCAGAGTTCGATCAACTGCTGGCCGTGCGCGTCACCGAGGGGCTAGATTTCGTCAAAAGCTGGTTGCAAGATCTCTCGCCAGAGGAGAGCCGCCGCTACTTTGCGCTGATGCTAGAGCAGACCCGCGCCGAGGGGGTCAGTATTGCCCAGGCCATGCAGGTTACTGAGCTTGTGACCAACGTGATCATCACTATGGCCCGCGAGAAGCTACTGGGCAGCGAGCGCGAAGACGCGGTGCGGCGGCTGCGTAATGGCGCGCTATACGGCAAGACGATGTTGACCAGCGAGATGGCCCGCCAACGCAAGTCTAGTGGTCTGACCGAGACCGCTGCTGCGGACGAAGCAGCGGATTAAGCCGCCTGTGCAAAGCCAGGATGGTGAGGAGAGCAACCAATGACTCAGCCAACTGAAACCCTGGTATCACTGATCAAGCAGCACCAGGCAGAGATTAGCGGTCGCATCTTTATGCGCTATCGTAGCCAGTTGGCTTCGGTTGGCGTGTACCCAGATGCAGCGCAGCTGGCTGTTTCCCGCCAGACGATTGAGAGCGGACTTGAGCAACTGGCGGATTGGATGCGCCACCCCCGTGCTGACGACCACATTGGTCTTTTCCGCCACCTGGTAGACCACGTGGTGGCCCTCGGCCTGCCGCCAGAGTTCGCTGCCAGCGACATGGATTTGGTAGATGAGGTGCTGACTGCCTTTATCCACCAGGAGGTCGAGTCGGAGCGGGCTGTCGCTGAGATCGAGCAGCGGTTGCGGGGCGCGTTGGATGTGGGGCGCGTGCTGATCCAGGAGCGTATTGCGCTCTACAATCGAGAGCGGCAGCGGTAGGGTGAAGGAGCAGCAGTGTCCGCGACCAGGCAAGGGCAGACCGCTAAAGCGAGTCGCCAGCGGTGGCCTGAAGGTGGTATAATATGTGCAGAGATGCACAAACTGCTGGGGTGGGTAGCGAGATGGGTGACGCGGTCAAGGGTATGGTGGCCGATTTGATCGAGGCTCACTGGCGCGAGCTTTACCTGGGCCTGGCAACGTTGGGGCATGGTGGGGCGGCAGCTAACCCAGTCGCTCCGTCAGAACTACAGGCCACCCGCCTGGCCGACATCGAGGCTGCCTTGCAGGTGGTGGTAGACTGGCTACGTTGCCCCTCGTTGACCGAGGCCGACAGCTTCTTTCACCGTTTGCTAGACCACAGTCTGGCTCGCGGCCTGAACGCGGCTGAGATCAACGCGAATATAGACTTGACTGAGGATTTGGTGGCTTGCCTGGTTGCCCTGTACTTTGCGCCAGAGCTTGCCGCCCGCGCCCTGGTCGAGTTGGAGCGCGAGACGATGATGAGCCGCCTGATCGTCAACAACGAGTTGTTGCGGCGCAAGGTCATCTTTGGCAAACAGAACGCTGGTCGGGGCGAATGATGATCACACAAAGAGGAGCGGGCAATGGCCGCACTGGTTGATCTGGTAAAGGGGCTGGGGACGACCTTCAGCTATATGCTACGCAAGACATACACCGTTCCCTACCCGGAGCGCAAGCGGGTGCAACCACCCCGTACGCGCGGTCGGCACGTGTTGCACCGCTACGAGAACGGGCTGGAACGCTGCATTGGCTGCCTGCTCTGCTCGGCGGCCTGCCCCGCCAACGCGATCTTCATCGAGGCGGCGGAGAATGACCCCGCCAACCCGACTTCGCCTGGCGAACGCTACGCCAAGACTTACGAGATCGACCTGCTCCGCTGCATCTTCTGCGGCCTCTGCGAACAAGCCTGCCCGACTGGGGCGGTGACGTTGGAAAGCGACACTGAGATCGCCAGCTTTAGCCGCCTGGAGCTTGTCGCCAGCAAGGACAAGTTGCTGGAAGCGCGTGGCCTCTCCACTCGTGGCAGCCTGTTCGCCTGGGACGGTGCGCCGCCCGCCCAAACTGCGCTGCCCCTGCCAGAGCGTAGCGGGGGATTCGACGGGGCGGTGAACACGGCAGCCGCTGTGGGCCGCGCCGATCTGCCAGTCAAGCCGCGCCTTGCGCCGCAGGATGCCCCCTCCAATCTGCATGGCGAGCTGGTCGCGGGCCAGGCTAGCATGGAGGCCGACCGCACTGTGGAGGCTGGCAGGCTACCCGACGCGGCAGGAAGCGGCGCGCAGTCCTCCAAAGCCGCGCCAACCGGGGGGGTGCGCCGGTGATCGAGATCGGTTCGCTGCTCATCCTCGGCGCACTGGTGTTGGGGTCGGCCCTGGGGGTGGTTGTCAGTGCCAACAACGTCTACTGCGCCCTCTTTCTGATCGTCAACCTGTTTGGTCTGGCGATCACCTTCCTGCTGCTCAACGCCGTCTTCATCGCAGCGGCCCAGGTGCTGATCTATGCGGGCGCGGTCGTCGTCCTCTTTCTCTTTGTAATCACCTTGCTCAGTGCCGACGCGGACAGAATCAGCACTGACCCCCACCCCTGGCAGCGCAACGTTGGTCTGCTGCTGGCAGGTTCGCTCGGCGCGGTACTAGCCTACCTGCTGGCTGGATCGATCTTCTTCAGCAACGATGGCAAGGGCAGCCCAAACCTCGGCATTGCTGACGCGGGCAAGTTCGACGGCAGCGTGGAGGGCTTTGGCCGCGCAATCTTCGGCCAGTTCCTCTTTCCCTTCGAGCTAACCGCCTTCATCCTGCTGGTCGGCCTGATCGGGGCGGTCGTCCTCAACCGCCAACAGGGGGAGGAGGGTAATGAGCGATGGTGATCGGCAATCCTGCCTTCTACCTGGGCCTCAGTGCCATGTTGTTCGCTATCGGCGCAGGGGGGGTGCTGATCCGCCGTAACCCGCTGGTGATGTTCATGTGCATCGAACTGATGCTCAACGGGGTCAATCTCGCGTTCCTCACCTTCGGCAAGTTGTGGGGCAGCAACGACGGCCAGGTATTCGCCTTCCTGGTGATGACCGTCGCCGCCGCCGAAGCTGTGGTTGGGCTGGCGATCATCATCGCCCTCTTTCGCCCCCGCCAGCGCGTAGACGTAGATGAGGTGGACGAACTGAAGGGCTGACCGCCGCCCTTCGTCGAGCGGGGAGGGCGCAGGCATAGACCTGCACAGCCTTCTTCACAAAGGGCATGGGGATCGCTATGAAACCCCACCTTGCTAGCCATGAGCATGGAGAGGACAAGAGGTAGAATACTTGAACCTGGAAGCTCTAATCTTGTTGGTACCCGCCTTGCCGCTGCTCAGCTTCGTCGGGCTGGGGCTGCTGCCAATCCGCTCGCGGGCTGTCGTGGCGGCGGTTGCCAGCGGCAGCGTCCTGCTAGCCTTTGTCGCGGCAGCGGTAGTGGCAGTCAGCGGGGCGCGCGGTCACGTCGGCGATTACGCCTGGATTGGCTCTGGCGGCGCGGTCACGCCCTTCAGCTTTGGCCTGCTGGCCGACAACCTCAGCCTGACTATGCTGCTGGTGATCACTGGCGTGGGCTTCCTGATCCACGTCTACTCGGCTGGTTACATGGCAGACGACGAGGCATACCGCCGCTTCTTCGCCTACCTCAACCTGTTTATCGCGGCTATGGCCCTGCTGGTCAGTGCCGACGGCTACCTGCTGCTCCTGGTCGGTTGGTCGGGGGTCGGTCTCGCCAGCTTCCTGCTGATCGGCCACTACTTCACGCGACCGAGCGCGGTGGCGGCGGCGCGCAAGGCTCTGGTGGTCAACGTGATCGGCGACGTGGCGATCATGCTGGCGATCTTCATCATGCTGGCCCAGTTTGGCACAGTGCGTTTCGGCGAACTCTTTCCGCAGGTTGGCGGCAGCACCGCCCTACTTGGTGCGGCGGCCTTGCTGCTGGTGGCGGCGGCAGCGAAATCGGCCCAGTTGCCGCTCTACGTCTGGCTACCCGATGCGATGGAGGGGCCAACCCCCGTCAGCGCATTGATCCACGCGGCCACGATGGTCACGGCAGGGGTCTACCTGCTGGTACGCAGCTATCCCCTCTACAACCCGCTACTTCTCAGTGGCGGCTTGCTGCTCGACGTAATCGCCTGGCTGGGGGCGATCACCGCCCTGTTCGCCGCCACCGTCGCCCTGGTGCAGAGCGACCTCAAGCGCGTGCTGGCCTACTCGACGATCAGCCAGCTTGGTTATATGTTCATGGCAATCGGCGTGGGCGCAAATGGGGCAGCGATGTTCCACCTCGTCACCCACGCTTTCTTCAAGGCCTGCCTGTTCCTCGCGGCGGGCCTGGTGATCCACGAACTGGGCGGCGAACAAGATATGCGGCGCATGGGTGGGCTACGGCGGCGGCTGCCCTTCGCCTGGGCCAGCTTCCTACTCGGCACCCTGGCGATCAGCGGCATCCCGCCCCTCGCTGGCTTCTTCAGCAAGGACGAAATCCTGACCGCTGCCCGCGCCCACAGCACCAGCTTCCCCGCCCTCTGGCTGGTCGGCCTCGTCACCGCAGCCCTAACCGCCTTCTATATGTCCCGCGCCTATATGCTGACCTTTGAGGGGCCGCCCACAGTGGCGAACGTCCCAGGCCCTGCTCCGCTGGGGCATGGTGAAGAAGGCCATCCCGCTCTCCCCCACTCGCCCCTCAGCATGAAGCTGCCAGTGGCAGGGCTGGCGGCCCTCAGCCTGGTGGGGGGATTGATCGGCCTACCAGGGGCTAGCTGGTTCGCCGAATGGCTCAAGCCGGTCTTCGAGCAGTACCGCTATGCTGGGCAGCCAGAGCGGGGCTTCGACCTCGTTACCGCACTGCTGGCGGTTGGGGCAGCGGTGGCTGGCATCGGGCTGGCCTACCTGCTCTACAGCCCGCGCCCTGGTGAGCAGCGCAAGTTCGGCACGGGAGGGCTGGCGGCGCGGCTGGCGGGCCATGAGTGGTACGTACAGGAAGGCCTCCGCACCACTGTGGTCGCGCCCCTACAAGCAGCAGCCCGCTTCTGCTACAACGTGTTCGAGAAGGTGGTGATGGAGCGGCTGATCGGCGCATTCAGAAGCATCTTCGCCACCGCTGGCTGGCTGCTTAGTCGCGGCGAGACGGGGCTGCTACGTAACTACGCCCTGGTGGTGTTGGCGGGGGCAGTGGCTATCGTGGTTTACGCTTTGCTGCCGAAGTGAGCTATCTGCAAAGGAAGAAGCGATGAGCTTGCCACCGGCCCTACAGCAGAAGATAGATGAGGCTCTGGCCGAGGTGGAGAGCCACTATGCCTACCAGCTTAGGCCCAGCCCGCCGCGCCCGCAAATCAGAAGCACGATGAGGTGACAATTGATACTTGGCATTGACAACCTGCTCTACCTGGCAGCTATCCTGTTCCTACCCCTGCTCGGCAGCCTGCTGCTGGCGGTTGTGCCACAGCGGGCAGCTAAGCGAGTAGCTCTGCTATTCAGCGGCCTACTGCTGCTACTTGCCGCTGGGCTGGTCTACGAGGTCGGGGGCGGCGGGGTGCGGGCGGGCGGCCTGGCGTGGTATGAGCCGATCGGCCTACGCTTTGCGCTGAAGGCTGACGCGCTCAACCTCTGGCTGGTCGCCCTCACTGCCATCTTGCTGCTGATCGCGGTGCTTGCGCCCACCCCTACCCTACCGCCCACGTCGAGGGGGGAAGATTCGCCACCCGCCAAACTGTACTATGGCTCTATGCTGGCATTGGCGACGGGGATGCTAGGCGTGTTCCTCAGCGATAGCATCTTCCTGTTCTACATCTTCTGGGAGGCCATGCTGATCCCCGCCTACTTCCTGGTTTCGCGCTTTGCGGGGCCAAGAGCAGGCCAGATTGCCCTGCGCTTCCTGATCTACACCATCGGCGGCGGCTTGCTGATGCTCACTGGCCTGATCGGGCTGGGGGCAGCGGCGGCTTCGGCTGGGCTGGGCTTCAACCCCGACGCGATCTTCAGCGGCTTGCGGCTGGGGGCAGAGGCGCAGGGCTTCGTCTTTGCGGCGGTAGTGGCGGGGGTGATGGTCAAGATACCGCTCTTTCCTTTCCATAGCTGGCTACCAGACGTGTATGGGGAGTCGCCTGCGCCAGTGGTCGTGCTGATCGCCGGGGTGATGAGCAAGACGGGCATCTATGCGCTGCTACGCTACGGTGTGCTGATGCTGCCAGAGGGGGCGCGGGGCTGGCAGCCGCTGATTGCGGGCATGGCAGTGGGGAGTATTCTCTATGGCGCACTCAACGCCCTGGGCGCAACCAGCTTGCAGCGGCTTGTTGCCTACATCAGCCTCAGCCACATGGGTTTCCTTGCCCTCGGCGCGATCAGCATGACGGCGGATGGCATGAGTGGGGCGATCTTGCAGTCGTTCAACCACGGCATTATTATCGCGGCCATGTTCCTGATCGCGGGCATGATGCAGCAGCGGGTGGGTAGCACAGAGCTTGCGGCCTTTGGCGGCTGGGGCAAGCGGCTGCCAGTCTTCGCCACCCTGTTCCTGCTGTTTAGTCTGGCGACGTTGGGGTTGCCCGGTCTCAGCGGCTTTAGCGGCGAGTTCATGATCATGCTCGGTGCCTACCGCTACCAGCCACTCTATGCTATACTGGCCCTCGTCGGCGTGGTGCTGGCCGCCTGGTATGCTGTGCGTCTCTATCAGAACGTGATGCACGGGCCAGACGCGCCCCCGCTGTCCCCCGCTCACCCAGGGTCGGCGGGGCTGGTTGATGCGCGGGGGGCTGAACTGCTGGTGCTGCTACCGCTGCTGTTGCTGATCGTGCTGGTGGGGGTTGCGCCCTGGCTGCTGACCAACTCTATCGTTACTTTGTTTGTGGGGGGTCGCTAAGTGCCAAGCCAAGCCGTGCAGATCAACATTACGCTCAACGATTGGACGGCAGTCAGCCCCTTGCTGGTGATTGCCGCCAGCGTCCTGTTGCTGCTGGTGGTTGACCTGATCCTGCCGCCCCAGCACAAGGTCTGGCTGGCCCGCCTGGCCCTGCTCGGTGTAGTCGGCGCGGGCTTCAGCACGGTGGTGGTTGCGGTCGCGGGGGTCAAGCCGGGCTTCGGCGGCATGGTGGTGGCCGATGCTTTCGCCGCCTACACCAATCTCACCCTGCTGGCTGGGGTCGCGCTCACCATCCTGGTCTCCAGTTCCTACATTCGGCGCATCCACGTGCTGGCTAGTGGCGAGTATTACGCCCTGATCCTGGCTAGTACGCTGGGCATGATGCTGCTGGCTAGCGGCGCGCACTTCATGGTGCAGTTCCTCGGCCTCGGCCTGCTCTCGCTCGGCCTCTACATCCTGGCGGGCTTCACCACAGATCGGGCGATCTCGCGGGAAGCTGCCCTCAAATACTTCCTACTCTCCTCCTTCGCTACCGCCTTCTTCCTCTACGGGGTCGCCTTCCTCTACGGCGCGAGTGGCACCACCAGCCTCAGTGGGCCACTGACCAGCAGCTTCGGCGACCGCAGCCTGTTCTTGCAGGTGGGGCTGGGGCTGGTAGCTGTCGGCCTCGGCTTCAAGGTCTCCGCCGTCCCCTTCCATATGTGGACCCCTGATGTCTACCAGGGTGCGCCCGCCCCAGTTACCCTGTTCATGGCGGTGGGGACGAAGGCGGCAGCTTTTGCGGCGATCTTCCGCATCTTTAATGGTGCGTTCAGTGACTCGGCGGCTAGCTGGCAGCCGATCCTCTGGCTGATAGCGGTGCTGACGATGATCGCGGGCAACCTGCTGGCCCTGCGCCAGAGCGAACTAAAGCGGCTGCTGGCCTACTCCAGCGTAGCGCACGCGGGCTATATTCTCGTCGGGGTGGTCACTAACACGCCGCAGAGCGTGGCTGCCAGCCTCTACTACCTGGCGGTCTACACTGCAATGAACGCCGGTGCCTTCGCGGTGTTGGCGGCGGTCGAGCGCAGCGACGGGCGTGGCACTACCCTGGCGGAGCTACGCGGCCTTGCTACGCGCAAGCCGGTGGCAGCGGCGGCCCTCGGCCTCTTTCTCTTTTCGCTGACTGGCATCCCCCCACTGGCTGGCTTCTTCAGCAAGCTGGCGATCTTCACCGCCGCCGCCCAGACCCAACTGGCCCTGACCGTGATTGGCCTCGCTATGTCCGCTGTCTCCGCCTACTACTATCTGCGGGTAGCTGTCGCCCTCTATGCGCCACTTGCTCCCAGCTTGCTTCCCCCAGCGCAGGGGAGCGGTGAAGATGATGCTGGCGGGGTGACATTGCTGGAGGAGCTGGCTGGTACACCGACCTTCAGCCTGAACGAGCCTGCGCCGCTCTCGCAGGGTCGCACTGCCGTGCTGGAAGCCCCGGCTGTGCTGAAGGAGAACGCGCTACAGCTTCGCAGCGGCATGGCAACCCAGGTGCAGCCCACCAGCGTCGCTAGCAGCCCCGAAGATGGCGGCATAGTGCAGGGGCCACTCTACATTGCGTTGGGGCTGGCGGCGGCTGGCACCCTCCTACTCGGCTTCCTGGTCGGCCCGATGCTGGATGCAGCATTGCGGGCGGCCCAAACCTTGCGCTAAAACTGGATCGTGGCGGCAATACTGTAGTACAATGCAGGGCGCAACCAGTGCGCCCTTTGCCCAGCAGTTAGACTAGAAAGCGAGTTAGTTTTGCAGAAGATCATGGTTTTCAGCCTCAGCCTGGTGCTACTTGCCAGCGTCCTATTCAGCAGTAGTAGCGCAGCCCAAAGCGGCACCCCAACCCCTGCTACGCCCACCACTACCTGCACTGCCACTGCCGACCAGCCAAATAGCGGCGGCGTGATCGTCACCGACGCAGCAGGGTTCCAGAGTGATGCCTTCCGCCTCGTGTGGGAGCGCACTGACAAGCTGGTGGCTAGCGGCGCGGTGCAGCGTAGCTACTACTGGGGGCCGAAGGCGGGCGAGCCACTGCGCGAACCCTTTGGCGACTGTGGTAACAAGCGGATGGTCCAGTATTTCGACAAGAGCCGCATGGAGATCAACAACCCTGCTGCCGACCCAGCTAGCAAGTTCTACGTCACCAACGGTCTGCTCACTACTGAGCTTGTCAGCGGGCGGATGCAGATTGGCCCCGACAAGTACGAGCAGCGGTTGCCTGCCAACATCCCGCTCGCCTCTGACACCAACGACGCGACCGCCCCTACCTACGCCAGCTTCAGCAAGCTGACGGGCAGGACGGCCAGCCGAGTTGATGGCTACCTGAGCGACTACATTACCCGCGATGGCCGCGTCTACCAGCCGATGACCGACCAGTTGGAGTACCCGGTTACGCTCACCACCTACATCAGCGAGACCGGCCACAACATTGCGGCCCCGATCTGGGACTTCCTCAACCAGCGCGGCCCCGTCTTGAGTGGCACGGTAACGACCACCGAGCAACTAAGCGACCCCTGGTTCTATGCCAGCGGCTACCCAATCAGCGAGCCATACTGGGCGCGGGTGAAGATCGGCGGCGTGGGTACCCTCGTGCTGATCCAGCTTTTTGAGCGGCGGGTCGTCACCTTTGTGCCAACCGAGCGGGCAGCCTACCGCGTGCAGATGGGCAATATCGGCCAGCACTACTACGACTGGCGGTACAAGGGCGGGGGCAACAACCCGCCTGCTGGTACGCAGGAGACCCCCGCCCCACCCAGCGGCCAGCAGGTGCCAAGCCCAACCAGCGGCCCACCGCCAGCCTCTGGCTACGTGGAAGGCACCATGCCGCTTACCGCCAACGTAGCCAAGCCAAAGATTAGTGCGGGCGAGACGCAGACCATCGCTGGTACTACCCTCCCTGGCAGCCACGTCTACATGATCTGCCTCAGCACTTCCGGCTTCCCTAGCGATGCCTGCCCGAAGGGCGACCAGGCTCTCAATGTGGTCGCCGACGAAGCTGGTAACTACGCTCTGACCTGGTCGCTGGCTGCCACCAATAAGACCCACGGCCTGACCACGGTGCTTATCAAAGCCAACAACGACAAGGAACACAAGGGCGCAACCTACAAGACCAACTTCACGATCAACTAACCTGCGCCAGAGCAAGAAGCAGCGTGGGCTGGCGGGGAGCTTCCTTTGCCTGCCCGCTTTGCTGTGGCCCTACACTGTGGCCCGCCGCTCCTCATGGCCGGGCAGGTGCAGGCGGCGGATTACCTCGGCGAAGCCCGCCAGTTCGCGCACGCGCTGATCCTCAAGGATGTTCAGCAGCTTGTCCAGCCCATCCGGGCCGATGAAGAAGCTGAGGGGGCGACCGGGTAGCCGCTGGGCGGCATAGCAGGTGCCATGTGGCCCGTAGGGTGAGGCGGTAAAGTGGTGGACGATGCGGAAACCGTAGAGGCGCGGGTCGTTCGGCCACTCGTGCCGCCATTCTAGCCAGCCCTCCTCTACCCGCTCGATCAGCCCGCCACACTCGTCACATCGCCACTGGTGTGGGTAAGTCAGGATTCTCATCTTTGGCCCTCCATCCCTCTTACTGCTAGAACGCTCGTGCGTATTATAGCCGCAATCCTGCCATTTTGCAAGGGGTGTGCGAAACGGCAAGAGGTTTAGGCAGCCTTGATCAGCAATCCCAGCAGCCCAGCCGCAATGATGATCAATGCGCTGTTCAGTTTGAAGCGCAGCGCGAGGGTGAAGGCGGTGAGGGTGATGGCGATGGCAAGCCAGTCTACGAAGAAGGGTTGGGCAAAGGGGTCGAGCAGCACCGGCTGGGCCAGCAGCAAGGTGGAGGTTGTGATCGTGCCGACCACCGCCGCTGACACTGCGCCGAGGAACGCCTTGAGCCAGCGGTTGTGCTTCAGCCGCTCAATCAGCGGAGCAGTCAGCAGCACCAGGATGAAGGCGGGCAGGAAGATCGCCACCGTCGCCACCACTGCCCCCGCCAGCCCCGCGATCTGGTAGCCGACGAAGGTGGCGATGGTCAGCACTGGGCCAGGGGTGGCCTGGGCAAGGGCCACCCCGTCGAGCAAGGTCTGCTGCGTCAACCAGCCGTTGTTGTTGACCAACTCAGCCTGGAGCAGTGGCACCACCACCAGCCCACTGCCGAACAGGGTCGCCCCCACCTTGAGCAAGGCGAGAAAGAGGGAGCCGAGCAGCACCGGGTGTTGCCCACCGCCCGCCTGCGCCAGCGGCACCAGGATCAGGGCGGGCAGCGCAGGTGGCAGTATGCCAGCCCGCCTTGCTTCGACCAGCAGCCCAACCACGCCAAGCAGCAACATCCAGTAGACCGACGCTGCTGGTTGCCAGAGCGATAGGAGTAGGGCGGCAACGGCACAAGCGCGGGTCAGCCCGTCCTTTAGCGTACTTTGCGCCAATCGGTAGACGGTCAGGGCGATCACGGCGACCACTGCTGGCTTGATGCCGTAGAAGAAGCCAAGCAGCAAAGGGATGTTGCCGACCTGGGTGTAGAGCCAGCCGAGGCCGAGCATGATCAGGAAGGCGGGTAGGATGAAGCTAAAGCCAGCGATCACCGCCCCCCACGCCCCGGCCCGGCGGTAGCCAATATGGATCGCCAGTTCGGTCGAGCTAGGGCCGGGGATCAGATTGCTGGCCGCTAGCAGGTTGCTGAACTCAGCCCGCGTCAGCCACTTGCGTTTGTTAACCGTCTCCTCGTCCATCACCGCAATGTGGGCTAGCGGCCCACCGAACACACTCACCCCCAGCTTGAGGAAGAAGCGGCTGAGGGCAAGCGGCTGAACCCCTGGCTGCTCTGGCTGTGCGCTCATCATCTCCTCTACACAGGGGGTAGTGCCTGATGCGCTAGCTTGTGGCAATCTTGCGCGCCCATTCTGCTCCTGCTAGCTTGATCGGGGCGTAGCTGTGGCGATGGATGGCGCAGGGGCCATGCTGCTGCAAGGCAAGCTGGTGCGTGGCGGTGCCGTAGCCCTTGTGGGCGGCGAATTGGTAGGGGGGGTAGCTGGCGGCAAGCTCGACCATCAGCCGGTCGCGCCATACTTTGGCGATGATGCTGGCGGCAGCGATAGCCACGCTGCGCTGGTCGCCACGGATCAGATTGCGTTGGGGCAGACGCAGGCTGGGCAGCTTGAAAGCGTCCACCAGCAGGTGGTCGGGAGCCGCTTGTAGCGAGCGGATCGCGCGCACCATCGCCAGGCGGTTGGCTGGGCCGAGGCCAATCAGGTCGATCAGGGCTGGCGAGACCAACCCCACCCCGACGCTGACCGCTGCGGCATAGATCAGGGGGTAGAGTAGCTCCCGCGCCGCCGCACTCAACTGCTTGGAGTCGCAGACCTGGTGCCAGACCACTGCGCCCCCACCCAGCCGGTCGCGAGTTGGCAGGATCACAGCGGCTGCCACCAGCGGCCCCGCCCATGCCCCCCGCCCGGCCTCGTCTACCCCTGCTAGCAAGCGGTAGCCAGCCTGCCAGAGGGTGGTTTCCTCCTGCCAGTCGGGTTTGGCTTTTGGCTGGCGGGTGCGGGCTGACACAGGCTGCTGATCCATGTTTGCGTTTGCCTCAGCCGGTGGGGACAAGCGAAAGGGCTGGCAAATCGCCAGCCCTGGTTGGGTTACTTGTTGCTGTCGCTGGCCTCAACCTGCTCGACGGTGGTGGTACCACCGCTAGCTTCGACCTGCGCCACCTTCAACTCGGCGGGGGTCACGCCTGCGTTCTGCGCCGCTGCCAATGCCTCCGAGGTGTTGGTGTCTACCACGGGGGTGGCTGCTACGCTGGGCGGCTGGGCTGCCAGGTTGCGCTGGGCCTTTGGCACGAACGCAACCTTGCGCTCCTTGATGCGGTTGGCCTTGCCGCTACCCTGCCGCAAGTGGTAGAGGGTGGCGCGGTGGACGATGCCCCGGCGCGTGATCTCGATCTTGTCAATACGCGGCGAATGGAGCAGGAAGGTACGCTCCACGCCCACGCCATGCGCTCCGATACGGCGGACGGTGAAGTTCTCGTTCACCCCCGTGTTGCGGCGGCGTAGCACTACGCCCTCGTACACCTGGATACGCTCGCGAGTACCTCCACCACTTTTAGGCTGAGGCGCACAGTGTCGCCAGGGCCGAACTTGGGGATATCCTGCGCGTCCTTCGTGTACTCCAACCCGATCTGCTGAACCATCTGATTCGTTGCCACAATAATCCTCTCTATACTCACCTGCTCTGGCTCTGGGCCAGAGGTGTAGCCATCGCCCACGCCCGACGAGTGTCGCGGCGGCTGCGTCTATCTTACGCGCCCACGCCATAGTTTGTTGGCGGTGCTAATTGGCACCGGGCGGCTGCGCGCCAGCCAGGCTAGCTGGTTGCTGTGCCAATAAGCAGCGGTTAGCTACGTGGCACGGGTGAAATTATACCAGATCGGTAGCTCCAATTGCCAGCAGGCGGTGGCTAAGCAGCAGGGTTGCTGCTGCCCCCCTTTCCAATCCAATATTAACCTGTGCTGGTTGGCATCCTCTCTGCTATTCGGCTATAATGGAGAAACCTGACCAATGACGAAGGAGTTGGCGTGAAGATTCACAACGACGGGTACTGGCATAGTGGCGAAACCATATCGCTCAATGATGATATCAACCCCCGACAGGAGGGGCGGGCTGGCAAGTCGCTGATCCGCGAAATCCTGGAGACCTTGCTGCTCACCCTAATTATCTTCATCCTGGTGCGCTCTGTCGTCCAGACCTTCAAGGTGGACGGCCACAGCATGGATCCCAGCCTGCGTGACGGTGAGTATATCCTGGTCAACAAGGCTGTCTACTTCCGCTACGACGCAAACTGGCTGCCCCGCCTGTTCGGGCAGAAGGACTTGCAGCCGAAGCTAGTCAACCTCTTTCACGGCCCAGATCGTGGCGACATTGTGGTGCTAGAGCCGCCGCAAGACCCCGGCAAGGATTACATCAAGCGGGTAGTTGGCTTGCCAGGCGATACCGTCGAGCTACGCAATGACCACCTGATCTACGTCAACGACCAGCCGCTCAACGAGCCGTACATCCTGGAGCAGCCTATCTACGAACCGTTCCGCAAGGTGCTGGCGGCGGATCAGTTCTTTGTGATGGGTGATAATCGCAACAACAGCAGCGACTCGCACGTGTGGGGGGCGTTGACCTACGACAAGATCGTGGGTAAGGCCTGGATAATCTACTGGCCGAAGGAGAACTGGGGCTTCGTCCCCCACCAAAGCTACTCCAATCTGCCCAAGAGCAACAGCCCCTGAACCAGCCAGCCAGCCGCAGCATACAAGGGGTGAGCCACACTGGTTCACCCCTACTTTCGGCTATGGGCGGCGTAACTTTGCACCAAAACAGGAAAGGTTGTAAAATAGCTCAAAGCAGTTGAGCGCAACATGGCAGCCAACGCTGGCCCACGCCAGCAGGCCAACCGCAATAGCAGGGGAGGACACAGCGATGGTAGAGACGAGAGTAGAGAGCATTCGGGTGAGCCTGGTCACGCAGAATCGGGCAGTCATCCTCAAAGACATCAACGCCGAACGCTATCTTGCCGTCTGGATCGACGCATACGTGGCCGAGGCAATTGCGATGGAGTTGCAGCAGGTAGTCGCTCCCCGACCGATGACCCACGATCTGCTCCGCAATGTGATCGGTGAACTGGGCGGCAGTGTCACCCACGTGCTGATCAACGACCTGCACGAGGGTATCTACTTCGCCCGCGTAGTGCTGGACGTAGCCGGGCGGCACGTGGAGGTGGACTCGCGGCCTAGCGACGCGATAGCTCTGGCGGTGCGGGTGCGGGTGCCGATCTTCATCGAAGATGAGGTGATGGCGAAGGAGGCGGTTGTTCTCGAAGCCACTCCTGCGCCCTCTAGCCTCGACCGGCCCAAGGACGACCTCGGCCTGGTAGCGGCAGGCGAGGAAGCTACTGGCGAAGGGCTGACCGTCTTCCGCGACTTCATCAACAGCCTCGACTTCGACGATCTCGGCAAGGACAAGGAGAACTGATCCCTTGCCCAAGTAGCGAACGGCAGAAGCTGGCATAGGGTGGGCGTAGCCAAACGGCTACGCCCCTCCTTGCTCTAGCCGACGGCTAATACTTCGGCACGGTCGGGTCAACCTGCTCGGCCCAGGCGTTGATCCCGCCCTTGAGGTTGTGCAGCTTGCGGAAGCCCAGTTGTTGCAGGCTCGCCACCGCCCGCGCACTACGGGTGCCGCCCTTGCAGTAGACTACGATCTCGGCGGCGGTACTGAGTTCGCTCGCCCGCTCCATCACCTGGCCGACCGGGATCAGGTGCGCTCCTTCCAGGTGGGCAATCTCCCACTCGTGCGGTTCGCGCACATCCAGCAGGTAGAGGTCGTCGCCGCGACCCAGCCGTTCGCGCAACTCCGGGGCCGTAATGTCCACGCTAGTTACGCCCTCATCGGCGGGCGTGATGCCGCAGAACTGCTCATAGTCGATCAGGGCGGTCACGGTCGGGTTTGGGCCACAGATCGGGCAGGCGGGGTCTTTACGCAGCTTCAGTTCGCGGAAGCCCATCCGCAGCGCGTCGTAGAGCAGCAGCCTGCCGATCAAAGGCTGCCCGATGCCCAGCAGTAGCTTAATTACCTCGGTTGCCTGGATCAGGCCGATGATGCCTGGTAGCACCCCCAGCACTCCCCCTTCGGCACAACTCGGCACTAGGCCGGGGGGGGGCGGCTCTGGGTAGAGGCAGCGGTAGCACGGCCCTTCCTCGGCGTAGAAGACGCTGGCCTGTCCCTCAAAGCGGAAGATGCTGCCGTAGACGTTCGGCTTGCCTAGCAGCACGCACGCATCATTGACTAGATAGCGGGTGGGGAAGTTGTCGGTGCCGTCGGCAATCACGTCGTAGTTCTTGAGGATTTCGAGAGCGTTGGCCGAGGAGAGTGGCTCCTCGTAGCCGTCCACCTGCACGTAGGGGTTGAGGCTGAGGATGCGCTCCTTCGCCGATTGCAGCTTTGGCTGGCCGACCGAGGCGGTGGAGTGGATAATCTGCCGTTGCAGGTTGGTGCTATCTACCACATCGAAGTCGACGATGCCGATCCGCCCCACGCCCGCCGCCGCCAGATAGAGGGCCATAGGCGACCCTAGCCCGCCCGCCCCAACCAGCAGCACGCTGGCCGCCTTCAGCTTCTTCTGTCCTGCCATGCCCACCTCTGGCAGCAGCAGATGGCGGCTGTAGCGCAGCACCTCCTCATTGTCCAGCGACTGCTCTGCTGCCCGCTCTGCACTAATGGCCTCCGCTTTGCCCCGCACCTGCGCCGTGGCGGGTAGGGTGGCCGCGTTCCCGCCCGCGATAGCCGGGATGATGCTGATCGTGTCCGTCTCCGCCACTGCCGTGCTGCCCTTCTGCAAGTAGCGCACGTCCTCATCATTGAGGTAGATGTTAACGAAGTTCCGCAGCCGCCCTTGCTCGCTGTAGAGGTGCCGCTTCAACTCCGGGAACTGGCTGGTCAACGCGCCCAGCACCTCATCTATGGTTGCGCCCGCCACGCTGACTTCTTTCTGTTCGCCTGCGTACTGGCGTAGGGGGGTTGGTATGCTGATCGTCGCCATGCTTTATACCCTTTCTATTATAACTTCTTCTCTATCAAAGCTGTCACGGTCGTCACTGAGTAGCCAGGCGGCGGTTTCGCCCACCTTGCCCTGCTGCACGCTGACTAGCAGGTAGCTGTACCAGGGCCAGGCGTGTTCGCGGTCGAAGTCGGAAGGCCGCGCCTGCCCGTCGGGGTGCGAGTGGTAGAAGCCGACCACCTCCAGCCCCGCCGCCCGCGCCCTGCGCTCTGCGGCGATGATCACCGCTGGCGTGATCAGGTAGCGGTGGTACTGCTCGGCCTGCGGGCTGGCGTTCTCCACTGCTAGCAGGCTGTGGACGCGCTTGCTGCCCGCCAGGGCTGTGCCGATCATCACCCCGCAGCCCTCATTGGGGTAGGCGGCTTGACTGTGCTGCTCAACCTCGTGCAGCAAGCTGGCGGTTAGCTGGATCATCCAACCGCCGCCAGAGCTTGCTTGAGGTCGGCCAGGATGTCGTCTATATGTT
>JBBROH010000047.1:0-23220 GCA_038229595.1 Chloroflexia bacterium | reverse complement strand
TGGGCGCGCCGCCACCGCTGGTCGCTACAGCGTGCAGGCCAGCGCACGCACACTCACCAGTTCTGCCGCCGCCGCCTTGCCGATGGAGGTGCAAGGGCTGCCAGTGCCGGTCGGCCAGCGCGACCTCAACTATGGGCGTGTCCGCAGCGCAGAATAGCCGAAACCTCCAGCCATCCTGTTCGTTGCATATGTGCAAGCACCATGCAAAACGGTAAGATTAACCTTACCGCAATATGCTTGCGAACCGCCCCGCCAGTCCTTTATACTGGGGGCGGGTACGCGGTTGTACCCCCTGTTTGTTCGTGTATATAGAAGGAGAGTAATTTGAAGATCGCTCGTAACCAACTGACCGCCGCGTTGAGCCTGTTGGCTATCGCGCTCATGCTGATCAGCAGCCTCGTGCCGAGCCAGGCCGCCCCAGTCGCCAGGCCGGTCGCCCAGGCCGCCTCCCCTCTTGCTTTTGCCGATGCCAACTTCCAGGCCACCTGGAAGCGCACTGACAACCTGGTTGCCAGCGGCGCGGTCAGGCGCAGCTTCTACTGGGGGCCAGCCCCGATCTACAGCACGGGAGAGACTTACAAGGACGCGAAGGACGGCAGCCAGGTTCACCTGGTGCAATACTTCGACAAGAGCCGCATGGAAGTGAACGACCCCAACGGAGACCGGGGCAACCCCTTCTTCGTAACCAACGGCTTGCTAGCCGAGGAGTTGATCAGCGGCAAGATGCAGATCGGCGACAACGAGTTCCAACTGCGCTCACCCGCCGACATCCCGCTCGCCAGCGACCTGACCGATGGCAACGCCCCCACCTACCGCAGCTTCAAGGCGGTGGCTAGCATCGGCGGCGACGGTGCGCCCGCGCAGAACCTCGTCGGCCAGAAGGCCACCCTGACGATCAACAAGGCTGGCGCGGTCGGCAGCGACCCCAGCAAGAGTGGCTATGGCAACACAGTGGACATAGTATATTACGACCCCACAACCCAGCACAATATCCCCCGCGCCTTCTGGGACTTCCTCAACCTGGTTGGCCCGGTGCAGGATGCGAGCGGGCGCACTGTTAATCAGCAGCTAAGTAGCCCCTGGTTCTACACCACCGGCCTGCCGATCAGCGAGGCGTACTGGGCGCGGGTGATCATCGCGGGGCAGCCTGCCGACGTGCTGATCCAGACCTACGAGCGGCGCGTCCTCACTTACGTTCCCTCCGCCCCTGTTGGTTTCAAGGTGCAGATGGGCAACGTGGGGGCGCACTACAAGGAGTGGCGGTACTCGGCGCGCGGCTCCTCGGTCAACCACCCTCTGCAAGGGCCACACGTTGGCTACGGCTTCAACACCCAACTCTACTACACTGACCGCGACCGCGTGTTGGACATCGTGAAGGATGCCGGTTTCGGCTGGGTCAAGCAGCAGGTAGCCTGGCGCGACATCGAGGGGCAGAAGGGCAAGTACGCCTGGTCGCAGCTTGATGAGATCGTCAACTCGGCCAACGCGAAGGGGATCAAGATGATCCTCAGCATCGCCAAGTCCCCCGACTGGGCGACGAAGGCGCGGGACAAGGGGGGGATGCCCGACGACCCCACCGACATGGGCAACTTCATGTACCAGATTACCACCCATTACAAGGGGCTGGTCTCCGCCTACGAAGTCTGGAACGAGGAGAACTATCGGGTCGAGAATAGTGGGGCGGTCAATGCTGCCCAATACTTCGAGATGCTCCGCTACGGCTACTGGGGCGTGAAGTGGGCCGACCGCCGCGCCATCGTCCTCTTTGGCGCACTGACCCCCACCGGGGTAAACGACCCCGGCCTGGCGATTGACGACGTAACCTACCTACGCCAGATTTACGCGATCAACAACGGCGAGATTCGCCAATACTTTGACGCGCTGGGCGCACACGGCGCGGGTGCGGGCAACAGTCCCGACCAACTCTACCCCGATCAGCCGGGCGACGGTACCTGCGTGCCACCCTACATGGACTCGCGGGACTGCTGGCGCAACGACCCCAGCTTCTACTTCCGCCGCATCGAGCAGCTACGCGCCGTGATGGAGCAGAACGGCGACTCCGCCAAGCAGATGTGGCTAACCGAGTTCGGCTGGCCGACCGCCACCGACGCACCTGGTTACGAGTATGGCAAGCTGATCTCCGAGCAGAAGCAGGGTGACTATCTGGTGCGGGCCTACCAGAAGGGGGTCAACGACTACCCCTGGATGGGCGTAATGTGTGTCTGGAACCTCAACTTCCAGACTATCGGCCTGCCCTCCACCGACGAAAAGTACCCCTGGGCTGTCCTCTACCCCGACTATGCCCCTCGCCCTGCCTACACCGCCCTGAAGAATATGGCGAAGTAGGCCGTCCCTCCTTCACCCCCCTTGCGGGAAGTCGCCGCTCCCTACCCTCCCCCGCGCTGGAGAGGGTAGGCTGGGGGTCTACACCAGGAGCTTAGCCGATGACCCTCCGCAGCGAGATCAGCCACAGCGAGCTTGAAGCCTACTACAAACTTTCTCAGCAAGGGCCGTGCTAGCCGCTCGCATTGCCGCCAACATCGCGCAGTAAAGGGGACGCTGATGCAGCCTGAGCCATATGCCGCCCTGGTTGCCGCCGCCCGCCGCGCCCACCGCAACGTTGCCAGCTCAGCGGAACGCGCTCTGCTGCAAGCTGCTGGCTGGCGCAAGCTGGCTGGCGGGCAGAACAACAGCGTCTACGCCTGCGAAGATGCAGGGCAACCGCTCTGCCTCAAGCTCTACAAGGTGGACACTCGTGAGCGGGCGGCCACCGAATGGCGCGCCCTCAATCTGCTGCGCGAACATGGCTACAGCCGTCAGCCGCAGCCGCTCCACTACTCCGTTGATCCAACCCTGCCAGTAGTGGTCATGCAGCTACTAGTGGGCGCGCCCCTCGGTGAGCAGCAGCTTACGCGCGCGCAACTGGCAGAACTGGCCGCCTCCCTCGGCGAGATGTACGCGATCACCTACGCTGCTACCCAGGCGCGCTTCTGGCTGGCGGCTGGCACGCCCGAACTAACCCTCAATCGGCTACGCACCGCTTACGAGCAGAAGATGCTCGGCCCCAGTGACCCGACTACGCGGGAGGCGCATTCCCTCCTGCAAGCCTGGCTGCGTAGCCCCGGCCCCGACATCGTGTTGCAGCCAGCACCCCTGGTCTTCACCCGCAACGACCCCAACCTCGCCAACTGCCTGTGGGCAGGCCAGCGCATTGGCATGGTGGACTTTGAGAACGCGGGCTGGAACCCGATCAGCTTCGACCTGGCCGACCTGCTCGAACACCCACAGTCGCGCACCACCCCCGACCACGAGTGGGGCTGGTTCCTCAGCCAGCTTGGGCTAGAAGATGAGGAGCTAACCCGCCTGCGAACCAGCCGCCAGTTGCTCGCCTTGTTCTGGCTGACCCGCTGCTGGCCCACCCCTGCCGAGGGGCCAAGTAGCCCCCGTCGTCAGCAGTGGAGTACCTGCCTCGAACGTTGCCGTCAGCTTGTGCCGTTGACATAGCGGCAGGCGGATGCTACACTGCCCCTGCCTGAACTACCGAACAAAGTAGCTGAAAGGATGTGGCGCAGATGAAAAGTCGTGTCTTCTCCCTGATCGCTGTTGTTGCCCTGCTGGTTGGCTCCCTCTCGCTCAACAACGTAACCGCCGCCAAATCGCAGTCGCAATCGTCTGCGCCAGTCTACCACGCCGCCCTGGACAGCCGCCTCAGCGCACAGCTAGCTGACCCCAAACTGGCAGCCTCGCCTGCCATCCCCGCCTTCGTCTGGTTGGCCCAGGCAGACAGCCGCAACCAGCAGGCGGGCTTCGCCGCGCAGGGTGCGTTCGTCTACGACCGCTTGCGCGCCGCCGCCGCCAGCCGCCAACCAGCCGTCGCCAGCCAGCTAGCGGCATTGCAGGAGCAGGGGGAAGTTAGCAGCTACCGCGCCTACTGGATCGTCAACGGCTTCTACGTCGAAGGCAGCCGCGCCGCTATCGAGCAGCTAGCCAGCAACCCGGCGGTGCTGCGGATCAGCGCAAGCAATACAGACCACCTGCAAGCAGCCCCCGCCTTCGCGCAGAGGGAGCAGAGCCTATCGCCTGCCGCCACCGGCTGGAACCTCGACATCATCAACGCGCCCCAGGTGTGGGCGGCTGGCGACCGCGGGGCGGGGGCGACCGTCGGCGTGCTGGACAGCGGGGTAGCCGCCAGCCACCCGGCCCTTAGCCGCCAGTATCGCGGCACAACGCTGTTGCCGGGTAACGACTACAACTGGTTCGACCCCCTCACCAACGCCCCCGCCCCCCTGGACGACAACGGGCATGGCACCCACAGCGCAGGGCTGGCGGTCGGTGAGGAGAGCGGGCTAGCCAATCAGGTGGGGGTAGCACCCGCCGCCAACTGGATTGCCTGCCGGGCCTTCGACGCGACTGGCCTGGGCAGCGACCCGGCGATCCTCGCCTGTCTGCAATGGATGCTAGCCCCCACCACCGTCGCGGGTGGCAGCCCCAACCCTGCCCTGCGCCCACGAGTGCTGCTGAACTCCTGGTTCTTGCAGGATGGCAACGACAGCACCTACAGGGCGGGAGTGCAGAGCCTGACCAACGCGGGCGTGTTGGTGATCGCCCCCGCTGGCGACAACGACTTCGCCCAGCCAGCCTGTGCTATCGCTGCACCTGGTAGCTACGCGGAGAGCATGGCGGTTGGCGCAACCAACAGCGAAGACCGCATCGCCGACTTCAGTTGTGCTGGGCCGGGCCTGGTCGGGCCGAAGCCTGATGTTAGCGCGCCGGGGGTGAGCGTGCGGAGCAGCGTGCCAGGCGGCTCCTGCCTGCTCTGCGACCCCAGTGGCTACCGGACGACCGATGGCACCGGCAGTGCAGCGGCGCATCTAGCGGGCGCGGCAGCCTTGCTGTTCAGCCGCAACCCGGCGACCAGCCTGGCCCAGGCCAGTTATGCGCTCACCAGCACCGCCCACTTCAGCGCAGAGTGGGGTTTGCAACCCAGCCCCCTCTACGGCTGGGGGCGGCTGGACGTGCTAGCCGCCTACGCTGCGATCCCGCCTCCTGGTGGCGTGCTGGTCGGGCGAGTGACAGCGGCAGGCGGCGGGCTGAATGCAGCAGTGCGGGCTAGCGGCAGCGGTAGCTACACCACTGGAACCGACGCTAGCGGCTACTACACTATCGCTCTTGCTACTGGCAACTACAGCCTCAGCGTAAGCAGCTTTGGTTACATAGCGCAGGCGATCAGCGTCACGGTCAGTGCTGGGGTGACGGCTACCCAGGACTTCAACCTGACAGCCTCGCAACTCTACACCGTGAGCGGGACAGCGTTTGGCCCGGCTGGGCCAGCAGCGGGCCTGGTCAGCGTCGCAGGCACTAGCTACACTGGCACTGCCAGCAACGGCAACTTCAGCCTCAGCCTGCCGCAAGGTAGCTATACTATCCGTTACTTGCCAGACGACCGCTGCCTCAGCTACGGCGAACGTAGCGTCAGCCTGCCGAACCCGCCCGTGGTGGACATCCTGCTCAACCAGCGGCGCGACTCCTTCGGCTATGGCTGCCGCAACGATGCTCCCGCGACCTGGATCACCGCCAGCAACGTGCTGACTCCCACTGCCAGCGACGACGGCTACGCCCAGGTTGCGCTGCCCTTCGCCTTCAGCTTCTACGGCCAGAGCCAGCAGACCGCCTATGTCTCCACCAATGGCATGATCAGCTTCGGCCTGCCGATCACCGACCCGCTCAATACACGTATCCCTGCCGCTGCTGCCCCCAACAATGCCATCTACGGCTTCTGGGACGACCTCACCTTCCAGCAGCAGGGGCGCATCTACACCAGCGTGCTTGGCCTAGCCCCCAACCGCCGCTTCGTGGTCGAATGGTGGCGGGCGCAGCATTACGGCCCGCAACCCTATGGCGAGTACAGCTTTGAACTGATCTTGGACGAGGGGACGAACGCGATCTCGGCCCACTATCTCTCCCTCAGCGGCATTGACGGCAACGGCAGCAGCGCGACAGTTGGCATCGAGGCGCAGGCTGGCAGCACGGGCTTGCTCTACAGCTACAATCAGGCGGCCTTGAGCAACGGTCTGCTGGTGCGCTACGCCGTCGCCAGTGCCGCGACTGCCACCCCGTCGGGCAGCGCAACCGTGCCACCTGCCAGCACCTCAACGGCAACGGCCAGCGCAACGGTGCCACCCGGTAGCACCGCAACAGCGACCGCCACTGCTTGTGCCATCAGCTTCAGCGACGTGCCGCCCAGCTACCTGTTCTATGCTGACATCCAGTTCCTGGCCTGTCGCGGGGTAATCGGCGGCTTCCCTGGCGGCATCTTCCAGCCGAACAGCCCGACCAGTCGCGGCCAGTTCGCCAAGATCGCCGTTCTTGGCTTCGGGGTCGCTGCTTACACGCCCGCTGCGCCAACCTTCCGCGATGTTGGCAGCGGCAGCGTCTTCTACGGCTACGTTGAGTCGGCCAACCACTCTGGCGCGGTCAACGGCCTGGCTGCCAGCCAGTGCGCTGCCCTCGGCGTGCAAACCCCTTGCTACGGCCCCAATGTCAACATCAGTCGGGTGCAGGTGGGGGTGATCGTGCAGCGGGTGAAGAACTACGCCAGCTACACCCCCGCCAGTGCCACCTTCGCTGACCTGCCGCCCACCGCCTTCGGCTACGCAGCGGTAGAGACCCTGGCCCACCTCGGCATCATCAACGGGGGAGCTTGCGGCTCAGCCACCTGCTTCCGGCCCAACGACAACATCCGCCGCGGCGAACTGTCGAAGGTAGTGCGGCGGGCGATAGAGATACCCTGACGCTGTTCGGGGTAGGGCAACCCGCTGGCTGCCGCTGCTAACCCGGAGACCGCGCAAACTTTGACATCGATAGAAGTAGGTGATACACTAAAACAACCCTGGCCCGGCAGGTCGGGTGACGACTTGGTGTATTAGAGAGAAAAGGAGTCCGCATGAACCGTAAGCAGTTCCCCCTATTGATCAGCGTCCTGGCCCTGGTTGCCATGCTGTTTGGCAGCTTCCAGGCCCAGGCTAGTAGCCCCCTGAGCGGCCCTAAGGTCAGTCAGGCGGTGTTGGATCAGAAGATTGAGCCGCGTTTGCGTCAGATGATGATGACCGAGGCCGCCGACTCGCTGCCCTACCTGGCGATCCTCAGCGAGCAGGCCGACACCAGCAACGAGATCAGCCCACTCAACTGGAGCGAGAAGGGCTACTACGTCTACAACAAGTTGACTGAAGTAGCCGCTCGCACGCAGCCCGCCGTCACCACCGCCCTCGGCAGCCTACGCAGCGAGGGCGCAGTCAGCAAGTACGAGAGCTTCTACATCGTCAATGCCATCGCTGTCACTGGCAAAGCCAGCAGCATCTACAGCCTGGCGGCCCGCAGCGATGTGCGCTACATCCAGTCCATGCACCGCTATACGGTTGAGCCGCTTGTGGTCTCTAAGAGCAATACGCCGCTAGTTGGCCCAGAGCCGGGCCTTACCCGCATCGGTGCGCCTTCGGTTTGGGCGCAGGGCTACTACGGGCAGGGCATCACCGTCGGCGACATTGACGACGGCGAGCAGTATGACCACCCGGCCCTGGTCAACCAGTATCGCGGCACTACCGTGCTGCCCGGCCACGATTATAACTGGCTAGACGCGGTCTATGGGGTGCAGGTGCCGCTCGATTATGGTCAGCATGGCACCCACACCGCTGGCACGATTGTCGGTGACGACGGGGCGGGCAACCAGATCGGGGTCGCGCCGAAAGCCAACTGGATCGGCTGCGCGGCTCTGGCCGACTTTGGTGGCACGAGCAACGAACTGCTCAAGTGCGCCCAGTTTATGCTGGCCCCCACCAAGCGCGATGGCACTGCCGCCCGTCCTGAGTTGCGCCCCCAGGTAGTCAACAACTCATGGGGCAGCAACGACGGCACCGACGAGGGCTTCCGCCAGGCGGTGCCGCAGTGGATCAACGCTGGCATCTTCCCCAACTTCTCCAACGGCAATAACGGCCCCGCTGCTGGCACCGTCGGCAGCCCCGCCAGCTACCCAGAGAGCTTTGGCGTAGGCGCGAGTGGCACCACCAACGACAACATTGCTAGCTTCAGCAGTCGCGGCCCCAGCCCGATTGACGGCAGCCTCAAGCCGCAGCTCTCCGCCCCTGGTGTCAGCGTGCGCTCCAGCATCCCCCCTAATGGCTACGGCAACCTCAGTGGTACCTCTATGGCTGGCCCGCACAACACCGGCGCGGTGGCCCTGCTCCTCAGCAAGAACCGCAGCCTGACCGTGCAGCAGCTAAAGAACGTGCTGACCAGCACTGCCTACTTCACCACCGCGATGGGAACGCGCCCCAACAACAACTATGGCTGGGGCCGCCTCGACGTGCTGGCCGCCGCCAACTCGATCTCCTCGACCAACGGCACCATCGTCGGTCGGGTCACCGCTGGCAGCAGCGGCATCCCCACTGCCCGCCTGACCCTGCTCGGCTCCGCCCTGCCTGGTAGTGCGGTAGATGCAACTGGCTACTACACAATGGTGCTACCTGCTGGCAACTACAACCTCTACGCGAAGGCGTGGATGTATGCTGGGCAGACTGCCAACCTGACCGTGACCGTCGGCACCACCCTGACCCAGAACTTCACCTTGCCGATTGACCTGCCCACCAACATCCAGGGGCGGTTGATCTACAACGGCTTGCCGATCACTGGCACCTTCTATGCCCCCGAAGCCCCCCTCCAGCCGATCACTGGTACCAGCTTCAACCTCACCCTGCCCAACACCGAGAACTTTGTGATGGTCGCTCGGCCAGAGAACAACTGTCTGCGGCCAGTGACGGTGACGATCAATACGGTCAGCCCCGCGATCTACACCTTCACCACCACGATCAAGCAGGATACGGCTGGCTACACCTGCCAGGCCGTGGCCTACAACTGGATCAGCGCAACCAATGTGATTAGCTCCTGGGTTGGCTACCGCTTCCCGGCCCGCGATGATGGCTGGTACGCTGCCAACCTCCCCTTCGCCTTCGACCTCTATGGCAGCCAGCACTACACGGTGGGCATCAGCACCAACGGCTACCTCCAGTTCAGCGGCAATCCAAGTTGGGCTGAGGGTGGCGGCCACATCCCCGTTCCCTACCTACCCAACGATGCGCTCTACCCTTACTGGCTAGACCTCACCCTGGTCAACACCGGCGACGTGTACACCAGCGTGGTTGGCACCGCCCCCAACCGCAAGTACGTGGTTGAATGGCGCAACGTGCAGAAGTTCAACAGCGACGGTTCGCTGACCTTCGAGGCGATCCTTGACGAGGCGACCAGCAACATCACCTACCAGTACAACACGCTGGACAACGGCAATGGCCGCGCCAACAGCCTCTACACCGTTGGTTTGGAGAATGGCAGCGGCACTGACGGCTTCGAGTTCTCCTACGGCATCTACAACGCAGTGACGAACAGCACTGCGATCCAGTTCACTAACCCGCTGCCCCGCGTTGCTACCCCAACCGTGACCAACACCCCCCTCCCCACCACTCCGACTGTGACCGGGACAGTAACCGGTACAGCTACAGTGACCAGTACGGCGACAATGACTGGCACAGCGACAGTAACTGGCACAGCGACAGTAACTGGCACGGTGACAATAACCGGCACCGCGACAGCAACCGCCGCACCCTGCGACATCAACTTCACCGACGTGCCGACTAGCAACCTGTTCTACGGCGACATCCGCTTCCTGGCCTGCCGTGGTGTGGTTAGCGGTGCGAACGGTCTGTTCCGCCCGAATGCCAATGCCAGCCGGGGCGAGTTCGCCAAGATCACCACCGTCGGCTTCGGCCTCCCGCCCTTCAGCCCAACCAGCACTACCTTCGTGGACGTGCCGACCAGCAACCTGTTCTACCAGTACATCGAAGCTGCTGCTGCTGCCAGAGTGGTTAATGGCCTCTCTGCTGCCCAGTGCGCTGCTCTCGGCACGCCGGGCATCTGCTACGGCCCCAACGTGCAGATCAGCCGCGTGCAGGTGGCGGTGATCGTGCAACGCGCCCGCAACTACGTAATCGTCACCCCTGATAATCCCACCTTCCTCGACGTGCCAACCACCGCCTTCGGTTATACAGCAGTTGAGACGCTCGCCAGTCGTGGCATTATCAACGGCGCGGCCTGTGGCACCAGACTCTGCTTCCGCCCCAACGACAACATCAAGCGTGGGGAGTTGAGCAAGGTTATGCACAGGGCGATTGATACCCTGGATAATGATGCCAACATCCGCTTCGTCCACGCCGCCAGTAGTGCGCCCGCGGTGCTGGCGGTACTGGTCAACGGCCACCTGGCCGAGGCCGAACTGCCCTATACCACAACGGATGCGGCTTTCACCGAGCGGTTCTCGCTGGCCCCCGGCAACGTCCCGGTTCGGGTCAACGACGCGGGCAACGCCAGTCAGGTGTTGAACACCAGTGTTGAGCTGGCGGCTGGCATCAGCTACACCTACTTCGTGATCAACTCTGCGGTCAACAACGCCGTAGTGCAGCACTTCCTGCTGACCAACGACTACAGCCGCACGCTGCCAGAAACCGCGCGGGTGCAGGTGACCAACCTGGTTCCCGGCTCGCCCAAGCTAAGTATCTACGCCGACAAGGAGATCGTCGGCACGAATGTTGGTTATGGCGCGGCCAGTAGCTACCGGGCAGTTGACCCCGGCGTTTTCACTGTCACCCTGCGCTTCGACGGCCAGCCCAACCCGGTGTTGGTAGTGCCGAACTTCCTCATTGAGGAGCGCGACACGCTCAACCTTGTGGCTACTGGTGTGCTGACTGGCAGCCCTGCGCTGGCGATCATGCCCATCGAAGGCATACACTATGGTGGCGATGGTCGCTTGAGCGCAAAGCACAGGTGAGGCCCACGGACCCAAGCTAACAGCAAAACCCCCACCTGTCTCCGGGTGGGGGTTCGCTTTTGTACTCTGGCAAGCGGCTAATTCGACCGTGCGCTCGTCCGCCTGAGCCGCCCCCGCACCAGCCGCCAAAGCATCTGTAGTTCGCCGAGGCGCAGGATCGCCGCCGCCCCCAGGTAGGTCACGCCCGCAGCGGCAGTGACGAGGGCAAAGGTGAGCAGGTTGGCGAGGAAGCCAACCCCCAGCCGCCCATCGAGGGCCAGCCACACGCTACTACCCACCAGCCCCATCAGGATCGCGGCCAGGGTCGCCTTCAGGGTAGTAATGCCCAGGCCCAGCCCCCGCAGGCCGCCGACCGCCCCCGCCAGCAGCCCGAAACTGACCACAGCGTGGCAGGTCTGCTTTACGCTATCGGCCAGGGCCAGGCCCGCGAAGGTGAACGGCCCAACCAGCAAGGTGGCGGCTACAAGGTAGGCCAGCACGCTGCCGATACCAACCAATACGGGGGTTTTGGTGTTCTGGCGGGCGTAGAAGGCGAAGATCAGCAGTTGGTCAACAGCGGCGAAGGGTGTGCCGGGGGCGTAGCAGAGCAGGGCAAGAGTGGTGCGCCACTTGGCCGCTTCGTCGAACGCGCCGCGCTGGAAGGCGAGCGCGATGACCGGTGCGCCGAAGCAGGCAAGGGCGAACGAGGCGGGGATGATCAGGGCGATCACCAGGCGCAGGCCGCTTGCCAGCGTGCGCTTGTAGGCCCCATCGTCGCCTGCCGCTGCCTGCCGCGAGAGGGTAGGCAGCACGGCAATGCTGATTGCCGCCGCGATCAAGCCGAGCGCAAATTGCACCAGGGTAGTCGCAAAGCGCATCGCCGCGAGGCCAGCCGGGTAGGGGGAGGCAAGATTGCGGTCAATGATGATGCCTGCTTCGGTGACGATCAGGCCGAGGGCGACCGGCAGGTAGAGCTTGCCGATCTTGCGGATCGCCGGGTGGCTGAAGTCGAGGCTGAAGCGCAATCGGCTGTCACGCAGGCCCACTAGTTGCAGGGCGACCATCAGCACCGACCCTACGCTCATGCCGAGGGCCAGACCAAAGGGATTGCGTGGGTCGAAGAACAGGAAGCCGCAGGCGATCACCCCCAGGTTGAGCAGGGCGGGCGCGAAGGCGGGGAAGCTGAAGCGTTGCAAGGCATAAAGTAGCGACATGAACACGGCGGAGATGCCGAGGAAGACTACCCCCGGCAACACCACCAGGATCAGGCTGGCGGTCAGGCTCAACTGGCTGGGGCTGAACTTGCTTGCCATTGCCCCAGCCAACGGCCCGGCGAAGACCATCATCAGCGCGACCACCCCTGTCAGGCCGACGACAACCAGGCTGAGGATCGTGCTGGCAACCCGCCACAACTCCTCGCGCTTGCGCCCCGCCAGTTCGCTGAACACCGGCACCAGGGCGGCGGAGACTACCCCGCTGACCAGCAGATCGTAGGTGATCGTACTGAGATTGCCCGCGATGGTGAAGGCTGCTGTTGCCTCGGTGGTGCCGTAAAGCTGGGCAACCACTACCTCGCGGCCCAGCCCCAGCAGGCGGCTGAAGACATTGCCTAGCATGATGATCACGGCGGCGGCGGCAATGCTGCGGCCCAGCCCCAGCCCAGCCTGCGCCTCGGCTAGCTCGCTGCTGCTAATGTCGCTATCGTCGGGGCTGATCTCCGGGCCAGTCGGTCGGGTGCTGCTCAAGAGGCAGCCTCGCTGCCGTAGCGGGCCAGGATGGTCTGCACAATCTGGCTGGTCGAGCGGCCTGCGACCAGCGGCACGATCCGCACCTCCCCGCCGTAACCCGCCACTGCCGCCAACTCTGGCAGCGGCTTACCCTCGCGGCCCGCCTCCACCGCGTAGTCGCCCCCCTTGACGTAGATCGTGGGCCGCAGCATCTCAATCAGCTTGCTGGCGGTAGTCTCGCCAAAGATCACCACGTAGTCTACGCAATCCAGGGCAGCCAGCAATTCTGCCCGCTCGCCCTCTGGTACGAGCGGGCGGCGCGGGTCTTTGTAGGCTCGCACGGACTGATCGCTGTTGAGGCCGACGATCAGCAGGTCGCCGAGGGTGCGGGCGGCCCGCAGGTAGCGGAGGTGGCCGACGTGCAGCAGGTCGAACGCGCCGTTGGTGAAGACGGTACGTAGGGGGGGGCTGGCCGCCTCCCGCTCACGGAGCTTGCGCCGTAGGGTACGCACCATCTCTGGGGCCGTCAGAATCTCAGCCATCTTGCTCCCCTCTCCCCCAACCAGAACTAGCGGATCGCTTCTTGTGCAGAGGGATTATACCGCATCTGCTGCTGAATGGGTACTGGCGGGGCGCAAAATGCCCCTCCCGCCTGCTAGGGGGAAGGGGCATCAGCGGTTTGGGCAAGGGCTACTACTTGCTGGGGTCGTAGCTGCTGCCGCCGTGCAGGTTGGTAGTCGAGGCTCCGGCACTGCCGCTGCCGCTGCCAACCTTCGCCTTGAGGGCGGCCAGTTGGTCGTCGATTGCGTTCTTGTCAGAGAGGTCGTCGAACTGCTGGTCGGTGTTATCGGTGGCGAGGTCGGCCATCTCTGCGCCAGCCTGGGCGCGGGCGGTCTCCATGTTGATCCGCTCCTCCATGCGCTTGAGGTCGCTGGTATAGTCAGCGGTACCCAGGTTCTGCATTGTGCCGCTGATCTGCTGCGAGGCCTTGGCGGCGCGGTGGCGGGCGATCAGGCCGTCGCGGTTGCGAACCGTGCTGTCGTACTTGTTCTGGAGAGCCTCAAACTGGCTCCGCAGGCGGTTGACGGTGGCGGTCTGCGTCTCCAACTGCTGCTGGTAGAGCGTCACCTGCTGGTCGTAGTCGTTCTTGCGGCGTAGGGCTTCGCGGGCGAGGTTGTCCTTGCTGGCGCGCACGGCCTGCTCGGCCTTGCTGTTCCACTCGTGCGCGTTGCTGCGGCTCTCATTGACCTCGTTCTCCAGCAACTTCTGCTGGGCGAGCATCTCGGCTACCTGGCCGCGGGCCTCGGTGATCTGCTCGGCCATGTCGCGGATTAGCTGGTTAAGCATCTTCTCCGGGTCTTCAGCGTGGTCGATCATGTCGTTGATGTTGGCACTGAGGATGGTGCCGATGCGGTCGAAAATACCCATGCTGTATTGCCGTCCTTTCCTATTCGCTGCCTGGCAGCAAGCTACTCTGCTTCGCGGGTTGGTGGTGGCCGAACGCCGGGTTCGGGCGCACTCGGTTTTACATACGCAGGCTGGGGGCCAAAGGTTGCAGACCTCAGCACGGCTCTATTCTACACTAACTGGCTAGCATTGTAAAATGTTACGGTTTGGCTAGCAAATCATGCATCGCATTGTAAGACGGGCGGGGCGACCAATCGCCGTTGACCAGGCTGAAGTGGCTAGGGCCGTCGTACCAGGGCAGGAAGGTGGAGAAGTTGAGGTTCCAGAGGAACATCGGCCCCATCCAGGGGTACTTGTCGCGGGCCAGCCGGTTAGCGCGCACCAGGAAGTCTGCTACCTGCCGCTCGTCCAACTCCTCGCAGCCACCGAAGCCGCCTGGCCGCTTGTCGCTGCACCAACCATACTCTGTGACCCAGATTTGTTTCTCGCCGTCGCCATACTTCTCCTGTACTGCCCGAATCTGCTCGACGCGGCGGAAGTAGAAGCTAGGGTGGGTCTTGTACTCCTTCGCGGGGCTGGGCTGGTCGGGCCAGAGCGTCTCTGGCGGATTGTTGTAGCCGTAGGGGTGGACACCCAACACGTCGTAGTAGCGGCGCACCATGCCACCCTTGTACTGAAAAAGTTGCTCGGTGTAATCTACGTCGTTCATTGCCAGCCCTGGTTCGTTCACCCCGGTGGGTGAGGCCGCACCGAGGATCACAATGGCTTTGGGGTCGTGGCTCTTGACGGCCCGGTAGCTCTTTGCCAGCATCTCTACGTAGAAGCCGGGGTCAATCGCCCGTCCGCTCTCGTTGTGTAGGTTAGCCTCGTTCCAGATTTCGTAGGCGCGGATGCGTCCCTGGTAGCGGTCGGCCATGGCCGCCATGAAGTCTGCCATATCATCAGCGTTGACCGGGTAGCCATCTGGCTCGCGGGCGGCCTCCTCTGGCGCGCGCGCCCAACTGGGAGCTTTGTCTACGTTAATCATCAAGTTGATGCCCGCAGCATTGGTCGCGTTGACGATGTTATCCAACTCACCCCAATAGAACGTTCCCTTCGGGTTCTCGGTGTCCTTCCAGAGTATCTGTTGCTTGAGCCAACTGAAATTGGCCCCGTTGGTAGCCGCCATTACGCGACCCTTATCCTGACCATAAATCTGGGCGATCAGGCCGCCCCCAACGTGCGGGCCGCTGAGGAAGGGGTAGCCACCCTCGCCGCCGGTGGGGGTTGGCGTGGCGGTGGGGCTGGCGGTCGCCGAGGGGATCACGATAGCACTGGGGCTGAAGGTAGGCGGTGCAGCAGGGCTGGCGGTAGGGGGGCTAGCCGCAGTCGCCCCTTTGGTGCGAAGCCGATAGTAGTCGGTGCCAAGCAGGGCTAGCTGCACGTCGTTGGTGCTGGGCCGCAGCTTGTTGAGGGGCCGCTCAAAGCGCGCCCGCTCAAAGAACTGTACAATCAGGTTGCCCTCAATGAACTCGTCGCTGATCGGCAGCCCATAGAGGCGCAGGCCACGGCTTGCTCCGTTAGCCTGCCAGTAGGGGTAGAAGGGGCTGGCAACCAGCCGCCTCGTCTCGGCAAAGTAGAAGCGGTCGCTGGTGCGGGGGCTGGCATTGGTAGGGTTGGGCGGGTTGAAGTTGCGGCCCTGCGCCCGCGCCATCTCCGTCCCCAGCAGGCCAAGCTGCACCTCGTACTGGGTGCCAGCCTCCTCTGGGTGGTACTCAAAGCGTTGTCGCTCGAAGTATTGCACCTGGTAGCCTTGTTCCAGCAGCACGGGGCTGATCGGGTAGCCGAAGGCGGGCAGGCCACCATTCGCCTGCCAGAAGGTGAGGAACTGGCCGGTGACTACTTGATCGGTCGGGTCGAAGGTGAAGTGTGGCTGAGTCGCCAGCAGCACCCGCACCGGGGTGGCAATAGCTGTGGTGCGGGCCGCAGAGGGAGAAGTAGTAGCAGAGGGGAGCAGCGTGGGGCTGGCACTGGTGTGGGTTGAGACGGCCAGGGGGCTGAGGACGAGTAGGAGCAGGCTGAGGATAGCCAGGGGCAACGATGCCCGGTGATTGCGCTTTGCCAAGCAAACATCCTTTCACTTCCACCATTGTTGACCGCTGTGCTACAAATGCAGGTGAGCAGCAGCCTGTGCTGCCCCGTGCGCCCGGCGGCACTATATCATGTTTGGCAGTCACGTGCAAGGGCTATCTGCGGCTAAGCGCGTGGAATAGAAGGATCGATTGTGCCTGTAGCAGCCCTTGTTATTCTAACCTGTTTCTCATCTGCTCTACTTCTTTATGCGTGGCTGAGGGACGTAGCCCGCAGCCGCCGCCCGCCTACTCTGCTGGGCGGATACCAACTGAGCAGCGGATGTACGACTTGTCGTAGCCGAAGCCAGAGCCGTCTACTGCCGCCAGCCCAGTCTTGCGGAACAGCGTGATCACGTCCTCACCAGGAACCAGCTTGCTCCAGTTATAGATCGTTGCGTCATCGTCGAGGCCGATGCTGGCGAAGACGTGGTGCTGGGCGTTGATCGCCGCCAACTCTCGGCGTAGGGCGGCGCGGCGGTAGCGGTAGAGACAGCGCACCTTCTCCTGAATCCAGGGCCGCTCGTTGAGTACATCTATCATTGCGGTGTAGCGTAGTTGCCACTCGGCGGGCATCCCGGCCATCGTGTTGTTCCAGGTCACCTGCATCGCGTCGGCGTACTGCTGGTTGCCGGTGCTAACCCAGCCGAAGCGGTCGCCAGTGAGGGTGCAGGTTTTGGAGAAGCTGTTGACGAAGATGGTGTGGGCCAGCACGTCGAAGCCGCCAATCACCGTGTTGAAGGCGCGCATCCGCTCTGCGTCGGCGGCAGGCTCGCCCGTGCCAATGTAGGCGGTGTCAGCCAGGATCGCCATCTCGCGGCCATCGGCAGCAATGGCGGCAAAGATCGCCCGCAACTCATCCGCCTCGTAGTCGAAGGCGGTCGGGTTGTTGCTAACGGTGAGGTAGAGCATCCTCAGATTGGCGTGTTCTTGCAGAAGGCGGCTCATCTCCGCGCCAGTCAGCTTGAAGCTCTGCTCCTCCCTGGTAGCGTAGTTGATCACCTCTACGTCGTTCGCCTGCGCCTGCCAGAGAATGACCGCAAAGCCGGGGGAGGGGAAGCAGATCGCGGGTTGCTCGGCGTACTGCCTGCCAAAGTACAGCTTGAGGGTGCGGATCGTCTTGTCCAGGCCGTCCAGTGCGCCAATGCTAACGAAGGTACGCTCGGTCTTGAGCGGCAGACCATAAAGCTGCTGCCAGCTTTCAGCCAGCATGGAGCGGAGCAGGGGGTTGCCCACCCCGTACACGTCGTACATCCGCACGTCAAACTGGTAGTCGCGCAGTAGCCGCCGCTCCACCCTGGTCATGCGCTGGCGCATCTCCTCGTAGCCGCGCCCCTCGCTTAGCATACCGTTCAGGCTCTCACCCGGTAGGATCAGGCCGAGGTCTTCGCCGATGGTGCTGTAGTCGCCCAGGCTGCCGGGGCTGGCTCCCGGCTCGCGCTCGCGCACTCGGCGCACATCCACGTCACCTATCGTGCGGTTGATCACCTGCTGATCGATCACCGCTTCGCTGATCCCCGCCTCGCGCATTGCCCGCGTAACCTCGATCACCATGCGGGCCATCGCCCGGATCGGCGACGGTGAGTGGCGGATCGTCTCCTCCAACTCGCTAACCACCTGGTCGCGGATGGCGCGGGCGCGCTCTAGCTCGCTCGTCCGCTCCATCTCGCTGTGGCTGCCAGCGGCGTAAACGCGGGGTAGTTCGGGGCCGCTAAAATCAACATTCATTTTCCTCACCGTCCTCGTTGAACAGGGTTGCACCTCGTTGTGCCGGGGCTGATACCTCAAGAGTATAAGCGTTGCCGCCGATCCTTGTCAATCCAGCTAGCGGCAAGTAAGAGGGCTGCGTTGATTGATCGGCCCACCTTTGCCCCTATCCTTCGGGGTCAAACTTGCAAAAGTTTGGCAAGCAGTATACACTAGAACAAATGCCGTGAGATCATGCCAGCTAAGCTGGCCGAGGTGGTGATGATGGCTAAGAGTACAGGGGTGCCGGGTCGGGGTCGCAGCTTCATCCCCCACCGCGTCAGCGAGGTGTTTGGCCCGCCGAGTGGTTTGGTGTTGCCAATTGGCGAGGAAGATACGGAGGGTGGGCAGCCGCGTTGGCTGCTGCTGCTTGGCTATCTGCTGCTGTTCGTCACCATCCTCTTTGTCTACGTAGATCAACCCGATGTAAACCGACCCTGGTATGGCCTCAGCCTGCTGCTGCTCCTCGGCCCGGCTACCGCTGCCTGGATCGCTCCCTTCCTGACAATCAGCCCCCAGCGCACAGCCCTCTACTACGGTCTCAACCTGCTCGTCTTTACCTTCGGCTGCTTTGCGATCATGGTTAGTTCACACTTCTATGCTCCCCACCTCTTTATCCTCTACGTGCTGGTGATTTTGGCGGCTGTCTACTACAGAGGTATCGCTTGGGGGCTGCCTTTCGGCTTGCTGATCGCTATCCTGGGGGCAGCTACCGTGTTGCTTACCGCCCCCTCCTTCACTCTCGCTCAATATATGTTCTATACCATGATGCTGTGGTGCTTGGGCGGTCTCTATGCCATGATCACCCTGGCGCAGACGCGCATCCAGCAGCGGTTGATCCACCAGGTCGCCCAGGAGCGCAAGCTGCATGCCCAACTAGCTTCGATCAGCAACATGGCGCGCACCATCAGTGGCAACTTCAGCCTCGACAATCTCCTCGCCGAGGTTGTGCGTTCGGCTACCAGTCTGTTGGCGGTGGACTTCTGCGCCCTGCATATGTGCGACTATGATACCGGGCTGCTGCGGCTGCGTACCCTCTATGCCCCCGACCCCGACTTGCAGCGCAGGCTAGGTGGCGAGTTTAGTAGCCTGGTTCTCCGCCTCGACCAGGGTTTGGGCGGCTGGGTGGTGCAGCACAAGCGACCGTTGGCGACCGAGCGGGCAGGCGATCACCCCGCTTTCGTGAGCAGCCCCGATGCGTTGGAGAGCGGCGGGTACGGGATGTTGCACGTGCCGCTCAACCTCAAGGGCGTGGTGATCGGCGTGATCGGCCTGGTCAGCCTCACCCCCCGCATCTTCAGCGAGGAGGATGTTAGCCTGCTCAGCAGCTTTGCCAGCCAGGTAACAGTCGCCATCGAAAATGCCAAGCTCCTTAGCGAGACAAAGGAGCAGCAGGGCCGCCTGGAGCGGAGTAGCCAGGGACTGACCGCAGTGCTGAACATCAACAGGGCGATCCTCGGCCAGCGCGACTACATGGCGACGCTGCGCTCTATTGTCGAAAACCTGATGTCGCTCGTCCCCTTCACTAACTGTGTAGTCTACAACCTGGTGGAGAATGGCACCATGCTGGAAGCAGTGCTGGCCGAGGGCGCAGATATTGACCTGCTCAGTAATGAGCGGTTCAGCGCAGACGAGGGCATCGTGGGGCTGGTGGCCCGTAGCGGCCATAGCGAGTTGGTCAACCATGCCGAACGCGACAAACGCGCCGCTGTTGCCCATGGGGTAATGGTGGGCGAACCCTGGTCGCTGCTGGTCATCCCCTTCATTACCAAAGAGCAGCAAGTCAGTGGCGTGATCCGCCTGGGGCGGGCGGGCGACTGGGAGTTTGAACACGACGAGTTCGAGTTGCTGGACATCTTCGCAGCGCAGGCTTCGCTGGCGTTGGAGAGCGCGCAGTTGTTTGGCGAGGTGGAGAGCAAGAAGCAGGTGCTTGAGCAGCAGTTGCGGGAGCAGGATATGCTGTTCCAGGTCAGCAATCTGACTGTCACCGCTGGGCTAGGCAATAGTCGCGAGGAACATGACTACGGCTGGCTGCGCGCTTGTATCGGTCTGCTCAAGCACGAGTTGGAGATCGAGGCGGCGGTAATCCTCTTTAACCAGGATCGCCACGAGGTGATCGCCCTCACCAACGGCTTCAGCAGGCAGGGCCAGGATTTGATCCGCCGCTACGTCGCCGAAGGTGAACCCTATCGGGCGCGCCAGGAGGGTGAGCCGCTCAACCCCAACACCTGCGTAGACTTCGGCGGGTTGGAAGAAGCCCTCTCGCACAGCGACGGCATCCACCAACTGCTGACCGCCCCCCTGCTGGCCCGCAAGCAGATGATCGGCGTTTTGGCGGTCTTCAGCCGCAACCGCGCCGGGTTGGTGCAGCCGCCAGCCAGCAGCGATAGCCTCACCCTCTGGCCTAGCCTACCCAGTTCCGCCCTCTACAACCTGCTCCCCGGCCACCTGAGCGAGATGCGGGTTGATCCGGCTGGCAATATAGACCAGGAAGTGCGGACTATGCTTCGCAGCATGGCGAACGTGATCGCCTCTGGCATCGAGAACATCCGCTCCTATCAGAGCCTGCGCGACACCTACTTCCAGACGATCAGGATGCTGGTCGAGATCATGGAGAACAAAGACCCCTACACGAAGGGCCACTCGGATCGAGTCGCTCGCTACGCGAAGAAGATCGGCATCGTGTTTGTCGAGCGTGGCCTGATCACTGCTGACGAGTTGGACAAGCTGGAGCGCGCTGCCCTGCTGCACGACATTGGCAAGCTGGGCATCAAGGACGAGTTGTTGCACCTGAGCGGCAAATTGGGGGTGGAGGGCTTCTGGATAGTCGCCAGCCATACCCAGCGCGGGGCCAATATCCTCTCCAAGATCGAGATGCTCAAGCCGCTGGCCCCACTGGTCAAGGCCCACCACGAACGCTTCGACGGTCTTGGCTACCCTGATGGTCTGATGCATGAGGAGATACCACTGATCAGTCGCATCGTCTCTGTCGCTGACAGCTATGATGCAATGACTACTAACCGCGACTACCAGAAGGCCCGTTCGGAGGAGTGGGCATTGGGCGAGTTGGAGCGCAACAAGGCCACCCAATTCGACCCCTTGGTTGTGGACTTGTTCGTTGCCTTGCAGCGGGCGGAGTTGGCCGAGCAGAGCGCGCAGGCAATAGCAGTCGTGCTGCCGCACCAATCTTTGGCGACAAAATGAAGGAACAGAGGAGTTGGCCTAATGTACTTGAGCGATGAAGAACAGGCGATGCTTGCTGGTGAGCAGGGGGTTGGCGTAGCCCAGGCGATGGGCATCATCACTACCCTCGGCAATATGTACGGGGCTGCCGACCTGATCCCGATCAGCAGCGCACACATCAGCGGCGTGAGCTACAAGAACCTCGGTGAGGCGGGCCTCGAATACCTCGAAGACCTGGCCGCCACCGGCGCGAAGGCGCGGGTTTTTGCTACCCTCAACCCCCCGGCGGTGGATATGGACGACTGGCAGGGGTCGCCACTGCTGACCACCCCGGCCTTTGCGAAGGGCCAGTTCCGCATCCTCGATGCGTTCTACAAGATGGGCATCGACGGCATCTGCACCTGCACCCCCTACGAGGTCAACAACCGCCCGGCAATGGGCGACCATCTCTCCTGGGCAGAGTCCTCTGCCGTCTCCTTCGCCAACTCGCGGCTAGGCGCACGCACCAACCGCGAGGGCGGCCCTGCGGCCCTGGCTGCTGCTATTACTGGGCGGACAGCCCGCTATGGCTACCACCTCGACGAGAACCGTCGGGCAGACTACGTAATCAACGTCAACGTCGCAGTGCCAGACGGTAGCAGCCTCAGTGCGTTGGGGGTGATCGTTGCCAAGAAGCTGCTGAACCGCACCCCCCTCTTTGTTGGCTTCGACCGCGAGTTGAGCGACGACGAACACAAGCTGTTGGGGGCGGCGATGGCAGCGGTGGGCAGTATTGCCCTCTTTCACGTAGAGGGGCAGACCCCGGAGGCTATCGCCCTGGGCCGCGAGATCAGTGCTCCCCACGCGGAGTACCTGACGGTAGACGACCTGGCCGAGGGCTACCGCGCCCTGGGCATCGTGCCGGGGACTACCCCGGTTGACCTGGTGAACATCGGCTGCCCCCACTCCTCCTACGCCGAGTTGGTGGAGATCGCCGACCTGCTGGCTGGGCGGCAGGTGCGGACGAAGTTTTGGATCATGTGCGCCCCCCACGTCGTCCACCAGGCGCAGGCGAACGGCGTGGCCGAGCGGCTGACTGGCTGCGGCGTGGCCCTGCTCAGCGGAGCCTGCACCATAGTCTCACCGATGGCCCAGACGGGCGTACGCAGCGTGGCAACCAACACGGCGAAGGGTGCCTTCTACCACTCCTCCTACAATGGTATGGAGATTCACCTCGGCTCGACCGCGAAGTGCGTGGAGACGGCAGTCAGCGGCATCTGGCAGGATTAGAGAAAGGAGTAGGGGAACACGGTGGCGCAGCAGCTAGCTGGTATAGCGAAGCTCGTGCCGCCCTCGTTCGCTGAACAAGATGATGGAGAGAACGTTTGAAGTGCGGGTGATCAAGGCCGGTGACGCAGACGGTGAAGCTCTGGTTAGTAGCGAACCGCTAGGTTTCCTCGGCGTGGTTGATCCGGACAGCGGCATCGTCACCGAGACCACCCACCAGTTGCATGGGCAGAGCGTGGCAGGCAAGGTGTTGGTCTTCCCGACGGGCAAGGGCAGCACCGTCGGCAGCTATACCATCTACCGCTTGAAGAAGAACGGTATGGCCCCCCTCGCCATCGTCAATGCCGAGAGCGAGCCGATCATCGCCACTGGGGCGGCTATCAGTGACATACCGCTAGTAGACCAGATGGACATCAGCCAAATCAAGAGTGGTGACCGGGTGCGTCTTAGTGCCGGGTTGCTCACCGTCTACCCGCAGGCCGTAACCGAGGCAAGCGAGTAGTGGCGAGCGGACGCGGCATCCACCTGGTGCCTGACCCCCCGCCCGCCTCAGCGGCCCAGGTTGGGCGGGCAGCGGAACTGGTCTACCTCAAGTTTGGCGGCAGCATAATCACTGACAAGCGGGTGCAGGATAGCCTGCGCGTCGCCAATCTGATGCGCCTGGCAAGCGAGGTGGCGGCGGCCATGCAGCAGGAGGACAGCCTGCGCCTGCTGATCGGTCACGGCGGCGGCAGCTTCGCCCACTTCCCAGCCTCCCGCTGGCAAGTGCGCCTGGGGTCAAAGGCGGGTTTGGGCGCGGCAGAGAGTCTACGGGGCTTTGCCGAAACAAGGCTAGCCGCTGGCCGGTTGAATCAGTTGGTAGCCGAGGCTTTCGTCACTGCTGGTTTGCCCGCTGTCTCCTTCCAACCCTCAGCCTCCGCGGTGGCAGCGGACG
>JBBROH010000046.1:0-23319 GCA_038229595.1 Chloroflexia bacterium | reverse complement strand
GCTGCTATTGGTCAGCAACGGATAGCGGCGGCTATCCAGGGCGCGCAACCGCTCCTCCAAGCCCTCGCGCAGGCCAATGACGAAGCCCTCCACCTCGCGCTGCATGATCAGGTCGTGCGGCAGGTTGACACGGGCGCGGGCCGGGCCGTCACCCCCCGTGATCGCCTCGATATGCACCCGCTCCAAACCCTCGACATGGCCGACCAGGGTCAGCACCGCCCGCCGCAAGCAGTAAGGTTGCAGGGCCAGAGGAGTCTGCTGCCAGACCTCGCCATCGAAGCGCACCAGGCGGTCGCCCACCTCGACCAGGCGCGGCCAGAGTGCGTCCACCTGCGCCTCGAAGTATTCGTACTCGACGGCGTAGGTCTGCGCGGCGCGGGTGATGTTCTCCTTGAAGTCGGGGTTGAACGACTCCAGGGCCGGGGTTAGTTGCAGGCGCACCTTGTTGCGCTGGTTGCGCGTATCGCTGTTGGTGCTATCGGTGCGGGGATTGAGGTCATACTGGCGGCAATAGGCCTCGATCTCCTTGCGCCAAACCCCCAGCAGCGGGCGCACCACCAGCATATGCAGGCTGCTGGGTGGCAGGATCGCAACCTCATCGGGCCGTTCTCCCTCGACCGTAATCGGCTCATGCTGATCTTCTAGCAAGAAGATTGGGGCTGCTGGACGCATCCCGCGCAGGCCCGCCAGCCCTGAGCCACGCAGCCAGTGCATAGTCACCGTCTCGGCCTGGTCGTCGGCGGTGTGGCCGACTGCCACCCGCTCTGCCCCCACCCGCTGAGCAACATCGCGCAGGAAGGCGTAACGCACCTGGCGGGCTGCCGTCTCGGTAGAGAGAGCGTTGCGGCTCTGGTAAGCCTTCACGTCGGCCCCACCAACCGTACAGGGGAGACCAAGCTGGCGGGTGAAGCTCTGCACGAAGCGGGCATCCGCCTCGGCCTCGGCCCCACGCAACCGATGATTGAGGTGCGCCACGTGGAGATTGAGACCCAGAGCCTTGAGGCGGCTGAGGATGTGTAGCAGCACAACCGAGTCCGGCCCGCCACTCACGCCGACAACAACCGGCTGCGGGTGAGGGAAAAGCTGCTGCTCTTGGATAAAGCGGGCTACCCTATCTAGCAAGATTGTGTTTGCTGCCACCGCCACGCTGCCACCTCCACCTCCACTGTACTACCCCATTATACCCTGTTCGTCAACAAGCTGTCATGCCCTTTGGGCAGGGGCGACAAAAAACCCCTGAACCAATGTTCAGAGGCTTCTGGTGACGACGGGTGGATTCGAACCACCGACCGAGGGCTTATGAGTCCCTAGCTCTACCGCTGAGCTACGTCGCCGAATTGGTAGCGGGGGGCGGATTCGAACCACCGACCTTTGGGTTATGAGCCCAACGAGCTACCACTGCTCCACCCCGCGTTGCATCCTACCTGCACATTATACGCAATGGCTGTGCCAATGTCAAGGCGAGTTTCTTCTTTAGCAGCAGCCCCAGCCGCCGCAACTGCTCACAGCCGCTTGAGCGTAGTAATCAGCGGCAGGCGATGGAACAGCCAGATGCCCACTGGCAGGCCAATTACGCTGATGCAGAGGAAGGTGGCAGCGTAGGTCCAGAGCAGACTGATCCACCAGCCGACCAGCACGAACCAGATCGCCCGCGTCAGCAGCGGCGGCGACTGGGCCGGTACCTGTCGCACGGAGAGCCGCCCGGTCTGGCTGTAGACGGTGATGAACTCGGTACGCTGTGGCTCCAGGGTCAACACCTGCGGCACCAGGTTGAGCATCAACAGGCCAATCGGCAGGCCGATGATGCTGAGGTTGAACAACCAGGCGAACGAGACCCACAGCCACGTCACCCACCAGCCGACAAACACAAAGTAGAGCGCGCGCAGGATGAATGGCTGCTGCCGCTGCCCATCATAGAGCGGCGTGGTGGGGTTCGGGCGCGGGCGATAGCGGGGGGTTGGCGGCGGGTTGGCGGGCGGCTGGTACTGGGGCGGCGGCGGTTGGTAGGGCGGCGGCGGCATTGGCGCGGGCGGGATTGGGGCAGCGGCGGCGACCGGGATCGGGTTCGGCTGGGTGCTGCCGAAGGAGAGCAACGAGCGACCGGGCTGGTAGCTGGAAGGGGGTAGCGGCGGTGGCGGCGGTGGCATTGGCGGCGGCTGGGCAGGCAGAGGGTAGAGGATCGCCCGCACGTGAGCCAGGCGGTTGGCCGTCTCCAGATTGCGCTGGTTCAGGCCCAGTGCGTTTTGCAGGCAGGTTTCTACCTCGTGCAGGTCGGGCGTGACTGCCGCCAGCCAGAGCCAGGCCGCTTCGCTGCGTGGCTCGGCCTGCAAGGACTGGCCCAGCAGGTAGCGGGCGCGGGCGGGATCGTTGTGGTTGTAAGCCTCGATGCCCTGCCGCAACAGGGTAGCAGCGTCGCCGATTTGTGGGTTCATGCGCTCTCTCTTATCTCTCCTGGTGTACTACGTTCTTTGACCAGCGGGGGCCGCATTGTGTTTCAGCACCCGGCTTGCCAGGGGCGAACACACGCAGCCAACACCACGAGTCTGCGCTTTACATAAGCGAAAGGAACTGGTATGTGATATAATAGGCCTGGTTCAAGATTTGGATGGGGTGTAGAGGGCCAATGGTGTCAAACCGTTTGAGCGTCCGCAACATTATAACCTATGCGGCTTTGGCGAGCCTCGCCCTGGTTGCGTTGGTGGTCGTCCTCAGCTTCGTCCCCGCCCTGCGTTCGCTCGGCTGGGTGCTAGGGCTGCTCAAGTTCGTGGCCGCCATTGGCTTGCTAGCAAGCTGGGTCGTCCTCAACATCCCGCCGCCACGCCCCCTCAGCGGCAAGCTGGTGGTGGTGGTGCCAGAGTTTGGCGAACTGGTCGCCCAGGCCACGCCTGCTGGCGGCAAGGAGCAGGCCACAGCAAGCCCCCTTGTGCGCCAGGTTAACCGCAAGGTGCTTGAGGAACTCAATCTTGAGATTGAATTGCCCAACCTGGACACGCTGCGTAACCTGCTCAACCGCAGCCGTAACCCCAGCAATCCCGTCGTGGTCACCGCCACCACTGCCGCTGCTGCACCACCCACCCGCCCGCTGAAGGTCAGCGACCCAGCATTGCGGGCGGCACACCCAACCCCGCTGGGTAGCGCAGGCAGCAACAGCAACAGCTTGCCGGAGGCGGTCGAGCCGGATGATGCCCGCGAGTTCACCCTGACAATGCTGGGTCGTCTGGCCGCCCACTTCAAAGAGATAGAGGCTACCGAGGCAGTGATCGGTCGCGCCCCCTTCGTGCCAGACGCAGCGGCAGCCCGTGAACGCGCCCGCCTGCTCAAAGCCAATGTGCTGCTCTGGGGCTGGCTGGAGCCGGGCAGCAAGCGACGCTACTTCATGCCCACCCTAGAAATCCTGCGCCCGCTTGAGCAGGAGCTTAGTGGCGAACGAGAGGAGATGCGCCTGGCCGGGTTGCGCCAGATCGCCCTCAGCCACCAGCGGGCCGCCCGACCCAACACCCTCCTCTACTTGCTGGGCGGCCTCGCCTGCTATGTCAACGCCCAGTACCCCCAAGCGGTCGGTGAGTTCAAGATGGCCCTGATCAGCGCAACGATGGCTTATGACGAGGATGGGGCCGCCGCCAGCGACCAGGCGATCTGCCACTTCTACCTCGGCAACAGCTACTACCTGATGCGCGAGTACCAGGCCGCAGAACACGAGTTTAGCGCGGCGATCCAGGTTGACCAGGTGATGGCCGAAGCCTACCAGAACCTGGCTATCGTCCAGCGCGCGATTGGCCGCCTCGACGATGCCGCCCGCAACCTGCAAACGGCAGTGCGCCTGAGCCGCAACGCCGTCTCTGCCCTCTACAATCTTGGCGTAGTCTATATCAACCAGAACCAGCCAGCCCGCGCCCGCGCCGCCTTCCAGAAGGCCTTGCAGGCGACTGGCAGCAGCACAGACAGTGGAGTGCTGACCGCTGCTATGAGCCAGCAGGCGCAGACCCGCGACGTAGCTGCGGTGCATCGGGGGTTGGCCCGCGCCTTTCGGGCTGAGAAGAAGCCAGAGCAGGCGGTGGGTGAGTTGCAAGAAGCCCTGCGGATTGCCCCCGACTACGCAGTGCTGCACATGGATTTGGCGGCTATCTATCACGAGCAGCATGAGTACGACAAAGCAGAACGCGAACTGGCAACCCTGCTCAACATGGCACCAGAGATGGCTGAAGCGCACTACAACCTCGGCCTTATCTACCGCAGCGACGGCAAGATCGACGCTGCCGCCGACCAGTTCCGCGAGGCGACCCGCCTCAAGCCCGACTTCGCTGAAGCGCACTACGACCTCGGCCTGCTCTACAAGAGCCAGGGCCAGCTTGACCTCGCGGTGCGCCAGTTCAAAGAAGCAACCACGATCCAGCCCGCCGACGCGGAGAGCTTCATCAACCTCGGCCTCGCCTTCAAGGACGAGAGCAAGCTGGTGGAGGCCGCCCAGCAGTTCCGCCAGGCGATCAGCCTGGAGCCGAACAACGCCGACGCGCACTTCCAGCTAGCCGCCGTCTACCAAACCAGCGGCGACACCACCTCGGCGATTGACGAGTACACGGCGGCGGCGCGCCTCAACCCCAAACTGAACGTCGCCTACCACCAGCTAGCCAGCCTCTACAAAGCGCGTAAGCAGTACCCGGAGGCGACAGCCCAGTTGCAGCAGGCGATCAAGCAGGATCGCCGCGATGCCTATGCTTACTACCTGACGGGAACGCTGCACGCCGCCCAGGGTCAGCTTGACCAGGCTTTCGAGGCTTTCCGTATTGCGATCAGCTACCAGCCAGACCTGTCGGAGGCGCACTACAACCTCGGCGTGGCCCTGATGAAGCGGCAACGCACGGAGGAAGCGGTCAAGGAGTTCGAGGAGGTGATCCGCCTCAACCCAGAGGACGCGCAGGGCCATTACATCCTCGGCCTCGCCCGCCGTGACCTCGGCCAGTTGCCAGCGGCGGCGGCGGCCTTGCAGCAGGCAGTCCATCTCAACCCCGGTTGGGCCGACGCACACTACAACCTCGGTCGCGTTTATCTCGCCAGCAACCAGCCGGAGCTTGCCATCGCTGAGTTGCTGGACACCCTGCAAGGGCAGCCAGAGAACGACAAGGCGCGCTACCAGCTAGCCGCAGCCTACGCCGCCGCTGGGCGCATCCCCAAGGCGATTGAGACTTTCGTCGAGTTGCTCAAGCGCGACCCCAACAACGCCGAAGCCTACTACAACCTCGGCATCGCCTATACCGGCAGCGGCCAGTACGAGAACGCAGTGCGGAGCTTCTACAGTGGCATCCGCCTGCGCCCGGAGGACGCAGAAGCCTACAACAGTATGGGTATCGCGCTCAAAACGCTGGGGCGGCTGGACGAGGCGATCAGTGCCTTCCAGCAGTCGATCAAGATCAACCCGCGCTACGCCCAGGCCCACTACAACCTCGGCCAGGTCTACGCCGCGATCAACGCGGTCAACGAGGCGGTCGAGGAGTTCCGCAAGTACGAGGAACTGGGTGGCAAGATCGGGCGGCGGTAGCTCCTCCCCTAATTCTGGATGGCAAATCATCCGCCTGACCTTTCCTCCAGCTATCACATAGTTGCACCAGCCCCGCTTTGGTCGAGAAGCGGGTTTTTGCGGCTCTTTTGCTCAGCACCGCCCCGCTGACCGCGTTATCTAGCCAACCGTGGCCCCACAAAGTCCACTCAATGTCAGTCGATGCTTGCGGAGCAGTGAAGCTCTATGCTAGTATCAGCCTATAAAAGAAGGGCAGCAGTGGCAGCAGAGCCTGAAAGACGCAGCAGTGACCTCAGCCAACTGGCCGCCTTGCGGAGGTGCTAGCGATTTGTACTCTCGGCGACCGATCAACGCAGCAATGGGCAAATGCGCCTATTTATCATCATTAACAAGGAAGGGAACCAGCCGTGAAAGTTAACAAGCTCCTCACCCTCGTCCTCGTCGTTCTCACCATCACCCTGCTCAGCAGCCAACTGCTCGCCTCCACCCCTAGCCAGGCCGCTCCACTCGCGGGCGACGGCATCACCGCCACCCTCAGCCGCCCGCCAGCAACCAGCCCAACGACCAGTCCCCACCCGCCTGACTGTGCAGGGTAGGCTGACTACCCCCGGCGGCCTGCTAGTCACCACCATCACCAACTTTACCTTCAAGCTCTACAACGTAGGCAGCGGCGGCACCGCCCTCTACAGCGAGCCAGTCACCAGCATCACCCCCGACGCTAGCGGCCTGTTCACCTTTGGCTTCGGGGCCAGTGGCGGCAGCTTCGCCAGCATCTTCAGCGGCACCCTCTACCTGGGCGTGACCATCGCCAGCGACGCAGAGATGACCTCGCGCATCAAGGTCAACGGCGCAGCCTACGCCTTCAGCCTCGCCCCAGGCGCAGTGATCAGCGGCTCCTACCCCGGTGTGGCCGGTCGCAACGGTGTGGTCAACGCGATCAACACCGACACTAGCACCTACACCAATGCTGGGCTGTACGCCAAGGGCGCAACAGGCGTGCGGGCCGAGGCGGCAAGCAACGGCTCCGGGAGTGGCTATGCTGGTGTCTTCAACAACAATGGCGGCGGCAGTGGCCCACAGTTTGGTGTCAATGTTGGTACCTCCTCCACTGGCGGCACGGAGGGCTATGCCGGTGTCTTCAACAACAATGGCGGCGGCAGTGGCATACAGTATGGTGTCAATGTTGGTACCTCCTCCACTGGCGGTACGCAGGGCTATGCTGGTGTCTTCGCCAACTATGGCGGCGGCAGTAGCACCCAGTTCGGCATCTACTCCTCCGTCCAATCCAGCGGCAGCGCAGCTGGATTTGCTGGCTACTTCTCCAACTCTGGCGGCGGCAGTGGCTCCCAGTACGGCATCTACGCCTATAGTTCTACCTACTCTGGCTACTTTGAATCCCCGGCTAGTACCAGCACCAGCGTCTACGCAGAGGGGGCAGTCAGCGCACAGAGCTTCATTGACCGCCCTGGTGCCTACAGCATTATGGTGCGCTACAACGGCACCACCCCGCTGCAAGCTGGTGAGCTGTTGGCCTTCGACGGTAACAACCCGACAGTGGACGGCACCCAGTACGTCGGCACCAGCAAAGCGACCACCGCAACCGCTGCCCTCGCGGTAGGGGTTGCCAGCCAGCGCATGGCTCGGCTTGAGAGCGACCGCCCCAGCCAGGGAGAGCCAATGGCTAAGGACGGTCAGCCACTGGCTAAGAACGGCCAGCCGCTGGCTAAGAACAGCCAGCCAGCGGGCAAGCAAGTTAGCTGGACGATTGACCAGGCGGCCACCAGCTTCCAGCCAGGCGATATGATCCGCGTGGTTGTCCTCGGCCAGGTACAGGTCAAGGCCAGCACCGCTAAGTTCGGCGACCACCTCGGCCTGAGCGCGAGCGGCGACTACCGCGTGGCTACCGCCAGCGACGAGCGCATTGGCACGGTGATCAGCCAACCCGACAAGGATGGCAACGTGACCTTGTTCGTCAACTTCAAGTGACCGCCACCCGAAGAAGGGAACGAACGATGAAGAACAAGATCAAGACCCTCAGCAGTGGGTTGGTCGCGGTGGTAGCGATGCTGGTGCTGACCAGTTATGTGCTAGCGGCCAGTTCTGCCAACTACGCCCTCAACTGGTCGCAGATCGGGGCCAGCGGCGGGCAGGGGCTGGGCAGCAGCAACTACCGCCTGGCGGCCACCCTCGGCGAGTCGCTGGCGGGCAAGACGAGCAGCAGCAATTACAGCCTCGGCCTCGGCTACCAGCAAGTTAATGCGGCCCTGGGCGGCCAGCCGACCCAGACCGCCACCGGCACGGCCACGCCTACGCCGACCCAGACCCCTGGCGGCCCCACCAGCACATCGACGCAGACCCCCGGTGGCCCCACCAGCACGGCCACTACCACTGGCACCGCTACCGCGATCATCACTGGCACCGCTACATCGACGCAGACCCCTGGCGGCCCCACCAGTACGGCCACCGCGATCATCACTGGCACCGCTACATCGACGCAGACCCCTGGCGGCCCCACCAGCACCGCTACCGCGATCATCACTGGCACCGCCACCGCCACCGTGACTGGCACCGCCACCATGACTGCGACTGGCACCCCAACCCAAACCAGCACCCCTTGCAGCATCAGCTTTAGCGACGTGCTGACCACCAACATCTTCTACGGTGACATCCAGTTCCTCGCCTGCCGAGGGGTAATCAGCGGCTTCGCTGGTGGCACCTTCCAACCCAACAGCAACACCACGCGCGGTCAGTTCGCCAAGATCGCCACGCTCGGCTTCAGCCTCCCCGCCTTCACCCCCACCCAGCCGACCTTCGTGGATGTAGCATCGGCTAGCGTGTTCTATGGCTACGTCGAAGCTGCCGCCCACGCTGGCGCAGTCAACGGCCTCTCCGCCGCCCAGTGCGCCGCCCTCGGCACACCCGGTAGCTGCTACGGCCCCAACGTCCTGATCTCCCGCGTACAGGTGGCGGTGATCGTGCAGCGCGCCCGCAACTACCCGACGGTCACGCCCACAGTGCCGACCTTCACTGACGTACCACTAGGTAGCTTCGGCTACACTGCCATCCAGACGCTAGCAAGCCGCAACATCATCAATGGGGCGGCGTGCAGCGGTGGGGTCGGCACCTGCTTCCGGCCCAACGACTCCATCCGACGCGGCGAACTGAGCAAGGTGGTTCATCGGGCGATAGACAGCCAGCCGTAGATAGCCACAGTCGAGTAAGCAACAACCCCGCCAGCCTGGTTGCTAGCGGGGTTGTTGCTTGTCTTCTATCGCCACAATAGCCTGTCCAGAAAGTGCGCTGCCTATTGTAGACAGGTAGCCATGTAAGCCAGACTAGTGCTTGAAGTGCCGCTGGCCGGTGAAGACCATCGCCATACCAGCCTTGTTCGCGGCGGCGATCACCTCCGCGTCGCGCTGGCTGCCACCCGGCTGGATCGCGGCGGTCACGCCCGCTTCGGCGGCCACCTCTAGCCCGTCGGCGAAGGGGAAGAAGGCATCGCTAGCCAACACGCTGCCAGCCGCCCGGTCGCCAGCCCGCGAGACTGCCAGGCGCACCGAGTCGAGGCGGTTCGGCTGCCCCGGCCCAATGCCCAGCACTGCGCTGTCTTTCGCCAGCACGATGGCGTTGGATTTCACGTGGGTGCAGGCGCGCCAGGCGAACAGCAGGTCGCGCAGTTCCGCCGCCGTCGGCGCACGTTCGCTGACCACCGTCGGCTGCACCTGCTCTGGGGGGATCGCGTCCTGCTCCTGCACCAGGAAGCCGCCACTGACCTGGCGTAGCACTGGCACGCGGCTGGCGGCTAGTGGGTCGTCGAGGTCAGGGACGGCTAGTAGGCGCAGGTTCTTCTTGCGTGCCAACACCTGCACCGCCTCGGCACTAAACTCTGGGGCGATCACCACCTCGTAGAAGGTGGCGGCGATCAGCTCAGCCAACTGCGCGTCCACCGGGCGGTTGATGCCCACGATGCCGCCGAAAGCCGAAACCGGGTCGCCTGCCAACGCCTTCTGGTAGGTCGCCAGCAAATCCGCGCCAACCGCCAGGCCGCAGGGGTTGTTGTGCTTGATGATCACCACCGCTGCTTCGCGGAAGTCGCGCACCACCGCCAGGGCTGCGTCCGCATCGAGGATGTTGTTGTAGGATAGCTCCTTACCCTGCAACTGCTTGAGGCTGCCCACCAGCGTGCCGCTGCCCCCGCTCAGGCTGTCGGCGTAGAGGGCGGCCTGCTGGTGCGGGTTCTCGCCATAACGCATCTGCTGTGTCTGGTGCAGGCTGACGCTGAAGTTGGCGGGGAAGAAGACCCCGGCGGGCGCGTCGGAGAGTGGCTGCTGCTTGTCCACTGCCGCCCCTCCCGTAGCAGTGGAGGGGGGATGCACCTGTTCGCGCAGGTACTGGGCGATGTAGGTGTCGTAGCTAGCAGTGTACTGGAAGGCCTTAGCAGCCAGGCGGACGCGGGTAGCCGCACTGACCTCTCCCTGCTCCTGCCACTCGCGCAGGGTCGGCCCGTAGTCGGCGGGGTCAACCAGGATCAGCACGCTGGCGTGATTCTTGGCCGCCGCCCGAATCATGCTCGGCCCACCAATATCGATCTCCTCCACTGCCTGCTCGAACGTCACCCCAGGCTCACAGATCGTCTGCACGAAGGGGTAGAGGTTGTTCACCACCACGTCAATCGGTTGCAGGTTCAGCGCGTCAAGCTGCGCCATATGCTCTGGCAGGTCGCGGCGGGCCAGGATGCCGCTATGCACCGCCGGGTGCAGCGTCTTGACCCGCCCATCCAGTATCTCCGGGAAGCCGGTCAGGTCGCTGACGCTCTGCACCGCCACGCCAGCCGCTTGCAGGGCGCGCATGGTGCCGCCGGTGGAATAAATCTCGGTGTGCAGCCCACCCGCCAGCAGCAAGCCCTGCGCCAGTTCAACGATGCCGCTCTTGTCGTAGACGCTGATGATCGCCCGCATTGGTTTCCCCTTTACTCAGCCAGCGGATGCGTGAAAGCGGATAAGCGGCTGGTTGTGGCGCACAGCATTCGCTCATCCGCTTGCTTTGGGCCAACGACCGAACCTAGCGCGAAGTCCACCAGAGGTACATTGCGCTGGGGATCGCCACCAGCACGGCGGCCACCAACATCCCCACGAAGCTGATCGTGCGGAACAGGTTGAGGTAGTCCCACATCGTAGTGCTGGCATCGCGGTTGGGGTAGAAGACCGCGCTGGCGATGTAGTGGGGAATGACGAAGGTGAGGATCAGCACCACTGCCGCCACCACCACCAACGCCTCTAGCGGTGGCTTCTGGATGATCTCTAGCAATTCACCGAGGACGCGGGCGAAGCGGAAGAGGGCAACCGCCAGCAAGATAAAGCCAATCTCCAGGATCAGCGGTGGGATCGGGAACCAGTCGATCACAAGGTTGTTCATCGCGTACCCTCCAGGTAACGACCGGCGATGCGGCGGAAGACGCTGATCACGTAGATGCAGAGGATGGCACTAAGGAGAAGGATGGGGAAGCCTGTCCACTTCTCCTGGTCAGTCATGGCGTTGTGGTTAAAGAAGGCCGCAGCCTGAATCCAGGTGTAGATCAGGATGCCGACTGGGGCGATCAGCAGGGCTTGCCAGTAGGTGTTCTGGCCGCTAAGGTTTTGGAAGCGGCGGGCGATCAGCGCAACCATGACAAAACCGATCCAGAGCAGCACCCCAGCTACGACCGAGATGTAGTCAGTGGGCCGCTTACGCAGATCAGTATTGTCGAGGCTGGGGGGAGGCAGCTTGCCAGCCGGTGAGGGGCTGTCGCGCACCACAAAGTCGCTAGCCGAGTCAGTGTCCTTGCCGTCTGGCAGGCGGCCCATCGACTTGAGCAGGGGATCGCCGTTGGCATGATCTCTGTCCAACACAGGGGCGCGGCGGTCATCAGCGGTAAAGGCGGCGTTCTTCCAACTCTTGTCCACAGGCCCCCAGCCGATCTCGTCGGCGATGGTACCGCCTGGGGCGCGCAAGAGCAGCATATCTGCGGCGGGGTTGAGTACGCCCTCGCCCAGGTTCAGCGGGATGGTTGTGGTGCCAGAAATAGCAGGGAAGGCGGCTCGTACCCTATCCTGGTTGAAGGTGATCAGCACAAAGTCCGCGCCATTGCTGGCTGGGCCGCCCGCCTTCAGGGTGATAGCAGGCAGGGCAAACTCCTGGTTGCTGGTCGCCAGCGTCCAACCGTTGAGCAGGATTGGATCAGTGCTGCGGTTCACCAACTCGATCCACTGCGCCTGGCGGTCGCCGCCAACTGGGGCGTAGTACTCGTTGATTACTACAGAGGGTGACGGGGCAGCGTGGGCTAGCATTGGCCCAAAACTGAAGCAGGCCAGCGCAAGGAACGCTAGCGTAAGGTAACGCCCATATCTGGCAAGGGCCAAAGGTTTCGTCCCGATCAGCATAACCTCCCACCTTTCTCTTTAGAACTCTAAACTGTCAATCCTGCCCCTTGAGGCGGGAGGCGGTAACTGCTGCCCATAGTTCTGGCGCACGTAGGCGCGCATCTGCTCACCGAGGGTGCGGGCGCGGGAGGGGCCGAGTAGCATCCCCACCGCCTTCTCAAACTGACTACAGATGCCCATCGCCGAGTCGAAGGGGGCGGGCTGGCCGACCGCCACGCCCATTCGGCGGAAAGCGTCGTCCAGGAACACGCGGGCAGTCGGTATCTGCTGGGTAGCAATGGTGGAGAGGCTGTCGTAGAGGTCTACGCCGAGGGCAGGGGCAGGTAGGGCCGCCACCGGCTCCTCTACGATCACCTGTACCAGCCCAGCCAGCATCAGATTGTAGATGATCTTGGCCGTCTTGAAGTCGCCGAAGCCGCTGCGGCGGGCAATAGCGCGTATGTCCTGCTGCCCATTAACCAGGGTCAGCACCTTCCATTCGTCAGGGCGCAGGTTGATTTCCTCACGGCCACTCGCCATCGGGTCGCTCATCAAGCCAACAACCAGATCGAGGCTGGAGATACGCTCGCGTAGCCGCTGCCACTCGTCGGCCCGCCGTGTCCCCTCCATGATGATGCTCTCGTTGGAGACGTTGAGCGGGGTAACGTCGCCCGGTGGCTCCGTCCCCTCCACGAAGCGGAAGGTGCCGTCGTCGAAGGTGAAGAAGGTGTAGATCGCGTCGAAGGCAGGCATATCAGAGAGGCGAGCAGTTACGATCCGCCCACCACGAAAGAAGATGCTGCCATCTCCATTATTGCCAGCGTCGATCACCACCTCGCCTGTCTTACGCCCCAGGCTGATCAGTTGGATAATGTCGGCCAGGCTAAAATCGCTAAGAGTACCTTCCAGGGCCATCGTGTCGTTCCTTCACGCCCCCCACCTCCACACGGGCTTTGATGTAGTGATTGTACCATACGAGGTCAACTCAGGGGACTTCGGTCGCTACCGCTGTGCTTGGTGCTATTGGTGTGCAGTTGCTGCTGTAGCCTGCGCTGGTAAACTGCTGCGTCTGCACGTCAAAGATGATTGGTACACTCGGCGCAAGGGTAGAAAGCAACGACTATTAAGCACCGGATCGCTACCAGTTGGATAAGGACAGACCCTTGTTGGTACGACTGTGGGAGCGTTCACGCTCGCTGTGGCAACCACAAGGCTAGCAACCGAGGACGAATTACCACCACAAGCTGCCAAAGCAATACTAGCAAGACCCATAGGGCAGATAGCGAGTACAAGGCTAGGCATGGCTAGACCGTGATGTGCTACTCTCATCGGTATGGCTGCGACCACTACCTAGCTGCTACCTTGCGTGAACGCATCATCTGTGACCCCTTCGCTGCTACAGCTTGCTGATCACCAGCTTGCTGATCGTCTTGAGTGTGTCGAACACGCCGAGACCAGTGCTGGCGACCGCCTCAAAGCGCGGCACCTTGATCGTGTTCAGGTAGCGATCCATGATCTCTACCGGCAGCGCGTTGTCCATGTCCCGCTTGTTGTACTGCATCACTAGCGGGAAGTCGAGGAACCGCTTGCCCTGGCTGGTGATGTTGCGGGCCAGCTCTTGCAGGCTCCGCACATCCTCCTCCAGCTTGTGCCGCTGCGAGTCCGCGACGAACACGATGCCGTCGCAGCCGTTCAGCACTGCCACGCGGGTGCGCTCGTACAACACCTGCCCAGGGACAGTGTAGAGGTGGAAGCGAGTCTGGAAGCCGTGAACACTACCGAGGTCGAGCGGCAGGAAGTCGAAGAACAGGGTACGCTCCGTCTCAGTCGCAATCGAGATCAGGTCGCCCGCCGCAGTCCGGGGTACGGTGCTGTGGATGTACTTGAGGTTGGTAGTCTTGCCGCAGAGACCTGGACCGTAGTAAACGATCTTGCAGTGTATCTCTCTGGCCGCAACGTTGATCAACGCCATGCTTTAGCCCACCACTTCGCTTTCTTCATGTCCACTCTAGCCGATAAAACGCCACCGCCGCTAATCCTTGAACAGGAGGTCGATAGTATCCTCCACTGAGGTGCGGAAGCTATTGCTGATCACGGTGTCTTTGGCCCGCGAGTGGGCCTTGACCCGATCCAGGACTTCGCCCAACTCGTCGGTCGCCCGCTTTGCCAGCACTTTGACCAGACCAATGTGGGTACGCTTGTCGAACATCACGACCAGCATCCACTGTTCGCCGATCAGTTCGGTAAAGATGTTCTCCTTGATGCCCTGCTGAAAGAGGACGCGGAAATCCTTCTCTTTGAGCAGGCGGGCGACCTCCCGCGACGAGGCGAAGGTGCCAGCCAGGAGCGCACCGAGGGCAGTAATATCCTGCCGGGCGGTATCCCCCTGTGCTGCTACCACCTGACCGCTCTTGTCGAGGAGCATAGAGTAGTTCGCCCCGGTGTCATCTACCAGGCGCACCAGACATTCTTCTATGCTGGCGGTCTCCTGTTCGGCGACAATCAGGCTTGTAAGCTGCGGGTCCATGTGTCTCCCACTCCTCCCTAAGAAGCAAACGGCAACGATGTGGATCGGCTAACAACGACAGACGGTGTTTGCTTGCCATAACTATACATCAGCCTCTAATTCTTGTCAATAGCCAGCTTAGTAGCGGCTGCCAGCACCCGCCGCCCTTCGACCCGCAAGCCGCCGCCGCAGACCACCCGGATCGCGCGCACTATAGTCCGATGTTCGGCGGCGTGGACCCGCTGGCTGAGGCTAGCCTCGTCGTCCGCATCTGCCACCAACACAGCCTCCTGCGCCACAATCGGGCCAGCATCTACCCCGTAGCCGCCCGCGATCAGGTGGACAGTGCAGCCCGTCACCTTCACCCCGTGGGCAAGCGCGTCGCGGATCGCGTACAGGCCGCCACCGAAGGCAGGCAGCAAGGAGGGGTGCAGGTTGAGGATTGGCACGCCAATCTCCTCTACTGCTTCGGGGGCAAGGATGCGGTCGAAGCCCGCGCAGACTACCAGGCGCACGCCAGCCGCCTTCAACTTGCTGGCGATCTCTAGCTGCTGGGCCAGGCGGCTGGCGTAGCTCTCGCGCTCCACTACTGCCGTTGGCACGTTCGCCGCCTGCGCCCGCGCCAATGCTGGGGCCGCCGCGTGGTTGGCGATCACCAGCGCGACTGCGGACACGCCACGCAGTTCGCCCTCCCGGCTGGCATTGAGGATCGCTTGCAGGTTGCTGCCGCCGCCGCTGACCAGCACACCAAGTGGCACTGGCAGGCTGCCGACCTCAAGCCTCAAGGCCGCTGATCTCTACCTGCGGCGCACCATCGGCCCGCCGCACCACTTCGCCGATCTGCACCGTCTGCAAGCGTTGGCTCAACCATTCGGCATTGCGTGGCCCAGCGATCAGCACCATACCAATGCCCATGTTGAACACGCGGTACATCTCCGTGCTGCTCACCTGCCCGCGCTGCTGGATCAGGCGGAAAAGGGGTGGCACCTGCCAGGACTGGGCGTTGATCTTCACCGCCAGATGCGCTGGCAGCACCCGTGGCAGGTTGTCGTAGAAGCCGCCGCCGGTAATGTGGGCCATCGCCTTGATCTGCGGGGCGCGGGAGTCGTTCGCGCTGGCGGCCAGGATCGGGCCAAGCTGCGGCAAGTAGGATTGGTGGACAGCAAGCAGGGCATCACCGAGGCTGCCACCCAGTTCGTCGTAATGCTCGTTCAGCTTCGCCGCCGCCTGCTCTGCGTCCTCCGGGTCGAGGTCGAAGATGTGGCGCACCAGAGAGTAGCCATTGGTGTGCAGCCCCGTAGAGGGCAGGCCGAGCAGTACATCACCGTCGCCCACCTTTGCTCCATTGAGGATGCGCTCCTTCTCCACCATGCCGACGATGAAGCCCGCCACGTCGTAGTCACCGTCGCGGTAGACACCGGGCATCTCCGCCGTCTCGCCACCAAGCAGGGCGCAACCGGCCTCCTTGCAGGCCGCAGCCATGCCCGCCACCAGTTGGCCGAGGGCCACAGCGTCGAGCTTGCCAGCGGCGAAGTAGTCGAGGAAAAAGAGGGGGAAGGCACCGCAGACCAAAATATCGTTGACGCAGTGGTTGACCAGATCGCGGCCAATCCCCTCGTGCCGCCCCAGGGCCACCGCCAGCTTCAGCTTGGTACCAACCCCGTCGGCACTGGCAACCAGCACCGGCTCCTTGTAGCCCGCCGCCTGCGCGTAGGTGGGCGCACCCGCCTCGGCGAGGGAGAAGAAGCCCCCGAAATGGCCGATCCCGCTCAAGACCGCTGGGCTGTAGCTACCCGCTACCTGCTCACTGATCGAGGCTATCGCCTCCATCTTCGCGTCAATGTCCACGCCAGCTTCTTTGTAAGCTCCCATGCACTCCTCTCCATCCCGACAAGGGCGCAAGCGTCACGCCCACATCTGTGCCATACGGGGCAGCCATGCGGCCCTGGATAGCGAGGTTAGATCGCTGCCAATGCCTCAATCAAACCCTGGCGCGAACGATGGGCGAGGAAGCGGATGCTGCCCAGGTTGCGCGGCTTCTCGGAGATAACCAGCAGCAGCGCATCTTCGCCCAGGCTCTCAAGCAGCACCACGCCTCGCTCGTATTCGAGGATGGTTTGTAGCGGCTCACCCTTGTTCATCTGGTGGCCGAGGGCGCGGGCGATAGCGAGGCCGTTGTCAGCCATCGCGCTGATCTCGTCTACGTCTACCCCATCCTTGTGGATGCTTTCGATCACCAGGCCGTCAGTGCCAATCACCGCCGCCATCTCTACCCCGTCGGCCTTCTTGAAGCCGCTCAGTAGCTCCTTCATCGTCGCCATGCGCCAGCCCTCCCCTTCTCTAACCTCTAGCTTGTGCAAAGTTCACCTGTTGGCAACATTATATACCAAACCAGGCGCAGGTACAACTAGGCAGGGAGGGATAAGCATAACAGCTTGTCACCCTCCCCCCTCATCGGCTATAATCAGGCGACCCCGCAGCAGCTTATAGCGGCGCAACCCCGCGCACCCAGCAGGAGTAGAAGATGGCAATCAGCCCCGAAGAAGTGAAGAAGGTCGCCATGCTCGCCCGCCTCGGCCTCAGCGACGCAGAGGTTGAACACATGGCCGTCGAGATGTCGGCGATCCTCGGCTACATTGACAAGCTCAACCAACTAGACACAACGGGCGTGCAGCCAAACGCAGTCTCTGCCAACCAGAATACCCTGCGCCCCGACCTTGCCCGCCCCAGCCTGCCATTGGAGGCGGTACTGGCGAACGCACCGCAGACCGCAGGCGAGTTCATCCGTTTTGTGCCGATCATGCCCGCAGTCAAGGGCCAGTCGCCCGCTGAAGCGTTGGCGGCGGTCGAAGCGGACTTGTAGGGCAGGGGGGTTAGAACATGGGTCTGACAGCGGTACAATGGGGCGTGGTGATCGCCGCCTTCTTCGCCTCGGCGGTTGAGTTCGTCGAGGCTTTCACCGTCGTGCTGGCGGTCGGGGTAACCCGCAGTTGGCGCAGCAGCTTGCTCGGTGCGTTGGCCGCCACTGCAACGCTGGCGGTGATCGTGGCCGTCTTCGGGGTGTCGCTCCTCAGCATCGTGCCAATCGAGGTACTACGCTTTGTGATCGGCGCACTGCTGATGCTCTTTGGCATGAAGTGGCTACGTAAGTCGATCCTGCGCTACAGCCACCTCAAGGCCATGCGCGACGAGGCCGCCCTCTACCAGCGCGAGATCACCACCCTTGAGGAGGAGCCACGCCCAACCCCTGGCGCGTTCGATAGCATCGGCTTTGCGGTCAGCTACAAGAGCGTGCTGCTTGAGGGGTTGGAGGTCGCCTTTATCGTCCTCTCCTTCGGCACCGGGGCGCGCAACGAGGCCAACTGGCTGCCCGCGATCATCGGGGCGGCAGCCGCTGCCCTGCTCGTTATCCTGGCGGGCGTGATCCTGCGTAGCCCCCTGGAACGGGTGCCAGAGAACACCCTCAAGTTCAGCGTCGGCCTAATGCTGGTCAGCTACGGCACCTTCTGGGCAGGCGAGGGCGCGGGGGTGGAGTGGCCCGGTAGCCCGCCCGACCTCAGCATCATCGGCCTGATCGTCGGCTACAGCCTCGTCAGCTACCTGCTGATCCGCTGGCTCGGCAGCGTCCACCAGCAGCGCACCGCTGCCCGCTTGCAGGAGACCACCCAATGAACTACCTCAAAGCTGCCGCTCTCTGGCTCTACGACTTCCTGGCCGAGGACAACCTGCTGATGCTAGGCACGATAGCCAGCCTGCTGCTGCTGATCGCCCTGGTGCGGTTGGGTGGGGCGGAGTACGCCGGGCCGCTCTTTTTCGTCCTGATCGCCGCTGTGCTTTTCTTCAGCCTGCGGGCCGAAGTTGTGAAGAAATAGCCGCCAACTACTAGTCAAGCGTAAGGAAGTCGCGTATAATATGCTTATGTCAACTGAGCTAACCAACCTGACTATGCACGAGGCCAGCGACCTGCTGGATCGCGGCGAGGTATCCAGCCTGGAACTGACCCGCGCCTGCCTGGAACGCATCCGTAGCCTTGAGCCGCAGCTAAACGCCTTCATCACCCTAACTGGCGATCTTGCCCTGGTGCAGGCCGAGGCCGCCGACCTTGCCCGCAAGGATGGTGAGCCACATTCGCCCTTGCTCGGTGTGCCAATGGCCCTCAAGGACGTGCTGGTGACGCAGGGGGTTCGCACAACGGCTGGCTCGAAGATCATCGCCAACTTCATCCCGCCCTACTCTGGCACTGTGGTGCAGAAGCTGGGTAGCGCGGGGGCGGTGATGCTCGGCAAGACCAACATGGATGAGTTTGCGATGGGTTCTTCCAACGAGAACTCCGCCTACGGCTCTGTGCGTAACCCCTGGGATGTGCAGCGCGTGCCGGGCGGCAGCAGCGGCGGCTCGGCGGTCGCCACTGCCAGCGGCGAAGCCTTCTACACTCTCGGCACCGACACTGGGGGCAGCATCCGCCAGCCTGCCAGCCTGGTCGGTTGCGTCGGCCTCAAGCCCAGCTACGGGCGCGTCTCCCGCTACGGCCTGATCGCCTTCGCCAGTTCGCTCGACCAGATCGGCCCGCTCACCCGCGACGTGCGCGATGCCGCCCTGGTGCTAGAAGCCATTGCTGGTCACGACCCCCAGGACGCGACCTCGCTAGCCGCGCCCGTGCCAAACTACGCCGCCCAACTTGAGGGTGGGGTCAGCGGGTTGCGGATTGGGGTAGCCAAGGAGTTCTTTAACGAGGCGGTGCAGCCAGCGGTACGCGCCGCAGTACAGGCCGCGATCCAGAAGCTGGAGCAGCTTGGTGCAACTGTAGTCGAAGTCTCGCTACCACACACCGACTACGCTCTCGCCGCCTACTACATCATCGCCCCCGCCGAAGCCAGCACGAACCTCGCCCGCTACGACGGCGTGAAGTACGGCCTCTCCGTCCCCGCCGACAACATTACCGACAGCTATATGCAGACCCGCCAACAGGGTTTCGGCCCCGAAGTGAAGCGGCGCATCATGCTCGGCACCTACGCCCTCAGTGCGGGTTACTACGACGCATACTACCTCAAAGCCCTCAAGGTGCGGAGCCTGATCAAGCAGGATTATGAGCAAGCCTTCGCGCAGGTAGACCTGATCGCCGGGCCAGTCGCTCCCACCACTGCCTTCCGCCTGGGCGACAAGACCGACGACCCGCTGGCAATGTACCTCAACGACGTATACTCGATCCCCGCAAACCTGGCTGGCATCTGCGGCATTTCCGTTCCCTGCGGCTTCGACGAGGCTGGCCTGCCGATTGGCTTGCAACTGCAAGGGCCGAGCCTGGGCGAGGTCAACCTGCTGCGCGCCGCCTACAGCTACGAGCAGGCCACCGACTGGCACAAGCGACACCCGACTATGGCAGGGGCGTTAGTAGAGGATAAGCGATGGTAACACCCTTCCAGCGGCACGTAGCCGACCGCCCGGAGACGCTGCACAAGCAGATAGCGCATGATCTTGAGCGGCTGGCGGCCTTTGAGCAGGCAGGCGACAGCGAGGGTGCTACCCGCTTGAGCGGCAAAATCGGCGAAGCCTACCGCATGGTGGGCGACAACCAGGCGGCGATCCGCTACCTGACCGCCGCCCTGGACGAGGCCGACTGGCGCGACAACGCGCCCCAGCAGGCGGTCAATCTGATCCGCCTGGCGACGGCAGTGCAGTACAGCGGCCAGCACGATGAGGCCGAGCCGCTCTTTCAACAGGCGGTGGCGAGTAGCCGCGAGGTGGGCCGCTACGAGGATTACGCTCTGCAACACTACGGCAAGTGCCTGATCGAGATGGGCAGGCTGGACGAGGCAGAGAGCTATCTGCAAGCTGCTTTGCAGTTGCGCGAGGCCAGTGGCGACAAGGGGTTCCTCAACGCCACCCGCTCTGCCTTGCGCGGCTTGCAGAAGTTGCGCGACCAACAGAACACGCAGGGGTGAGGGCTATGCGCCAGATCAGCCGCATCTTCAACGAAATCATGGGTGGCATCGAGCGTCGCTTCAAGCGCACCACTCCGCAGTTCGCCATGCTGCTACTGGCGGTAGTCGGTATCTACTTCGTGCTGAACTTCGGCAACGAGGTGGTGCGCGCCCAGGTGATCGCCACCCAGATCGCCCAGACCGAGCGCGACACCAGCACTGAGCAACTGCAGAACGCCCGCCTGCGCGAACAACTCGACTACTACAAGTCGGACGCATACGCCGAGCAGGAGGCCCGTGACAGCCTCAACCTGCGGAAGCCGGGCGAGACGATCATCATCCCCATCCTGCCCAGCCCCGCCGCCAACCAACCCGGCAGCAGCCCACCCGCCGCCCAACAGGCAGCAGCCCCCACCGAGCAGAACTGGCAACGCTGGCTCAACCTCTTTGGCAAAGAATAACCGACGCTGGGCGCGGCTGCTCGTCTCCTAAGCGCGGACACCGAAGGCGAAGATCAGCGCGAGGCTGACGCTGCCAAGCACCAGCAGCGAGAGCAGCACCGCCGTAGCAACCCGCGCCCCCACCTTCCGCACGCTGCGGATATCTACCCCTAGCCCCAGGGCGGCCATAGCAGCGACCGTCAGCCACTTGCTCAATTGGCTGGTGGCACTGGCGACCTCCGACGGCAGCAGGCCAAAGCTGCGTACTGCGGCCACTAGCAGGAAGCCAATGATGAACCAGGGTACGTAGCTGGTCAGCTTGAAGCCGCCTTGCGCGCCAGCCGCCCGATTTCGCAGGCTGAAGAACAGCACGACCGGCCCTAGCAGCAGCACGCGCACCAGCTTGACCAGCGTCCCCACCTGCCCACTGATCGTGCTGACCGCAAAGGTGGCGGCCAAGACCTGCGGCACGGCGTAGACTGTCATCCCGGCAAACACCCCGTACTGGTAGAAGCTGAGGGCGAAGACCGGGATCAGCAGCGGCAAGGTCAGCACCACCGCCACGCCGAGAACGGCAGTGAGGGCGATAGAGCTGGCAACATCCTCTGGGTCGGCATGGATCACTGGGGCGACTGCCGCGATAGCCGAGTTACCGCAGATTGAGTTGCCAACCGCGATCAGCACCGCCAGCCGAGGGTTGAGGCCGAGTAGCCTACTGATCGCCACGCTCGCGCTGATGCCGACCATGACCGCAATCACGATGGCTAGCAACAGGCCGGGGCCAGCCTTGAGCAGGGTGGGGAAGTCTACCGAAGCCCCCAGCAGCACGATGGCGAACTCCAGCACCTGCTTGGCGGTGAAGCTGACCCCCGCCGCAAACCGCTTCCGCAGGCCAAATGCGGTGCGCCAGACCATGCCCAGCAGCAGCGCAACCACCAGCCCCTCAATGATCGCGTGGCCGATCAGCCGCTCCTCCGCCGCCTGCACTAGCCCCCCAGCCAGGGCAATCGCCACCGCCAGCCCAACCCCCGGTGCAAGCTCTACCAGGCGCGCCTGGGTTGGCAGCAGGCCACCAGCCTTTGCTATCATGCGTCCCCCCTTTGTAGCAGCAGCATACATGAAAGGGACGGGTTTAGCAACCTGACGGATGAACCCACCGCCCAGCTTACGGCTTGCTGGCTGCCTCCACCTCATCCAGCAGGCGATTGGCGGTGGCGAGGTCGGCAGCCTGGATCGCGTCGCCAGCGGCGATCAGCTTCTGCTCCAGCGCGATGTTGGTCGGGCTGTTGCTCGGTGCAAGGAAGCTGCTGAGGATACTGACAGTCCAGAGTGAGGGGCGTTTGCCGGGCAGGATGCGGGCAGCCGGGTCGCGGTTGGTCTCGTAGAGGCGCATTACATCGTAGTAGCGCAGGGTCAGACGCAGGGCGCGGGCATCCTCGTCGCTGTGCGGCACGTTCTTCAGGTAGGCCTTCCACTCCTGCTCCAAAACGGCGTTGCTCTTGCCAAAGACAGCCCGGCTGTCGTTCGGCTGAGCGAAGAACTGCTTGAACTTTGCCAGCCCATAAGTGTCCACGATGTACTTGACGAACGCCGCCCCCTCCAGGTAGGCCAGTTCGTGCTGCGCCGCGTAGAAGTCCTGGCGCAAGCCCTGCGGCCCCTCGAAGGGCAGGTAGTAGGCGGCATTCTGGTCAACCAGGGTAGCAACCTGCGCCTCGTAGTTCTCAAGATGGTAGTGGCCCTGCGTGGCCCAGACTGCAAAGCCCTCCCCCAGCAAGCCGCCGCGATCCCCTTGCGGCCCGACTACAACCGCTGCCAGCGCATGGCTGGTCTCGTGCTGCATGACGAGAGGGAACTTACTGGATACATAGTTGCGCTCGGCGTAGCTGAGTAGCAGTTCGTTGTTGTCGTAGGCAGCCCCACCTTGCCAGAACACGCGTGGCACCAGGTAAATCTTCAGCGCAACCGGGCCACTGATCTCCGTGCGCTCCTGCATCTTCGCCAGCGCAATGCGGGCAGTCTGCTGCAAGCTGGCAAGGTCGCGCTGGGCTGGGCTGCCCGGCAGATAGTAGAAGGTGGAGCCAGCAACGGTCGAACTTAGCCATGCGCTGGCGGCTAGCGGTTCGGGGGTGGGCGTGCGGGTAGCCGTCGCAGTCGGGGTGTTCGTCGGCGTGCGGGTCGCTGGTCGGCGCGTGGCCGTGGCGGTACGCGGGCGGCGCGGAGTAGCGGTGCGCTTCGGCACAAAGCTGCTGTTGAGCTGGGCCAGCACGTTCGGCGCACCCGGCAGCCCGCCAGTGTCCCCGCTGCGGCGTGGTCGCTCTGTCGCTCTTGGCAGATTACCAGGCTGCTTCGTCGGTGGCTCAGCCTCGTTGGCTGTAGGGGTGGCTAGGGGGATCAGGGTGGCAGTGGGCAGCGGCGTGTCAGTCGGTGGTGGTACTTCGGTTGGCGGGAGCGGCGTGTCGGGCGGTGGTATGTAGACGGGGGTGGCGGTGGGTAGCAGGAGCGGCGTGCTGCTCGGTGGCGCAAGGGTCGGCTCAGTGGT
>JBBROH010000045.1:0-23449 GCA_038229595.1 Chloroflexia bacterium | reverse complement strand
TGACATCGTACATCCCCATGCGGTGGCGGGCGGTGATCGCGGCCACCGTCACTGGCTTGAGGATGCGCTTACCACCAAGTTCACCACCACCCAGCAAGGCTTCGTCGAGGCGCACGAACTGGCGCATGGGGCCGTGACCGTTGCCGCCTGGTCGCACGCTGGCGCACTCACGCTCGCTGTTCCAGAACTCACCCCGCTCGGCCTCCCCCTCCTCGGTGCGGTAAAGGTAGCCGATCCGCTCACCGTAAGCCTGGTACTGGGCGGCTGGCATCCCGATCCAGCAGTCGGTCATGCCGAGGGGCAGGAAGATTTCCTCGCGCACATACTGGTCGAAGGGGCGACCGTCCAGCCGCCGCACGATCTCGCCGAGGATGTACCAGCTAGACCCCTGGTGGTAGCCAGCCTTGCGCCCAGGCAGCCAGCCGCGCTCCAACGAAGCGGCGCAGACAGCCGCAATCGTGGTCGCCCAGTCGGTCTCAAACTCCGCGTGCTTGTAGAAGCGGAAGCCGCCAGTGTGGGTCAAGATGTGGCGGATGGTAATCGCCTCCTTGCTGCCCTGCCCGAACTCTGGGATGTACTGCGTCACCAGGTCGTCAAGCGCAAAGCCGCCGCGCTCCCAGACCTGGGCCGCCGCTACTGCTGTCACCGCCTTCGTCGCCGAGAACCAGAGGTTGAGGGTATCGGTCGTCATCGGCACGCCAATCTGCGCCTCGCCAATAGCAAGGTCGACCACCTGCTCACTGTGGCGCGAGACATAGAGTTGCGCGCCGAGGTGCAAGCCGTCGTCCACGCCCTGGTGCAGCAAGGCAGTAGTGAGGGGGAGGATTGTTTGTTGGTCTACTGGCACAGTTCTATCCCCATCTCCCCTTCATCGCGTAGCTGCTCAAGACGGCGGATCGCGCAACGCAGGCTACGGGAGTTGGCAGCGGCGACGGGTATGTTCCACCGCTGCTGAACGAACACAAGCATCGTATCGGTGTATGCACGCTCACTGCCACCTTTAACCAGCTTAATTTCACTGCGGATCGGGTCACTAGGGGAACGTGCTGCCAGTAGGCACACGGCCTCTTTTGGCAGCAGGAACCTTGCTGGATTATCTGGATCGGCAATGTTCTCTGGATCAGGTCCTATAACTGAGTCATAGTCACTTGGGCTGACCTGCATAAATCTAATAATGCTTGCACGGTCAGCTAGCAGCCATGCTTCCACCTCGCGCACCGCGATCCGATAGCAGATGCTTTTTGGTACGTTTAGCGACTGCCGCAACTGCACTGAGCAAAGGTGCTGATCAAGGTCCTGGATCACGAATAGCGGCACTCGTGGGTAATCCCGACTGAACTTAGCTACCGCAGCGGGTAGACCACCACCAAGGTTGTAGCGACTACGCCCCCTCTCAACTGGGATGTTTAGATACTTCATGAGTTGAAGTGCCACCCGCTGATCAAGAAGGCCTTCAACCAGATAGGGTATCTGTCTCGTCATTGCCGCGTACCCACCTGATAGAAGTCTTGATTAGCTACGGCAATGTTGGTGATAAGATCGCCATCTACTGGCGCAGTATCGTGCAGCACAATGTCGGCAATGCTTTCACCAGCTCGCAACATATCCTCAACATCCTCAATCTGAGTAGCAGGCTTGATCGTTGTATGTCCAGCTTCAGCGTACAGAACTATAACTTCCTCGATCTGCATACCTTCACTACGTAGCAGGTCGGAGGAGTGTGTGCTAACCAAGAGTTGCCGGTTGCTGCTGTCACTCAAGCCTCCTAGCAGCATTGGTAGGTACTGCACCAGCCCAGCGTGCAGCGATTGCTCCGGCTCCTCCAACAACAGCGGCCCATCCCCATCAAGCAATGACCACAGCATCCCGATCAGCCGCAAAGTGCCGTCGGACAGCACAGCTTCGGTCAGTGGCTTGCTCCCCTCGCGGGCGTGCTTGAAGAAGGTGTAGAGGCGTGGTACGTCAAAGCTGCCCCGGGCGGCTTTAAGATCAGCAATCTCTGGTACAATCTTGCTTAGGATGTCAGCGATAATTGCCAGTCTGCGCCCATCATTTTCCTCTGCATCAGTGTTAATGCCTTCCAACAACGCTCCGCCATACGCGCCATTGCTGCCCGCCGAATTGCTGCTGGGATTGCGGACGATCTGTGGCACGACGTTGATGTAGCGAATCGAGTCGAAGAAGTCAACAAACTCCTGCACCTCAGACGCATCAGCGGAGTCTTGTTCAAAAAACGATCTTGTTCTGGGACGACCAGGACCCCTCTTTACTCTTGTGCGTTGGTTCTCTGGGAAGACTACTTCCTTCTTATGCTTAACAACCTCGTTAAGAATAGTAGGTGTTCTCCCACCATCAAAGGATAGGTCGTACTCCCAGACTCTGGGGTTAGCATCATTGCCGATTTCAGCACTGATCGTAACAGAAGCCTCAGGGGAAGCGGGCAAGTGGCGCAAGTTCATCATACCCCCTCGGTTGTAAATACCTGTGTACTCTATACCCCCAACGGCAGCCCGCAGCCCACCGCCCACTGCGCCGAGGTCGTGCAAGAAACGAATTGCGTCTAGAAAGTTCGACTTGCCCGAACCGTTCGCGCCGACCAGGTAGGCGAGGCGCGGCAACGCCACCGTCATGTCGGCGAAGTTGCGCCAGTTCTTGAGCGTGATGCTGGTGAAGCGCAGTCGTTCTTCTGGATTGGTCATTGCTGACGACCTCCTGCTGGTCGGGCGTGTCTACACGTCCCTACTTGATTACATCCGCCCCCAGGTAGCGTTGCAGCTTCTCTGGCACGGCCACGCTGCCGTCGGCCTGCTGGTAGTTCTCCAGGATGGCGAGCAGGGTGCGCCCGACCGCCAGGCCAGAGCCGTTCAGCATATGCGGGTAGCGCACCTTGCCTGCCGCATCGCGGTAGCGGGTGTTGTTGCGCCGCGCCTGGAAGTCCTCGACGTTGGAGCAGGACGATATTTCGCGATAGGTGTTCTGGCCTGGCAGCCACACTTCCAGGTCGTAGGTCTTGGCCGCAGCAAAGCCCATGTCACCGCTGCAGAGCAGCATCGTGCGGTAGGGTAGGCCCAACTCCTGCAAGACGCGCTCGGCATGGCCGGTCAGCCGCTCGTGCATTGCATACGAATCCTCTGGCTTGACGAAGCCGAACAACTCCACCTTGCTGAACTGGTGCTGGCGCAGATAGCCGCGCATATCCTTGCCACCCGACCCGGCCTCGGAGCGGAAGCAGGGCGAGTAGGCGGTGAACATCATCGGCAGGTCGCTCTCGTTCAGGATTTCGCCAGCGTACATCGAAGCCAAAGCCGACTCTGCAGTGGGTAGCAGGTAGTAGCCCTCGCGGGTCTTGAACAAATCCTCCTCAAACTTGGGCAACTGCCCGCTACCCGTCATCGTAGCCGCGTTGAGCAAGTAGGGCGGCCAAATCAGGGTATAGCCATGCTCGCGGGTCTGCATATCCACCATGAAGTTGATCAGGGCTAGCTCCAACCGTGCGCCCCAGCCGCGCAGCAGGGTGAAGCGCGACCCCGCTAGCTTCGCGCCCATCTCAAAGTCCATGATCCCTAGCTTCTCGCCGATGTCGTAGTGGGCCTGTGGTTCAAAGTCAAACTGTGTCGGCTCGCCCCAGGTGCGGATCAGTTTGTTGCCATGCTCGTCCGCGCCCTCTGGCACGTCGGGATTGGGAATGTTGGGGATGCGGAGCAGGAGATCGCGCTGCTGCTCCTCAATCGCGGCCACCAGCGGGTCAACACCAGCAAGCTGCTCACCCATCTCCTTCGACTGGGCGCGCAGGCTTTCCCGTTGATCAGGGTTGACCTTGCCGAACTGCTTGGAGATCGTGTTGATCTCGGCCCGCAGACTATCGCCAGTGGTCAAGAGTTCACGCCGTTGGCGATCCAGTTCGAGGATGTTGTCTAGCGGGGCTTCCTGGTGGCGGCGGCGCATTGCTTCGCGCACGACCTCTGGCTTGTCCCTGAGCAGCTTGATGTCTAGCATCGTTGACTTCTCTCCTGATTTGCTGTGAACGGCCAGCGGATGCGAAAAGCGGATAAACGGATGGTTGGGCCAGGGTCACAGGCTTACCAACGCCGCTATCCGCTTTTAGGCATCCGCTGGCGGACGGTTACTTGAGTCGTTCGGAACCACCAGGGAGGAACTTCTCCCACTCGGCGTTCGGGTTGGTGCGAAGGTGGCGGTAGACGACGTAGTACATATTGGTATGCGGCTGGCGCGGTTCATGAGCCAGGCGCATATTAGCCTCGATCAGTGACTTGCCACCTTTGCGGTGATTGCAGCCTCGGCAGGCACTAACCAGGTTCTCCCAGGTGTGCTTGCCGTCCCGACTTTTGGGGATCACGTGATCTAGGGTCAGGTCGCGGCTGCGGATGCCGCAATACTGGCACTGGTAGTCGTCGCGGATGAAGATTTCGCGACGGCTCAACTTCGCCCGTGGCATAGGCCGCTTGATCATCGCAGAGAGGCGGATTACCGACGGGGCGCGCCAGGTGAGGTCAGCACTGTGGATAAACTGCCCATCTATCTCCAACACCTCGGCCTTACCGATCATCAGCAACACAAGGGCGCGCCGCACATTGCAGATGTTGAGCGGCTCGTAATTCTGGTTTAGTACCAATACTGGCTGATTCAGTCCTGTCCCCATGCCTGCATCCCTCTACAGTGGTCAACTCCTCCGTTACCCATCTAACGCAGACCGATCCTGCGCCTAACCATATTTTACCACAGGGACTGTAATTATGACAAGGTATGCAACCTGCTTTGGCTCATCCAAAAGCATTAGAGTTGTCTCAGTTTGCCTTGCACAGCATAATATATAGCGCAGCACAACGGTCTACGAAGTGCCGCCTTAGCCACAACTACCAGCCGTGTGTGCTGCCACCCGGCTGTGCAGACTCATACGGTAGTGGGCTGCTAGTGTACGGCGTAGCTGTCGCTCGCCCCATCACTGCTGTTCAGCGGGCTGGAAGGTAGGCTGGTAGCTGGACTATCAACCCGGCCCACGCCGTCAACGTAGCGGGGCAGGGATGCTGGCTTGCCGGTGGGGATGCCGACCAGCCCCCTGCTGTCTAGCGGCTTGGTTGGCAGGCCCGATATGCGGTCAGTGACCTCAAGTTGGTGGGCGGCCTCTTGCAGGTTGGCAGCAGCCCGCGCCCCCTCACTGGCACCTGCTGCTTCGCGCTCGACCAGGTTCAGTATCTTCCGCATTTGTATGGCTGCCTGCTCGCTAGCTTGCCGCTGCTGGGCAGTTGTGTGCGAGATCGACGCGGCCAGGCCCGCAGTGCGCCTGCTCAAGTCCTCGATCTGGTCTGCTGCCTCGGCCACCTGTCGCACTTGCTCTGCGCCATGGATCGTCATCGTCAACCCCTGCCTGCTAGCCTCAGCTACCTGCCCAATGGCAGCGGCCAGGTCAGCTAGCATAGTGCGTACCTGCACCGTGGCTTGGTTGGAGGAAGCGGCCAGTTCGCTTACCTCGCGCGCGACCACGGCAAAGCGTGCGCCGTAAGGACCAGCCCCGGCTGCCTCAATCGTGGCATTGAGGGCCAGCAAGTGCGTTTCGCTGGCGACCTCCTCGACGCTTTCGATCACAGTGCCGATCATGCGCGACTGCTCCTCAAGTTGGCGGGCAAGGTCAGCGATCAGGTTGACTTGCTGCACGCTTTGCTCCAGGCCTGCGATGCCGCTGCCTACCTTCTGCTTAACGCTAGCTACCTGTCCTAGTGTCTGGCTAGCAGCATCGCTCACGGCCCCGGCTGCACTGGCGACCTGTACGGCCTCCCTGCTCAGGCGCACTACTGCCCCACTGGCCTGCGTAACCGCCTGCGTCGTCTGCTGCGCTCGCTCTGCCTGATCGCTAGCCTCCTGCGCGACCTGGCTGGCAGCATTAGCAACCTGTCCGCTGACCACCTCACGGGTGCGTTGCTGCTCAAGCAGGCTGCTGTTGGCCCGATCCAACGCCCCCTTCTGGTTGAGCAACCTGTTGACCGCCGCACTCAGCGTGCCACTGAAGTAGCTGCTGATCGCCAGCAGCACCAGCAACGCACCGAGGTAGTTTATGACGTAGGTGGAGATGCCGTCTCGCGGGAGCGGCTTCAGCACCGCGCTGGCCTGCAACACGCCCATCACCAGCAGGCTGACCAGCCCCAGGCTGGCTATCACCACGTAGTGGCGGCGGGGAAGCAAGAAGGCTTGTGCGCCATATACGCCATAGAGGAACAGCGGTACTGCCCCGGCTATGCCCCCGCTAACGCTGGCCCACCAGACTACGATCACGATGTCGGTCGCAAAGATGAGTGCGTTCGCCAGCGTCACCTGCCCTCGACTGACTAGCCAGGTGCAGAAGAAGGCGAGCAGCAACCCCAGACCACTCAAGCTGAGAACCAGCAAGCCCACCGGGTTTGGCTCCCCCAGGTAGATCCGCAGCATATTGCTGAAGACCAGCAAGGTGTAAACACCTTTGACGGCAAAAAAGATGTAGCTAAACTGCTTGCGCCGCTGCAATTCACTTAGCGTTTCAGCTTTTCGCTCATTGAACCAGTCTTTAGTCACGTTTTGCATGATAGCTCCTGCACTAACCTCTGTATTGCCAGCAGAGAGGTAGGTAATTTCTTACATTATAGCACGCTCTTGCCCACCTGCATAGTACCTTTGGGCAAATTGCTATGGCAAAGATGTGCTATTTAGCTATACAACGTTGCTTTCCCTTTATTAGTACGCCAGAGTGCCAGCATATAGTTCTCTTTAGCCTGCTCATTCTCGACCAACAAAGAGCGGCACTGCCGCCAGTTGACGGGGGTTGGGCTGGCATGGTATAAAGCGGGAGCGGGCGACGACAACCACAGTGGGTAAGGGAGCGACATGACAGGTAATGTGATCAAGGGCAACGTGCTGGTGGCGCAATCGGGCGGTGGTACGGCGGTGATCAACGCCAGTCTGCTCGGTGTCGTGCAGGCTGGCCTGCTCTCCCCTGCGGTAGAGCGTGTCTACGGCGCGTGGCACGGCATCATGGGGGTGCTGGGCCTGGTGGCGCAGCCCTGGCTCGATTTCCGCCGGGTAGGGCAGGAGACACTCGACGGTCTTTATCGCACCCCCGGCCCTGCCCTTGGCTCCTGCCGCTATAAGATGCAGCCAGCAGACTACAGCGCGGCACTTGAGCGGTTGATTGCGGCGGAGATACGCTACTTCTTCTACATCGGGGGCAACGACTCGGCGGCGACTGCCCTCAGCGTGCAGCGGCTGGCCGACGCAGCGGGCTACGACCTGCGGGTAATCAGCGTGCCGAAGACAATTGACAACGACTTGCCTGCTACCGACCACTGCCCTGGCTACGGTACTGCTGCCCGTCAGCTTGCGATCCTCGCCACCGAACTGGATTTGGATGCCTGGGCAATGAAGACGATTGAGCCGGTGCGCCTGTTGGTGGCGAAGGGGCGGGATAGCGGTTGGCTGGCGGCAAGCGCGGCTCTCTGCCGCCCCAGCGAAGGCCGTGGCCCCCACCTGATCTATGTGCCAGAGCGTGCCTTTGCCGAGGATCGCTTCCTGGCCGACATCGAAGGCTGCATCAGCAAGTATGGCTACTGCGTGGCGGTCGTGGCTGAGACGGTCAAGAACGCAGCAGGCGCGTCCCCGCTGCCCCAGGAGGGGGCTTTCGTTGATGCGTTCGGCCACCACTATGGCGGGGACATTGGCGGCTACCTGGCTGGCCTGGTCAGGCGCGAACTGAAGGTGCGCGCCCGCCGTGACGAACCCGGCTCTGCCCTCAAGACTGGCGCGGCCTATGTAAGCCAGCGTGACCTGCGCGAAGCCTACCAGGTGGGGCAGGCGGCGGTGCAGGCGGCAGTGCAGGGCGAGCGCGGCAAGATGATCAGCCTGATTCGCAGCGACGGCCTTGCTTACAACTGCACCACTGGTCTCGCCCCACTCGAAGCGGTCGCCGAGCATGAGCGGCTGCTGCCTGGTGAGTACATCAACGAGGCGAACAACAACGTGACTGGCGACTTCATCCAGTACGCCCTCCCCCTGATCGCCTCCCCCAGCGACCCCTTGCCGCAGTACGTCACTTTGGCCTGAGTCGCCCTGTCACCTGCGCCAGCCGGTCGTCTCCCAGTCGTCAGCGATAGCCTCCGCAGACAACCAGGGGGGCAGCGGCATGAGCAGGAAGCTGGAGATCGCATCTACGAAGGGTTCGTACTCGGCACGCAGTTCGGTTAGGCGACGGTCGGCCTCTGGCCCTGTCTGCAATACAATCCCAGCCGCCAGTAGGCTCTCGCGTAGGAGGGCAAGGGTGGCGGGCGGCAGGCGGTCGGGAGGGTTGGCCTGTGGCTGGGTGTTGAAGACCTGGGCCAGGTCAACAGCGGCGTGGCGGGCCATAGCAAAGGCGAGGCGGGCGGGGCGCGGGTTTGCGCCTTCGATGCCCGTCTGTACCAGAGCGCAGGTGTCCAGCAGAGTGGTCAGGGCGGCCAGCCATGATTGGCGGTCGTGCTGCGAACGGAAGAAGGCAATCGTGGGGTAGGAGAGGTGGCTCTCCAACAACTCAGCCGACCAGCGTTCCCAGTCGTAGAGTAGCTGCTCAAGCGCAGCGGCGTGCTTCTCGCCACAGTGGCGGCGCAACAGTTCGGCGGCGGTCGGCGGCGAACCAGCACGGGCATCGAGCATGGAGATGCTGACCTCACGGCGCGAAAACGCCTGGTAGAGAACCGGTAGATAGCCAATCACTATTGCCAGCACCCCGAAGCCAGTAGCTGCCTCTGCAACCATCAGCAGCCGTGCGCCGTCGCTGCGGGGGGTAACATCGCCGGGGCCGAGGGTGAAGAAGGTGGTGCCGCTCTCGTATAGCAGGGTGGCGAAGGTGATGTTCTTGTCGGGGGCGTTCACCTGCGAGCCAGTCGCCCAGTTGAGCAGGGCAAAGGAGAAGATCAATGCGACTGCCCAGGTGCCGAGCAGGAAGATCAGCGACAGCGGCCCAAAGTAGGCAAGTAGAGCCTCACGCCGCTCACCGTTCCGCGTGCGGCGGGCAATGGCGCGAAAGAGCGGCCAGCTTGTCATGTAGACCAGGCGCGTAACTCGCACCCGCCGCCTTACCTGACGCGGCAGGATGATCGTCTCGAACGCATCACGCAAAACGAGGGATATCACTAGCAGGCCGACGACGAACGCTATGATGTCCATCTACTCACCTGCCCCCCAACCCGGTTCCTCACCATATGCCTATGATCATAGCATAGATTACAAAGCCAATGATCGGCGCGAGGATCGCTAGCAGCAGCATCAGTGGGCTACCGTTATCGCGCTGGCTGTTGAAGCCGTTCGCCTCGTCCTTCTTGACGATCCGCAGCTTGCCCGCCCGCTCATCCTCATCGTCAACATCCCAACGATGCTGCTGATCCATCCTGACCTCCTGTTCCCCTGCGCTAGCTAACGCCCTGGTTGCTCCAGCTCACGGTCTACATAACGCTCAGTCGCAAACCTCTAGCCTGTGCCAGTACCAGTTTAGCACATTCAGCTATTACGCGCATCTAGCTGCGGGTTGCTCTTGGGCAAGCGAAAGCCCCTTGCCACAAGGGTAAGGGGCTTAGGTCTAAGCGGCGAAGTTCGACTTACTTAACCACCGCATCCGCGCCAGCATCCTTCAGCTTGGCAACGGCAGCGTCGGCCTCAGCACGGGTGACGGCTTCCTTGATCGGCTTGGGTGCAGCCTCGACCAGGTCCTTGGCCTCCTTCAGGCCCAGGCCCGAAACGAGTTCGCGCACGGCCTTGATCACGTTGATCTTGTTCGGGCCAGCGGCGTTCAGGATCACGTCAAACTCAGTCTGCTCCTCGACTGGGGCAGCCGCAGCCGCCGCGTCGCCGCCGCCCGCGCCCGGCATCATCATGCCAGCGGGGAAGGCCATCGGCGCAGAAGCGGTCACGCCGAACTCGGTCTCAATCGCCTTGACTAGCTTGCTCAGTTCCAGCACGCTCATCGTCTTGATACTCTCGATAATCTCCTCAGCGGTAGCCATTGTAGTCTACTGTCCTTTCTCTTGTGGGGAAGCTCTACTTGGATCAGGTAGGGATTGCTCAGGCTGCTTCGGCGGTGGCTGCTTCAGCGATTGGGGCTGCATCGCCACTCATCTTGTCCAGAACCTGCTTGAGGGCGTTGGCGAGGCCACTAATGCTGGCGTTCAACACGCTAGCGAGGTTGGCGATTGGGGCGTTGAACGCACTGGCGATCTGGCCGATCAACTGCTGGCGACCGGGTAGCTTGGCAATGTCTTCTAGCGACTTTGCTTCTACCAGCTTACCGTCAAGCAGCGCGCTTTTGACCTTCATCACGCGGGCGGTACGCAGGTAGTCGTTGAGCAACTTGCTGCCTGCCGCGATGTCGTCGCCCATGAAGACGAGGGCGGTGGGGCCGTTCAGTTGTTCGCGCATGGCACTGGTCATCTCGATCCCAGCTTGCTGGGCAGCCAGCACCGCCAGGGTGTTCTTGGCGATGTGGTACTCCATCCCCTTCGCCCGCATCTGGCGACGAATGTCGCTCAGTTCGGACACCTTCATGCCGCGGTAGTCGGTTAGGACTACCATCGGGCTTTTCTTCAGCAGGGCGGCAAGTTCGCCGACCGTCTGTTCCTTTCGGGCTGTAGGCACTCTAATCACCTCCTTCTCTTTACAAACTGCTCATCCCTGCTTGCGCGGGACGGGGTGGCTGGTTGAGGGCAAAAAGAAAGCTCCCCAGCCAATAGGTGGGGAGCAAACCGCATGCGACCGCTGAGCCAGCTGCTTAGCTGGCAGATCGCTGTACCTGGTTCATTCCGTCCGCCCCTCGGCTGGCCCTTTACGGTTTAAGTCCCTATGGGGGACACCGGCTGTCTCTGGTTGAGATCAGTTCGCGTATTCAACTAGCGTCCTCTTACGAGGTCAGGCGCATTATAGCCGATCTGGGGCTGGCTGTCAAGTTTGCAGCATGGCGGTAAGCGTCCTTGTGCCACTGAGCCACCAGCAGCTTGTTGCAGGCTGGCCGAGCCAACTTGCCTGCTTCTGGAGGCGTTACTTCGCGCCAGGCGAAACATTGTGGTGGCACGAACAATGCCTGCTTTGCTCTATCAATCCACAGCAAGCTGGCTGGCAGTAGTTGGTGAGCAGCAAGCCAGGGATGAGCCGAAGCAAGATAAGATCAAGCAGTTGAGAGGAGCAAACAATGGCCTTTTCGTTTAGCAAGGCTATACAGCAAGTTTTTCGCCCAAGTCGCTACCGTTGGTGGCACGCAGTCGCCGTGGGCCTGCTTGCCAATGCTGTCAGCACACCTGGGGTGATCGGCGGTACCAGGATAGATAGCCAGCAGCGGTACAAGGCGCGCAAGCAGGCGGCCTTCGCCCCGCCGGGGTGGGTGTTCGGCCCGGCCTGGGCGACCAATAACGCTTCCGTTCTCTGGGGCAACCTCAAGCTGGTCAATATGCCCGCCAGTACCTCTGGCCGCAGCCCTCTACTCTGGCTGCAAGGGGCAAGCTGGGTGATATTCAGCACCTTCTCCTACGCTTACTTCGTGCTGGACAGCCCGATCCTCTGCTTCATCTGGACTTTCGGGATGTACCTGATCACTATTGCCAGCATCAACCTTGCGCTGAAGATCGACCCGAAGATAGCCTTCTCGCTCGCCAGCCTGTTCCTCTGGTTGAGCCTGGCTAGCCTGGTCGCTGGCTACCAGATGATCTACAACTCCGACCCACTGTTCAAGACTCCCGCGCTAGCCAGGTAAGTAGCCCACGCCCCATCATCGTAGCGCAAGCTGGCTGGTAGCTCCAGCCAGCTTGTGCCAGCCATCGCGCCGTTGCTGACTACCGAGTGGTGGCTGCCCTTGCGCCTCAACCGCTATGACGAGCGGCGGCTGCACCTGGCCGAACGTGGCGAAATCGGCGACTGGGCCGCAACCTTGCGCCAGAGCCGGCGGCACGAGTTCTACCTGCTGAGTAGCGACGACCAGCCGCCACAGCTTACGGGCGCACGCTTGGCTGCCGAGGTCAGGCGGGCGGGCGGCGTGTGGCTGCGGCGGTATCTGGTGGAGTAACAGGCTACAGATATAGATGCCCACATCCTTACTGTCGCGCCACACCCCACCCATCACTTGCAAGCGGCAGTCGGCTTCAGCGACCAGCCAGGCGTACATCTGCTGCCCCTCTGCGTCTGGCACGTTGCCCGCGAAGCCGCTAGCGACATACGCTGCTACTGGTTCAGGTTGCTGAAAGATGAAGGCGTTGTGTAGCATTGTTTCTTCAACGTGGGGGAAGGTTGTACCGAGGATCGCAGCGGCATCTTCAGTCGCGAAGGGGTCAAGGACGCTTTGGCGGTCGTGGTTGTCTACGCCAAAGGCCGCCAGTACATCCTTTGTCAGCCGCACAATATGTTCGCAGTCCAAGCGCGAGTTGGTGGTTGCCAACACACACCCGCCAGGGGCAAGCACGCGGGCAAACTCGCGCAAGGCCGTCGGGATGTCGCTCACATGGTACAGCATATGGCGGGCGATCACCCAGTCGAAGCCCCGTTTGAACGGCATGGTGGTCGCGTCGCCGCGCACCCAGCCCGCCGCGTAGTCGCCCACAAGCGCATGGCCGCGCCCCTCGGCCAGCATCATCGCCGACTGGTCGTAGCCAACCAGCCGCCCGGCATGGCCTTGCGCCCGCAAGTAGCGGGGGAACAGTCCCGGCCCGCAACCCACATCGAGGATCGCCTCTTCACCGGCCAGCCGCATCAGCTTGTAAACCGCGCCGTCAAGGTCAACGTTGCGTTCACTGTAGAGGCGGTGCGTCTCAATCCGCGTCTTGAGTGGGTCGCTGGCGGCATATTGATGCTGAACATCTTCTGATATAGGCATGGTTGCTCCTTAAGGTTTAACTGAGAGTTCGTCATAAATCACAGACCGCGCTGAAGACTTGCCCCAGCGCGGCAGCCTTTGGTATCATGGTGGTTGCCACACTACCCTGTACCAGGAGGCTACCATTATCATACCAAATCAAGCCACGCTTGTCAGCCTCTTGCGGCTGCTGGCCCAAGCTCCCAACCCGCAACCTGCGCCTGGCAAGCGGCTGACGCTGCTGGGGGCAATGGGCAGCAGCGGCTATTCGAGCGGCCCGCGCGTGCATTACGAGGTGTGGCGGTGCCAGCGACCGGCGGTGGCAGGTCCAGGTGCGGGGCTGCCTGCTAGTGGCTGAGAGCGGTGGTGAGGTCGTCGGCTACCTCTATTACTATCGTTGCACCACGAAGAAGCCGGGGCAACTGAGTATCTACAGCCTGGTAGTGGCCGAGGGGTGGCGCAGACGGCGAATTGGCTGTATGCTTATAGTTGTGCTGAAGGAGCAAGGCGGTAAGCTGATCGCCCTCAAGTGCGTGCAAGGCAGTGCCGCTAATATCTTCTACGAGGCTATCGGCTTTGGGCTGGTCGGCACAGAGAAGCCGCCCGGCAGATCGCAGCCTCGGCGCGGCAGGTAAGCGAGGTGGCGGAGCGCAGCCGTAGTCTGAGCGAGACTGCCCGCCAGCAACTAGCGAGCGGGCAGGCAGAGTTGAGCCAGGCGGTAGCGGCGGGGCGGGAGGCGCAACTCGCGGCGTGGGAGGTGGGCAGGCGGGCGACAGAGACCGAGGGACTGCTCCTTTTGCTGCGGGACATAGCGGAGGAGACCCAACTGCTCGCCCTGAACGCGGCAATAGAGGCGGCGGGGGCAGGAGCGTTCGGCAAGCGGTTCGCGGTGGTGGCAAACTCGGTGGGCAAGCTGGCGACGCGGGCTGGGGATGGGGTGGTGCAGGCCAGCGAGATCACCCAGCGGGTGCAGGGCCAGGCGCGTGAGCTGCTGGGTGCGGTGGAGCGGGCGGGAGCGAGCATCGAGCGCAGCCAGGAGGCGCACACGACGGTGGCAGCGGTGGTCGAGCAGGTAGGGATAGCGGCGCAGCAGGTAGCGGGGGCCGGGGAGACGATAGCGGCAGCGACGGCCCAGCAGGAGCGGGCGACCAGCCTGATCGCGGGGGCAGTGGAGGGGGTGAGTGGGGTGTCGAGTGAAGCGGCGAGCATGAGCAGCCAACTGCGTGGCATTGCGGAGCGGCTGGGGCAGAGCTTGGCGCGGCTGGCGCAGGGGGCGAGCGGGAGGGCGGAACGAGGCTGAGAGGTTCATACGCGTAACACGTATGAACCTCCCAATTGGCTACAAGGAGGGTAGGGTGGAAGAAGATAGCAGTGGCAACGAGATCGTAATCCGCCGTGAGCAGATGGTGGATTTCTACGGGGATCCCATACCCGTTGCCCAGGATGAAACTGACAAGCTGTGGGTGCCGGTCAAGCAGATCGCCGGCTTCCTCGGCCTATCCTACAGCGTTCAGGCTGGCAGCCCCGCCGCCTTCGTCTACATTCATGGCGATCACCTCGGCAGTGTCAGCGTGACGATGAACTGCGACGGCACCCTCGACCAAGATTGACTTCACCGGCCAGCACAAGGACGACACCGGCCTGCACTACTACGGCAGCCGCTACTACGACTCGACGGTGGCCCGCTTCTTGAGCGCAGATACCATCGTGCCGGGGATGACCTCGGCGGTGGGCGGCGCAGGCAGCATTGGGCCGGACGACTCCGCCTCGATGAAGGCACTGACCGTAGACTATCATGAGACCGGCTTCGTCAGCACCGTCAACGCCGAGCAAGACCTGACCGAGCAGAAGGGCTTCTGGTCACAACTCAGCAGCGACGACAAGCAGCAGGACAAGCGCGCCCGCGCTCCCTTCGGCCCTGCCAACCCGCAGGCTCTCAACCGCTACAGCTACGTGCTGAACAACCCGCAGCGGTATACCGACCCGACTGGTCATAGCGTTTACCTGTCGCATGAAGATGCCGCTAAAGTAAGCGAGTTCCTCATTGCACTGGCGGATCAGCTACGTAATGATGCCAAGAGCATTGACTGGACGAGGCTTGGCTACGATACTGTCTTTGCTATGTTTGGTGGACTTCCAGGATTGGGCTTGGCACTCCTTCAAGAGATAATCTGGCGGTTTGGTGAGTATGCAGCCTCAGTGATGCTCCGCAATTGGGGCGAGACAATCAGGGATCAGAACGGGGCTAACGGCGTAGCGATAGGTGTCTTTGTAGATAAGAGTGGCAAGTTCACTAGCCACTGGCTGATCATTGTCAACAGAGACAACGGCAACAACTCCAAGATATGGCTCGACCCAATCTACGGCAGTAAGGTCTGGCTTAGTGCGGGCGCAGAGCTAGGAGCTGAACCCATCTCGTCAGCTAAGGGTAAGGCTTGGTACAAGACGGCCCACTTCTACGAGGATGAACACCAGTACGCTAAGTGCGGAGCCTGTAGAGTGGTTAATGTTCTGGTGAACGGCCAGTAGGATGAACAAGGTATGGTGAGGTTGGTTGTCTCTAAAGCCAACCTCATCATGCTTCTAACAAGGTGATTTAACTTAGTGCTATTTAAGTAGTCATTGCAGGAGTGGAATGCGGTTGTCACTTACTACTAACATCTATAATCCACAGCATAAAGCGAGCAATTATATGAGCAAGGAAAAGTCCGCCATAGACGTATCAAAGTTTGTTGCAGTTTTGATCTATGTGCTAACCATTAGAGTAGTTGGCCTAACAAACCCAAGTGTTTCGTTTTGGCTTGTTGTTGTACCATTGTCCATCTATGTTGTTTACAGTTTTGCAAACATAGTAGGAGATAAACGTAGGCGAACTATCCTCTTGTTAATTCAATATCCCTTTTGCTTTTCGGAGTGGGTTTCTACTATGCATTTATTGATAGCACAAACGTAGTGGTTGCATATATTTTTGGAGCTACTGCGCTTGTACTACAACTGATTAGCCGAATCTTGTCAAGAGAGCAGCAAAAATAGTGAGATGACAAACCACCTTCGTTGCAGCCAGTATTTGGCATGATGTACCAAACACTACCGCTTGGAAGCGGCTTGTCCACATACGTCGTCCCCACCTACCACCAACCGCACCGCCCCCAAACTAACGCTCAGTTCCCGCGCACCCCCCGCGTTCGGATCGAGATCGTTCGGCGCGGCGTAGCCGTCGGTCGTCAGCCGCAGCAGGTTGCTGCCTGCCGCAAGCTCCACTGGCACGCTGTAGCTGTCAATCCGGCTCGCCGCCACCTCCGCCTGCCAGAAGGCTGCGCCGCCCGCCCACGCCAGGCTCAGGCGGCGCGGCTGGCTGAAGGCGGCGGCGGTGAAGCTCAGGGTGTAGCGGCCCCCCTGTCCCTCCGGCACCACGATCCGCAGCCCCGCCCGCTCGCCGTCAATCCAGCGGCGCGGCCCCACCCCACTCGCCTCCGCCGGGTGCCAGCCTGCATCTATCAGGATCAGTGGTTCGCTGAAGGGGCGAACTGGCACTTTGTAAGCCAACAGGCACTGGCAGTCGTTCCATGTAGCCAGCCAGCATATTAGTGGCGACGACAAGGCGGCGTTCGATACTTACTGCCACCCCCACCGCCAGTCCGCTCAAGGGCAAGAACAGCCTGCTACTCTACCCCCTCTACCCCCTCTACCAGACGCTCTGTGCGTTGGTAGTGGACGACTGTGAGAGTGGCAGTGTGCCGCGTGGCCTGCGTGAGGCGGCCACCACGCTCAAGCGGGGCAAGGTGCTGGCGGCGTAGGCAACACTGGGGGAGCGGTATCTACCGGCTGGTGGCGATTTAGTAGCCTAACTTGTGCTATAATGCTGGCGAGAACTATGCTGAGGAGGAAGTGGTCATGGCTATCAATCATCTTGTGGCTCTTGGTAAGTCCGCCGGAGCGGTTACTAGTGGTCTGGCTGTGGTGATCAAGCAATTGGGTCAGTTTCGCAACGGCACTGTGGCTGAACAGGCGTGTGCGCTTGATTTCTTTGGTGCCGCTGATGAGAAGAACAAAGCGCAAACGTACGACCTCTACAAGCGCATCAAGTTGGGGCGGGTCGTGATCCTGACCTCACCCGAAGTGTTCGGGGGGACGGAGAGGTACGATGGTGGAGGTCAAGCCGAACATGGTGCGGGTCGAACTCTACCCCAGCAAGGCCCTGCTGCTGCACCTCAACCGCTATGCCAATGCCGCCGACTTCTAGCCGGAGGAGTATCATCCTGCTGACGAGGTTGTGCTGAAGGTGATTCAGGACAAGAACAAGCAACTCAATCTAGGGCCGGTACAGGATTCAATTGATGACTAGAGGAGGGGATCACATGAGTGATGAGCAGAAGGGGCAGAGTAGCCAGAGTATTGACGTTGACCAGATAATCAGCCAGAATGCTGTGGTTGGGTCAAATAACACGGTAACAATCATAATCAATGGTGAACGCAAGGTTGTTGAGCCGGTGGTGAGGGTGCGCCGCTGGCTGGCGGAGGAGCAACGGTTTACCGACGACCTACACTTGCGGAGGGACGAGGTTGCACTTATCTTCACCATCGGTCGCGGCAAGGAGATGATAGCACAAGTGCTTAAGCAGATGCCTCAGCTTGATAGCGTGGCTGATGTACTGCTGATCAGCAACTCAGCCGACCCTGATAAATTGGTGGAGCTTGAAGAGAAGAGTAAGGAGCCATGGTTGGCGGTGGTCGAGACCTTCCGCCAGCTTGTACACAGCATCCGTGCTGACAAGACGCTGCGACTATTCTATGCTGGGCCAGTGATCCTGGCGATGGCTCTTGGTAGACAGATTGGCTATAATAATTTTGCTAATGACAAAATCCATTTCTATCATCGTAGTAACAAGGATAGCAATTATTACGAGGTTATCTGATGCGAGCGGTCTGCTGTCGCTAACTCTCTAAATCCTGAACTCCTTGCCGCCCTCTCCCCCCTCACCATCCACTGCTATCGCTTTGGCCTGCGGGTGGTTGAGGGGGTGTTGCGTGCCGATGAGTGGCAGACAGCGGCGATCATCGTCAATCCGCCTGCGCTGAACTATGTGGCGGTGGCGTTGCTGGCTGAGTTGCATGGACGGATGGGCTACTTCCCAACCTGCGTGCGGCTGCGCCCAGTAGCGGGCAGCACGCCGCCGGAGTTTGAGGTGGTGGGGCTGCTCAACTTGCAGGCGGTGCGCGAACAGGCGCGGGCGCGAAGGTAGTCGCTGCGGCGAACTTCGGTCTGACAGTAGGTGTCGGGCAACAGCCTATTGCTTGCGCTTCGCTTGGCTGTTAGCAGGCGCGTGCAGCCCAAGACGAAAGCCACCCCAACAATGGAGTGGCTTGTTCTGTTGGCCTGGCTCAACTGAGCGGCGCGCGTGCCTGGCTGCACCGCAAACTGCACAAGGGGTGGCCCAAGTCAGCAGGCGCGAACCTGGGCTACCTTCGGCTAGTGGCTCCCGAACTGCACCGGGGCGGGCCAGAAGCTGCGGAACAGCCCCCCGAACGGGCTAGCTGTGCTAGCAGGCCATCGTGCAGGCTGCAGGGCCACTGTGCCACTGCTGGCTGGTTGCGCCTGCTCATGGACAACAACTGGGGTCAGGGTAAAGGTGCCACGTACCTTGTCGCCGATGGTCTTACCTGCGCGACCGGCTGGCATTCCTCTTGGCCCTTGCCCAGCCTGAACACTGCCACGGTTAAGTACCATGTCTACGATAATCTGGCTATGATCCATGCCGCCTTGCGTTACCGAGTCGAACAAGGAGCCGCCATTGCCGCCAGTGTCGGCTTTGGGGTGGTCGTCGGTTAGAGTATTGATGTATATACCGCCAAAGCCGCGAGTACCCTGCCCGCCGATGGCCGAGCCGTAGTAGAGGTTGCCTCCATTGGGTAGACCGTAGGGATTGCTAGGCGCGGTATAGTAGGTTGCCCCACAGTATTCGCAGGGGTCTTCCACTGCGTCGCCGAACTTGGAGAAGGCATGGTCTAGCTGGTTGCCCGCGATAGAGAGGGCGGTTGACCACTCCTCCTCATGGAAGACCATGTCCCAGTGATCGCCAATCCCAGAGATGCCGAGGTCGGCAGAGGTATAGCCATAGTTCAGGCGGAAGCCGTAGGCTCCATATGGCGGGTCGTTCTCATCAATCAAGGGGTTATCGTCGTTCCAGTCGCCCCCGACGATTACGTTACGGTCGTTGTACGCGAGGTCGTTCCAAACCATGGTCGTCTCGCGCAGGCGGCAGTCATACTTCTGAGCATCAGTACGCGGCCCAGACTGTGGGTGTACCGCGATGGCTCGGATGGTAATCTGGTTGTCCAGCACCACCTGGGCAGAGAAGGCAGTGAAGGCAGTTTCGCACACCTGATTGGTGGGGGTACGGCCCATATAGCCATAGATCGACCTACCGCTGCGTGGTACCAGCCGCGCCCGACTGGTCTTCCAGGCGATGCACTCGTGTTCGTGCGAGGCGTTGTCAGCATCCCAGTTGGCGCGTCGCCCATCTGGGTAAACACTTTTGCCACAAGTACCGTCGTAGCCTTCTGGAAGCAGCGGCCCAGCCAGGATGTTTATGCCCAACCACTTGACCCAGGTGGTGTTGAGCAACAGCATAGAGTTAGTTACCTCGGATAGCATGATAATGTCTGGCTGCCATATCTCGAAGTAGTGGCGTACCGCTGCTACCATGAACGGGTTACAGGGCTTGACTAGCCAGCATAGGGGGGTGAGATTGCCGACGTTAATAGCCACGTAGCGCAGTGGGATTTCGCTGTTTGGTGAGTACGGCCCAGTCTTCTGCGTCCCGTGCAAGATGCCAGTCTCGATGCCGCTGAGTTGGGTAGTGAAGTTGAGCGTATAGCTACCACCAGCAGTAATCAGCAAGGTCTGCTGCATACTATTGTAGCCAGATTTTAGGGCAGTGACGGTGTAGCTGCCGGGTGGTACGCCCTCCATAAAGAAGCTGCCATCGTCAGCGGTAGCATCGGCGTAGTAAGAGGTGTTAGTAACCAACCCTGGAGCGGTGATTTGGATCAGCACGCCATTGAGCGGTTGGTTAGTTACCGTGTCGGTCACGACCCCAGTTAGCTTGCCCGTGGTAGCAGGGTTAATCGGTGTAACCGTGAGGGTGCCAGTGGCAGTAGCCGATGGGGTACTGGTCGGCGTGTTGGTCGCTGGGGTGCCAGTGCTGGTTGGTGTGGCAGTACTAGAGCGCGTTGGGCTAGATGTGGCAGTGTTTGTACCAGTCGGCCCTGGAGTAGATGTTCGGGTCGGCGTGAAAGAGCGCGCGGTGAGTGTAGCAACTATGCTAGTGTTAGTCGCTGCGATGCTGGTGTTGGTTGCCATTATCGCGGTGTTGGTAGCGAGGATAGCCGACGCGGTAGCCGTAGCCGCGTAGTTCGGGGTGCTGCTTGGCATGGTAGTAAGAGTGGGTGTGTTCGTGGCGATGGCTGTATTGGTAGCGGTGCTAGCCGCCGCCGTTGCCGTGCGGGCGATGGCCGTGTTAGTAGCGTTCACTGCCGAAGCGGTCACACTAGCGATAATCGCCGTCAGGGTAAGGTTGGGGGTCAGAGTTGGCCCTGGGCTAGAGGTGAGTGCGGGCGTAGCGGTGCTAACTGCCGCCGTTGCCGTGCGGGCAATGGCCGTGTTAGTAGCGTTCACCGCCGAAGCAGTCACGCTAGCGATAATCGCCGTCAGGGTGCTGTTCGGCGTGAGGGTTGGGCTACCTGGCACAGATGTATTGCTGGGGGTTAGGGTTGCGGCTGGTGTACTGGTGCTGCTGACCGTTAGCGTCGCGCTGATCGTGCCAGTGAAGGCGGGCGTAGACGTGAGGGCAGCGGTGCTGGTCGTGGTGCTAGTCACAGTGCGGCTAGCGGTGCTGCTGACGGTGCTGCTAGCGGTGTTGGTACTGCGCGGCGTGCGCGTAACTGTCAGCGTGCTGGTCTTCGTTGGTGTACGCGTGACTGTTGGGGTGTCGGTTGGGATAATCGCAATGGCGCGGTGGACGACCTTGCTCAATTCGCCTCGGCGGATGTAGTCGCTGGGCCGGAAGCACAGGCCGTTACCATCCGCACAAGCAGCCCCGTTGATGATGCCTGTCTGCACCATCGTCTCGATAGCAACGTAGGCATAATGGTTAGCTGACACATCGGTGACAGTTGGGCGAGTTGGAGTATAGTCAGCGTAGTTGCGGGTGCGCTTGAGTATCAACATCACCTGAGCGCGAGTAATCGGGTCGTTCGGCTTGAAGCAGGGCTGACTGGGCGTAGCTGTGCCTATCCCAACGCATTGAGCAAGCTGGAAGCCAGTGATTGCCCCCGCGTGGGCGGCAGCTTCGACGTAGGGGTAGAAGACGTAGCCGCCCGGCACGTCACTGAAGGTCGGGCTGGCGGGTAGGTAGGCTGGTAGACCAAAGCCATTGGCTACGATCTTGGCGAACTGCCCTCGCGTGGTGTTGCGGTTGGGCCAGAAGTTGCCGTCGGGGAAGCCGTTGACGATCTGGCGGCAGGTCAGGAACACCACGTCATCGTAGAACAAACTAGCAGGCGGCACGTCGGGGAAGCTGAGGCTGCAAGGGGTAGCAGTGTCAGTGGAGGTGGGCGTGTTGGTGGCGGTCTCTGTCGCGGTCTCGGTTGTGGTAGGCGTGTCAGTGGCGGTGTTGGTAGCCGTATTGCTGGCGGTAGCCGTGTTGGTCGCCGTGCTGCTGGCCGTGTTGGTCGCCGTGTTGGTCGCCGTGCTGGTTGCTGTGGGGGTGGTAGTAGGGATGGCGGTGTTGGTGGGAGTGGGGGTAAAAGTCGGCACAATCACGTCGCCAAAAGCGGCCAGGGAGCGAACGATAGCGTTGCCGCTGCGCTGCCACTGTAGGCCCGCGCCGTTGTCTATGTCGCCGCTGTCTAGCGTATCGTTGAACCCTGCTCCCGGCCCGCTGGCGTTGCCGATTGCATCCCAGATGGTGCGGTAGAAAGCCTCCATGTGATGGTCGGCAGCGGTAAGCGGGCGAAAGTATTGGTAGAAGTTGGTGCTACTATTGCGCCCACCAATGTCGCCAGTGGCAGCGTCGTAGTAAGGCAGGCCACAGTCGTCCCCGGCGGTGTAGAGGTCGGCAGCCTGGAATAGCGTCCAGGTGGCGGTTGGCGGGGCGGTCACGTCGAAGTTATAGGTGGCGTAGATGTCGCCCTGCACGTAGCTAACTGTCTGGGTCAGGTAGAGGCTGCTACCTGCTGCCACAACTGTGCGAATCTGCCAGGGATTGGCACCAGTGCCGCTGCCACTGAGGGTGTGGCTAACCGGTTGCCAGGCCTGTACGGGATTACCGGCTGGTACTTGCGGCATCGGCCCATAGACCTGACCATTGTACCAGACATAGGCACCCTCGGCGTTGTTGCCGTAGTATTGTAGCAGGCCATTGTAGTTGATCGCGGTGCTGGTATTGTCGTTGACGGTGATCTCTAGCGGGCTGCCAGAGATCAGCAGGGGGTTCTGCACGTAGTATGGCCGCGCCTGCGCCTGGGCTTTGCTGGCATTGAGGCCACCGCACGACTGTGGTGCCGCTGCCAGACCAGCGGCTCTCTGGGTGAACGTACCGCTTGGGGCAGCCAGGCCGCTGCTGCTCGCCAGGCCGGGCAAAACAATGCTGCTCAACAGCAGCAATACTGCAAACTGCTCCAACCTGCGCTTAAACCGACTGAACTTAACCACTTGCCTCATTCCTTTCCTCTCCACCGACCCACCACGCTCTCCTTCGTGGCAGGTGAACACTACGTTATGTGACTAACAAGGTGCCAGCCCGCCCTACCCTTCTGCTAGCTGCTAATGCCAAGTTGCTAGCCCTTGCAGGGCGGTGCTAGTTCTGCTATAATGGTGCTTCAACATGAGCATCATGAGCATCCGATCACAAAGATTATATGAGCAGATACTCGTCTTGTCAAGAGGGGAGTAGTAGAAATGATGACAAAGATGCGGCGGTTGCCGAGCCAGGAGCGCGGCTTGGCAAGGGTTGAGTTGCTCTTGAAAGCGGCGGAAGAACTGATAGCTGAGCTAGGCTATGACCGGGCGACTACCAACGCCATTGCGGCGCGGGCAGAAACCTCAATCGGTTCGCTCTACCAATTCTTCCCGAACAAGGAAGCCATTGGTCAAGCACTGGTTAGCCGCTATATGAGCCAGCAGCGTGCGCTCTTTGCGGCGGTGTTCGAGCGCGACCTGAGTGGTCTGTCGCTAGAGCAGGCGGTCAACCAACTGCTTGACCCAGTGGTGGCTTACTACGGCAGCCACCTTGACCTGACCACCATCTTCGCTACTGCCCACTCGTCGCCAGAGTTGGTGCAGCAGGTGGCCGCCTTCAACCATGAACTGATTGGCAGGCTGAGCCAACTATTGGCTAGCCGCTATAGCCAACTCACCACTGAGGATTGCCAGGTCTACGCTATGGTCGTGCGCGAGGTAGCAGGCCATCTGCTAGGCGTGGCTCAGACCAGCGAAGCAAGGTTGAGTGGGCGGATTATGACCGAAGCCAAACGGTTGATTATCGCTTATCTGAGCCACTGTGAACTGGAGCGGACGGGCGACAATCGTGCTTGAGCTTCGCT
>JBBROH010000044.1:0-23897 GCA_038229595.1 Chloroflexia bacterium | reverse complement strand
CAATAATGGCTGGGCGGCTTGCGTCTGGTCGTGTTTTACAGCACCTTTAGCGCAGTCGCACCTGCGTGAACCGCCAGGAAGGAACGCAGATGAGCCAGCAGCCCAATGACTATCATAGCCAGCCGAACCCGCAACCGTCGGGGTCAATTGTCCCCCCCCTACTGCCCCCAACCAGCACTGGCAATGGCACAGGAGGGGGGGGCTTCAACCCGCTGATCCTCGGTGTGGTCGCAGCGGTGCTGCTGATCAGCGCAGTCGGGGCCTTTCTCGTCCTCAACAACAATGGTAAGACGACCGGCAATGCCACCCCCCTTGCCCTCGCCAACAGCCCTACCGCTGGCAGTAGCCCTGTGGTTGCTAGCAGCCCGATTGCGGCAACCAACACGGCGGGTAGCACGACAGTAGCCCTGCTGCCGACCAATACCCAGTCGCAGCCGACTGCTACTGACCGACCGCCCACGCAGGTAATTACTGGTGCGCCCAAAGTGCTGGGCATCAGCCCCGCGCCCACCAACGCCCTCGTGCGCGCCCACCAACCGATAGCGGTCAGCTTCAGCCAGGCTATGGATCGCGCCTCCGCCCAGGCTGCCCTAAAGATCGAGCCAGCCGTTGAGGGCGACTACGAGTGGCGGACTGGCCTCGGTGGGGTCGAGACGATGCTGTTCACCCCCAAAGGGGCAGGCTTCGCCCGCAGCACCGCCTATAAGGTTAGCATTGGCGACGGCGCGAAGAACATTATTGCCGCTGCCGTCCTCAACCCTGGTCAGCAGCGCGACTTCCGCACCGTTGGCCTGCCGCAGGTGATCCGCAGCGGCCCCGCCAACAACGCCACCGATGTGCCGCTGGATGCCAGCCTCAGCCTGCAATTTGACTTGCAGATGGTGCCGCTCACCACCCTCAACCAGCAGCAAGACCCCAATGGCAAGATACTGATCGAGCCGCCTATCGAGGGCCAGTTCCTCTGGCTTGGCACCAGCAATCTTGTCTTCCAGCCAAAGAACGGCTTGCAGGGTGGAGCTACCTACCGCGTCACCGTCGGTCGCCAGCTAACCGACATTGATGGCGGTACCCTCGCTGCCGATTACACCTTCAGCTTCAAAACCGCCAGCCCCCGCGTCGTCTACTACTATCCCAGCAGCACCTCTGCCGACGACAACAACCCCGACTACTACCCCGCGACTGACCAGAGCAGCTATTCGCAGTCGGGCTACGGCGGCCCCGGCACCAGCTATTCTGGCAACGTGACTGCCGCCGCGCCAGTGATAGCCGTCTTCAACCAGCCCATGGATCACCCCAGCACCGAGGCCGCCTTCAGCCTCAGCCCTAGCTCAGCCGGTGGCTTCACCTGGGGGCCAGGGGTGGGCAGCGGTGAAGTTATGACCTTCACCCCCTCCGTCTCGCTCACCCTGAATACGACCTACACCGTCGGCATTGCCACCAGTGCGAAGGCGGTCGGCGGCGGGCAGGGGCTGACCACCGCCAAGCAGTGGCAGTTCCGCACCTTCCCGCCGCTGCAAGTGACCAACGTAGACTTCTCGCTCGGTGGCATCCGCATTGACTTCAACAACCCGGTTCGCCCGCTCACCATCAAAGGCAACTTCCAGGTTAGCCCTGCCCTCCCCTACTCGTCAACCAGCATCTATGGCACGGGCGATTATGGGGTTGATTACTTCCAGATTTCCTCGCGGCTAGACCCTTCGACCAAATACAGCCTCACCCTCAGCGGCGACATTGTGGACGTAGCTGGGCAGCGGTTGCAGACCCCATTCAACCAGAGCGACACCACGCCCGCCTCACCGCCCGCCACCAACATCCTCGGCGCGACAGAGAAGGCCAGCTTCAACGCAGGCCAGCCGACCAGCATCTATCTCGGCAGCATCAACGTCAAGAAGCTCAACTACACCCTCTACCAGTTGAACGGCGCGCAGATGAGCAGCCGCATCATCAACTACTCCGCAGACAATGCGGCCACAGGCCTCAAGTCGGTACGCAGCTGGAGCCAGCCAGTGGCCGCCGAACTGAACAAGGGCAAGGCAGCGAAACTCACCCTCTCACTCGACGGCAAGGCCGACCGCCTGCCGCCCGGTTTCTACCTGTTCACCGTCAGCGTCAACCCCACCGACTCCCTTGTGCCAGTGCCAAAGGACAGCAGTGGCAACCCGATCCCGATCCAGGATCGCCTGCTGATTGTAGTCAGCAATAACGCCCTGACGATGAAGATAAGCAACGGCCAGGCTCTGGTCTGGGCAGTCAACCAGAATACGGGCAAGCCGACTGCTGGCCTACCCATCGCCTTCTATCGCCCGGCTGACCAGAACAACCCCCAGCCCAAGCAGATCGGGGGTGGCAACACCGACCAGGATGGTATCTTCCAGTTGCAGGCCGACGAAATCCAGTCCTACGGTGGATTGGTGGCGATCAGTGAGGGCGGCGGCGACACGGCAGCAGTTAGCAGCTTCTGGAACGAGGGGCTGAATAGCAGCGAGTTTGTCCTCTACCGTTGGGATCTCGGCAGCAAGTACCCCTACCATTCTAACAGCGGCAAGTACAACGCCTACGTCTACTCCGACCGCCCGATCTACCGTCCCAACCAGGATGTAGACCTTAAGGCAATCCTGCGGCTTGACAACGACGCAGTATATAGCCTGCCCCAGGGTGTTACGGCCAAAATGTTCGTCAACGACGGCAACAACGACGTGTACAGCCAGACTATTGCTCTCAGCCCGCAAGGGACATGGGAGGGTAAGGTGACTCTCGGCAAGGACGCGAAGCTGGGCTACTATGTGGCCCGCCTGCAAGTGCAGGATAGCAACGCCATCGGTAGCACCCGCCAGCAGGAATACTACTACAACTTCAGCGTGCAGGAATACCGCAAGCCAGAGTACGAGGTAACGGTCAAGAACGACAAGCGCGACTACCTCAACGGCGACACGATCCGCAGCACCGTGACGGCAGGCTACTTCTTTGGCGGCCCGGTTAAGGGCGCAAAGGTGACGACGCGGGTTACGGCCAGCGACTACTACTTCAGTTGGAGCGACCCTGACACTGGCGACAGCTACGGCTTCAACGACTACGACGTGCTCTACGCCCGCCGTCAGGGCAGCAGCGGCAACCAGATCGCCGCCCGCAATTTCAGCACCGACGCAAGCGGCAAGGTGGCTTTTGAGACGAAGGCCGACCTCAGCCAGGTGCCAGTCAGCCAGTTGTACAATATCGAGTCCTCAATCACTGATAGTAGCAACCAGGAAGTGACCAGCAGCGATCTGGTTACTGTCCACAAAGGGGCGGTCTACGTCGGCCTACGCTCAGACACCTACATTGCCAGCCTCAACCAGCCGTTTAGCATCACGATCCAGACGGTAGACACGGCGGGCAAGAAGGCGGGCAACCAGCAGGTGCAGCTTACCCTCGCCAGTCGCACCTACGAGAACAGCCAGGAGAAGGACGAGCAGGGGGTCAGCCAGTACGTCTACAAGCCGAAGGACACCCAGATCGAGCAGTTGACGGTTAGCACCGACGGCAGTGGCAAGGGCAGCCACCAGTTTACGGTCAAGGACGGCGGCGAGTACGTAGTCAAGGCACTAGTGCGCGATGCCGCTGGCAACGAGGTGAGCAGTGCGACCTACGTCTATGCCAGTGCGGGCGACGGCGGCTCTGTCTCCTGGCAGCGCGACAATAGCAACCGCGTAACCCTGGTCAACGACAAGAAGATGTACAACGTCGGGGACACGGCCAAAATCCTGGTCACTTCGCCCTACACCAGCGCAACCGCCCTGCTGACCACCGAGCGCGGCACCATCCGCACCACTCGCGTCGTGCGCCTGACCAACAACAGCACAGTGCTGGAAGTGCCGCTGCCCGCCGACAGCGTACCCAACCTGTTCGTCTCGCTTACTCTGGTCAACTCGCTAGCCGATGGCGGGGAAGCCCCCACCTTCAAGCAGGGCTACGTTGAATTGCGATTGGACAGCGCACTCAAGTCGCTCAAGATTGCCCTCACCCCCGACAAGCAGCAGTATGAGCCTGGTCAGCCAGTGACCTACACCGTCAAGGCTAGCGACAAGGACGGCAAGCCAGTGTCAGCCGACCTCTCGCTAGCTGTGGTGGACAAGGCGATCTTCAGCCTGGCCGACGACACCAGCGGCGATATGCTCACAGCCTTCTACGGCCTGCGCCAACTAAGCATCAATACCAGCAGCAGCCTGGCGATCTTGCGGGCGCAGAACACCGCCTATGACCGCTATGCCGCACCGTCGGCGCAGGCTGCGCTAGCCTCTGGCGGGGGCGGGGCGAAGGGCGGCGGCGGCGGCGAAGCCTCCACTACTGTTCGCACCAACCTGCAAGATACCGCTTACTGGCAAGGTACCGTTGCCACTGACGCTAGTGGCGAAGCGAAGGTCAGCTTCAAGCTGCCCGACAACCTGACTACCTGGCGAACTACGGTCAGAGGCGTGGGTGGCGATACGCTCGTCGGTGAGGCCCAGAACGAAATACTTGTTACCAAGCCGCTGCTGGTGCGCCCGGTGCTGCCTCGCTTCCTCACCGTGGGCGACATTGCCCAGCCGGGGATGATCATCCGCAACTCGACGACTAGCGAACTGACGGTGGATGCTAGCCTGCAAATCACCGGCACTACCTTTGCCGACGGCACCAGCGGCATGACTAGCAGCGGCGACAACAAGCAGCAGACGGCCAGCCAGCAGGTACGCGTCCCCGCAGGCGGCGAAACCAAGTTGGAGTGGGCGGTGAAGGCAACCGACACGCGCTCTGCTGGCTTCACCCTGGTCGCCCGCAGCCAGAACAACGGGCCGAGCGATGCACTGCAAGTGGTGATCCCGATCAACCCCTTCGTTAGCGGTGAAGTGACCGCCGACTCTGGCGAGATCAGCAGCGAGATCAGCCGCACCGTCTTCATCCCCTTTGGCATTGACACCAGCATCGGGTCGCTCAAGGCGACGGTCAACGCCAGCCTCGCGGGGAGCGCGTTGGACGGCGCAGACTACACGATCAACTATCCCTACGACTCGACCGAGCAGACGGTCAGCCGCTTCCTACCCCTGCTCACCATCCAGGACACCTTCAAGGATGCTGGGCAGGCTGGCCCCTACGACAAGGTGTTGAGCGATGGTATGGGCCTCTGGGTGCAACGCCTCTACGCCCTGCAACACCAGGATGGGGGCTGGGGGATGTGGGAGGAGGAGAACTACTCACCCTCCTACCCCTTCCTCACCGCCTACGCCCTCGAAGGGCTACTTACCGCCAAGTCGCACAGCTATACTGTTGACCAGGGCGTGCTAGATCGGGCTGTCAAGTATCTGCGCGACAGCCTGGACGCGAAGGCCAGCACGAAGGACAGCCCCGACATCTACGGCGTGGGCGACCTCAACAGCCGTGCTTACATCCTTAGCACCCTGTTGCTGGTGGACGGCAAGGACGTAGGGCGGCTTAATCAGCTTGCCGAGAGCGCAAACGACCAGCTTAACACCTTTGGCCGCGCCAACCTGGTAATCGGCCTGGTGCGGGCGAAGGAGACGGATCGGGCGAAGGCCGCCCTCGCCACCCTCACTGCTGCGGCCAAGCTGCAAAGCGACACCGCGCACTGGGAGGATGATACCGCCAGCCGCTACTACTATCTGAACATGGACAGCGACGAACGCAGCACGGCTATGGCAATTCGGGCCATCCTGGTGGTCAGCCCCGAAGACCAACTGGCGACCCAGGCCGTGCGCTGGCTGATGCAGCACCGCAGCGAAGGTAGCCACTGGTCGTCCACCCAGGCTAGCGGCCAGGTGATCCGCGCCCTCGCCCGCTACGTGGCGGTCAAGAAGGAGCTAGCCGCCAACTACAACTATACCGCTACCTTCAACGACAAGCCGCTCAGCAGCGGTAGCTTCAGCAGCAGCAACCTGACCGCGACTCAGCAGCTAGAGGTCAAGATCAGCGATATGCTGGTCAACGCGGGCAACACCATCCTCCTCAGCCGTGACAAGCAGGAGGGCGCGATGTACTACTCCCTCAGCCTCAGCTACTACGAACCCGCCGCTGGGCTGGTGGCCCGCACCAACGGGCTGGGAGTCAGCCGCGCCTACTACCCCGAAGCATCCAACAGCCAGGTGGTTAGCACTACCGCCGCCAGCAATATCGTGCGCGTGCGCCTCAATCTTACCGTGCCGCAGGATAGCTACTACGTGACCCTCGAAGACCCGCTGCCCGCTGGCTTTGAAGCCCTCAATCCTGACCTGAATACTACCCGCTCGGTGGGCAGTGGTAGCGACGGTGGCTGCTTCGGCCCTGCGGCCCAGGGTAGCAGGCCGGTGGACTACTGTCGCAGCTACGATGGCAGTCAGGTGAAGGATGATAAGGTCGTCTACTTTGCCACCTTCCTACCCGCTGGCACCTATCAATACGAATACTCGATGCGGGCCACCACTCCCGGCACCTACTTCGCCCTACCCGCCCGCGCCTACCTGCTCTACGCCCCCTCGACCTTCGGGCGCAGCGACGGCGGCCAATTCACGATCATCAAGTAAGCGACCGGTCAGCAACGGATGGAGGCGTGCCACCAGCACGCCTCCTCCTTTTGTCTCTGCCAGCTAAATCCACCGCCCAGCGTGGCCCGTAATATGTTATAATTGCGGCAGATCGTGAATGATTACACAGACTCTTGTGGAGGATTAGCTTTGGCTCTGCAACTTGAAGAAGCATTGGTTGAGGCGACCAAGCGCGCCCTTGTCATCCGCCTGCGGAACATGGGCGAGTTCGTCCCCGGCAGCGAGATCATCGAAGTGCCAGGTGGCTACACCATCGCCGAGGTGACGAAGGCGACCATCGAAATGGCAAAGCGCGGCTACGTGCAGTTCTACGGCCCCTACGGTAACTACATCCTGCTCAAGAAGCTGGGCGACGAGTTCCGTGGTGCCAACTGGCAGAAGGATGACCAGAGCCGCTGGAAGTTGGGCCAGTGAACAAGCTAGCGACCCTGTGCGCTGTCAGCTTGCTGCTGCTGCTGCTGGCCTGCGACAATGCCGCTCCTGCTCCTGCTCCCGCGCCAACCGCCCCCCGTGCTGGCAGCGGGCCGGGTGGCCTGACGATGGGGCCAGACGGCCCAGTGGGGGTCCGCAATGGCACGCCGCCGGTGATGATCGTGCTTGAGACGGTTGGCCCTGGCGAGATGGCGACCAGCAGTGCGGTCGGCGAAGTGCCAGCCTACAACCACGTGCTGGCCCTCGACAAGCTCAGTTCGCTGGGCGGCAACTCGCTGCTGCGCGAGAAGTACGCCACCGTCGTGGGTGTGAACTTCACCACCAACGACGACGCGCAGACTGTCCATGACTGGTATAGCCAGACTCTAACCACCCAGGGCTGGCAGGCAGGCAACAGTAGCCCCAACATAATGCAGTTTAGCAAGCAGGGTGGCTCGGCAATCGTCAACATCCTGATCAGCAAGGGCAAGCTACATACCGTCGTGCGCGTAGACTACGCCAGTGGCCCGCTACCTACCAGCACCCCCGCCCACTAGCCACTCACCAGGCAGCAGATCCTCCGCACAGAGAGGGGCTGCTTTTTTGCGACCATGCACCTAGTGGCGAGAGCTAACTATGCCAGGGGGCCGAAGCGTTCCTCCTGACCGAGGTCGGCGGCATTGTTGGCGTAGTAGATACGCCGGGCTGGCTCCTGCACTATCTCCTGCTCCGGCCAGCGGAAGGAGGTTAGCCAGCCGCCGAAGACGCAGCCCTGGTCAATGTTGATCGTCTGGTTGCGAACCTCTGGCAGGCGGACTGGCGTGTGGCCGTAGACGACGAACCGCCAGCCGTGGTACTCTGCCGCCCAGTCGCGGCGCACCGGCAGGCCGTTCGGCAAGGTCTCGCCCGTGGTGTCACCGTAGAGACACATGGAGATTACGTCTCCATCGTAGCGGCCCACCATATGCTCCTTGATGCCACCATGACTGGCAACTATCTTGCCGCCGTCGAGGATCAAGTAGGGGGGAGCGTCACGTACCAGGCTGATCGTGGCTTGGCGCGTCTGTTCGCGCTCGGTGGGCGGTAGTGCATCGAACTCGGCAATGGTCACATCCAGGCCGTAGCCTACCCGCACTTTGCGGCCCATCAGCCAGCGCATCAGCTTGTTGCAGTGGTTGCCAGGGGTGTAGAGTGCGCTGCCCACCGCCACCATGTTCTGCACGATAAGGAGTACGTCGAGATTGCGCGGCCCTCTGTCTGTCAGATCGCCCAAGAAGACAGCCCGCCTACCCAGCGGGTGAACCCAGGTCAGGTAAGCGGTCGGTTGGTAGCCGAGCCTGCCTAGCAAGGCTTCCAGTTCGTCGGCGCAGCCATGCACGTCACCGATGAAGTCGAAGAAGCCGCCCTCGTCAACCTCAGCGTGGCCGACGCGCAGTTCAGTGCTGTCCAGTTCGCTGGGGCCAATCACGTAGGCAGCGTCCATACCCTCCCCCTCAAGGGCGGCTAGCGAGTGGTGGAAGCTCTCTACCTGGCGAGCGATCACCATGCTGCCAACACTGCGCCCTTCGCGGGTGCGGTCATGCTGATTCAGGGTCGTCTCTGGCAGATCGAAGGCAACCACCAGCACGGGGGCGTTGTGCCGCCGCGCAATATCGCGCAATGTCGCCCGGTAGGTGGGATTGAGGGCGGTGCTGTCGGCCACCGTCGTGCGCCCCAGGCTGAGACGCTTATCTATGATGTCGTAGAACAGGCTGAAGGCGAGGCCGCTGACCGCCTGGTTGCTTTCGCTGTCCGAGAGCATCGCCCGGCAGCGGTCGGAGGAGACGATAGCCGTCTCTACAAAGAAGCGGCGAGCGAAGGTAGACTTGCCGCTACCGCTCGGCCCAGCGAGGATGATCAGGCTACCTTCTGCTACATCAATAATCCTACCCATGCGTTGACTGGCTCCCTTTGCTTGGCAACTAACCAAAAGTTGTTCGTCATTGTACCACAATTCGTCCGCCTGCTGCCTGCCCAAACTGCTTGACAAGCCAGCAGGCTCGTGCTAGACTCGGCACACGAGCAGGCTGCGGCCTGCGCTGAAGGAGGAACCACTTGGACGAGAAGAAGCAGGCGCGCTGGGCCTTGATCCTGGGCGCGAGCAGCGGGTTTGGGGCGGCAACGGCCCGCACCCTGGCACATGAGGGCTACCACATCTGTGGCGTTCACCTCGACCGCCCCAGCACCATGCCCGACGTAGAGCAGGTGATCGCTGACATCAGGGCAACGGGGCAGGAAGCCCTCTACTTCAACATGAATGCGGCCAACGCTGAGAAGCGGGCGATAGTGCTGGACGAACTGGCGCAGCGCAGCGCAGAAGGCGGCACCGTCGGCGTGCTGATGCACTCATTGGCTTTTGGTACGCTCAAGCCCTATATCACCGTCAACCCCGATGAGGCGATCAGCCAGCAGAACATGGACATGACCCTTGATGTGATGGCCCACAGTCTGGTTTACTGGACACAAGACCTGTTCCGGCGGGGCTTGCTTTTGCAAGGCAGCCATATCTTCGCCATGACCAGCGCAGGCGGGCGGCGCGTCTACCGCAGCTATGGCGCAGTCTCGGCTGCCAAAGCCGCCCTAGAGTCGCATATCCGCCAGCTTGCCCTGGAGCTTGGCCCACATGGGGTAACCGCTAACTGTGTCGAGGCGGGCGTAACCGACACCGCCGCCCTACGCAAGATACCAGGCAGCGAGGTGATGGTTGAGAAGGCTTTGGCGATGAACCCTGGTGGCCGCCTGACCACGCCCGACGATGTGGCCCGCGTGATTGCCACCCTCAGCCGCCCCGACCTCACCTGGCTGACTGGCGACATCATCCGTGTGGACGGTGGCGAGGGGATCGCAAGCTGAACACGCCCGCTACCCGCATCCTCACCCTCGGCTGCTTTGCGGCCTACGCCTTCGTCTACGTTCCTGGGCTGATAATGCAGGTGATCAACGCGCCACTGCTGGCCGACAGCCTGTGGGTCAGTGGCCTGCTGCTGATCCTGGCGGGGCTGGCGGCCACTGGTTGGGTAGTGATTAACCGTGGGCTGGGCATTGGCCTGCTGTTCGCCGCTGTGGTGCTTGCCGCCTCTTTTGGCGTAGAGTACGCGGGGGTACGCAGCGGCAGCATCTTTGGCCGCTACGCCTACACCAACGTACTCGCGCCGCTGGTTGCCGATACGGTGCCGCTGGCGATCCCCTTCGCCTGGATCGTAGTGGTGCTGGGGTCGTGGGCGGTTGCCTCTGCGCTCCTACCTGGCCCGACAGCGGGCGACCCTGCCCTGCTGCCTCTCAAAGGGCGTAGCATCCTGGGCCAGTGGCCGAGTGGCCGCCCACTATTGCTGCTGGCCGTTACCGCTGGCCTGCTGACCATGTTGCTAGACCTGCTGATCGAGCCAGTCGCCGTCTACCTGACTGGCTTCTGGCGGTGGTTGGAGGGCGGCCCTTACTACGGAGTGCCAACTGTCAATTTCGTGGCCTGGGCTGTTGTTGGCACCCTACTCGGCGCGGCGGCAGGGCTGCTGATCGGGCGGCCCAAGCAGCCGCGCTACCCCTGGCTCCCTCCGCTCCTCTACACGATGAACGCGCTTCAGTTCGGCCTGGTTGCAGGCGTGCGCGGCTACCCTATCACCGGCGGCCTGGGGCTGCTGGCCGTCGCGCTTGGCCTCTACGCCCTGTTGCCAGCCGTGCGTACTGGTTTGCAGCGGGCTTGAGCGAGAGCATATTGTAGCAGAAGGGTTCGCTCGTCCTTGACAAACCCGCTCTATTAAGGTATACTACAACGCAGCAAGCCGAAGTGGCGAAACGGCAGACGCGCTACGTTCAGGGCGTAGTGTCCTTACGGATGTGCGGGTTCAAATCCCGCCTTCGGCACCACAGAGTAGATGCGGTTGGAATTGTTCCAGCCGCTTCTCTTTTTGCCCAAAATCACCGTAATCGGCGGAGAGTGTCAGCATCCCTCTGCTGTAATGAGCGCGAGACAGAAGATTAGGACAGGAGGCTAGCCGATGACCGAGCAAACCGCAGCCGCGCCCCAACCGACCGCCGCCGACCGCCCGCAGATGCCTGGCAGCTACGAAATCCCTGCTACCCCGCCTGACCTAACCAGGTTTGGCTGGCCGCAGGTCAGCGCGCAACTGGCCGCCGCCCGCAATTACTGGCTGTGCAGCACCTACCCTGATGGCAGGCCGCACGCCATGCCAGTCTGGGGCGTGTGGCTGGGCGGCGCACTCTACTTTGGGGCTGACCCCGCCTCGCGTAAGGGCAAGAACCTGGCGGCCAACCCCAACCTCGTTGTCCACCTGGAAAGCGGCGACAACGTGGTGATCCTCGAAGGGATAGTGGCGAGCCTATCGGGGGCAGCTCTACCAACCGACTACGCGACTGAGTACGAGAGGAAGTACAGCTTCCGGCCCGACAGCAGCGACCCCAACACCCGTACCTTCTGCCTGCGCCCGCTGAAGGTACTTAGCTGGCTAGAGAGCGATTTCCACGCGACAGCAACCCGCTGGCACTTTGGCGCACAAGCGGCAGGAGAAGCAGTGGCTAGCAGCTTAGGTGGGCTACGGCTCGGCGCAGGGCTGGTCGGCGCAAGCAGGTTCGCCCGTCACAAGTTCGTGGGCCTGGCAAGTTAGGGCCTTCCCTGCACCCCCTCTACTCTGGTATAATAGCCGCGCCTGGCGCACTGCTGCGTTGGGCCAACAGCACGCGGGCAGTGTTGCTCGCCCCAGAAAAGGAGAGGCATGGCCGAGACAATCGTGGTCGCGCTGGGAGGCAATGCGATCAAGAGCAGCAAGGAAGCGGGCGAGTTTAGCCAGCAGCTACACCACGTTCAGGAGAGCATGAACCAGGTTGCCGCGATTATCGAGGCGGGCTACCGTGTGGTGATCACCCACGGCAACGGCCCCCAGGTTGGCGATCTGCTGCTTCAGCAAGAGTTGGCGAAGGCCACAGTGCCGCCGATGCCAATGGATGTGTGTGGCGCAGAGAGCCAGGGCATGATCGGCTATATGATCCAACAGTCGCTCAGCAACGCCCTCGCTGCCAGGGAGATCAGGAAGCCAGTCGTTACCATCCTCACCCAGGTGTTGGTTGAGGCCGCCGACCCTGCCTTCCAGTCGCCCAGCAAGCCGGTTGGCCCCTTTTACAGCGAAGCCGAGGCTGACGACCTCAAGGCGAAGGGCTACGCGATGGTTGAAGATAGCGGGCGTGGCTACCGCCGCGTCGTTCCCTCGCCCACTCCCCACGAGATCATCGAGATCGGCCCTATCTTGCAGATGCTCCTCTACGGCGCAGTCGTAATCTGCGCCGGGGGTGGTGGCGTGCCAGTGCTGCGCGAAGCCGGGCAGCTAGGTGGTATCGAGGCAGTAATCGACAAAGACCTCGCTGGGGCATTGCTTGCTGACCAGTTGGACGCAGACCGCCTGCTGATCCTCACTGACGTAGCCCACGCCGCGATCAACTTCCGCACCGCAGAGCAGCGCGATCTTGGTCGGCTCACCTCGGCTAAAGCGCGCCAGTATGTGGAAGAAGGCCAGTTTGCGAAGGGCAGTATGCTGCCGAAGGTGCAGGCTGCCATCCGCTTCGCCGAGTCTGGTCGCAGCCGCATTTCCGTCATTACTCGCATCGAAAACGCCCTCGCTGCCCTGGACGAACGCACCGGCACGATCATTGTCAAGAGCAACGACTAAGCTGCGGCAAGCAACTGGTGGTTGAAAACGCAGGTGTAGCTTGCTGCGCGTTGTCATCCGCTACTGCCCCTTGCAGCCCACAGTTGCCGCTTTTTGCGGCCTCTTGTGGTATAATACAGCTATGCACAAAGAGACAAGGGACGCAGAGATGAACGACCGCCACCAGCACAGCCACGAACATACCAACGCCGACCAGGCGATTCAGAGTTGGGTGCAGATCGCTGGGCGCAACTATACCCTCCTGTTCGTGCCAGAGTACGACAGCGACTTCTATGGCTACTACAACGCCAGCGTAGCTGAGGTACCCGGCTGCTTCAGTTACGGACATGGCCTGATGCAAGCCGAGGAGCGCATCGTCCGCGCCCTCGAATCGCACCTCAACGACCCCAGCGAGACGCAGCAGGATTTGTTCGTTACCGTCCCCAATTTCGACGACGAACTGATCCCCCCTGGCACCCTCGCCAACATTGCTCACTCAGTTGGCCTCAGCCTGGACGAACTACTTAACATGGCCGAAGATGATGAGCAGGCCGCCGAGGAGACCTGGGACGAGTTCTTCAACCAGGCCGACGTACCGCTCGCCGCCTAGCAAGCAGTGCGCTCATGGGCAAGGCAGCAGTTCAGCAAGCAGGGTGGGGCGTACAGCGGGTACGCCCTTGTTTGTGGCACAAACCAGCATCATACAGGAGGAAGCAACAGCCGTGGCATTCAGCATGAAGGGGCGTAGCCTCGTATCCAGTGCCGACCTCAATGCAGAGCAGATGTGGGCCGTGTTCGACATGGCTGCCGACCTCAAGCGGCGCGTCAAGGCGGGTGAAGCGCACGACATCCTCAAAGGCCGCGCTCTCGCCATGATCTTCGAGAAGCCCTCCGCCCGCACGCGCGTCAGCTTTGAGACGGGGATGTTCCAGCTTGGCGGCCACGCGCTCTACCTCAGCCCCAACGACATCGGCCTCGGCAAGCGCGAGTCGGTAGCCGACATCGCCCGCGTCTTTGGCCGTATGGTGGACGGCATCATGGCCCGCGTCTTCGAGCATCAGAAGGTAGTAGACCTGGCCCAGCATGCGGGCGTGCCAGTGATCAACGGCCTCAGCAACGACGAACACCCTTGTCAGGCACTAGCCGACCTCTTTACTATCTACGAGAAGCGGCACGCTCTGCGTGGTCTCACTCTGGCCTTCGTCGGTGACGGCAACAACGTGGCCGCCAGCCTACTGCTCGCCTGCGCCACGATGGGCGTGAACATGAAGGTCGTCCACCCGGAAGGTTACGACCTGGAAATCAAGCTGGTTGAGGGCAAGGCGCGGGAACTGGCCGCCGCCACTGGTGCCAGCATCGAGTTCAGCAACGACCCCGAAGCGGTGCGCGGCGTAGATGTGATCTATACCGACGTGTGGGCCAGCATGGGCCAGGAGGACCAAGCCGCAGAGCGCGCCCGCATCTTCGCCCCCTACCAGATCAACAGCCAGCTAGTCGGCCTCGCCAACAAGGATGCGTTGGTGCTGCACTGCCTGCCCGCCCACCGCGGCAGCGAGATCACCGACGAGGTGATCGACGGCCCGCAGAGCGTGGTCTTCGACGAAGCCGAGAACCGCCTGCACGCGCAGAAGGGTTTGCTAGCCCTGCTGATGCAGTAGCCACCTCACCTGTCCCACTTGTAAGCACAGGTTGGAAGTAGCGGTGGGCAGCTTGCGCTCTGGCGCAGGAGAAGTAGGTAGTCAACAAGCAGCCCCTCCTGTTGATCGGGCGGGGGCTTGTTGACAATGACATTTTGCCTACTGATGGTTTATGTTCAGGCTAGCCTTGCTGCTCTGGCGGAACGTCCTCAGCAATCCTACTTACGTGTCCGTTGACGTGGAACTTCTCGTAAGTGTTAAGTATTTCTGTGCAGAGATCGATAATACCTTCATCTCCTTCTTTCTCAGCCTTCTTCAATATCCTAGCAAAGTATCTTTTGCCCATTTCTAGCTGAGAGTAGTTCTTCTTTAGCAGGTTGTGCTCCGAGCAGAGCGTCTCACCATTTTCTACTGAGTTGTCACCACCCCGTGACCTGGCTTCTTGTGATCAACACAAAGCTCTACACCATGTTCACGACCGCGCCCACAAACTACGCATCTGTATCCATCACGCTCTAGTACCTGCCTCCTCACTTCTTCGCTAAAGTTATTTGCGGCAACGTCGGTAACAGCGTCTGGATCAAACTTGTAAATGCCTGGCCGTACTTGAATGAGCTTCCCACTTTGATATAGACTCCTTATAGCCCTCCAGGGATCACGTGGCGTAGTACCACCTTGAGCAATGTACTGCTCTGTTACCCAGTCTACGACAGGGTTATGACTCAGTTCTTGCATTGGTCGCGCACTGAAATACTCCATGATCAACTCACTAATGCTTTTCATCCCCTTCTTCACCTCTCTCTCCTCTCATCTTGTTGCAGTGTCTCACGCTCAACAAAAGCAAAGTCAAGAGGAGATTGGCTAATCCTACCCTCATCCAAAACACGCTTTTCTGCCAAAGCACAGTACGCTTCATCAATTTCAATACCTACCCCACGTCTGCTGTTTCTGGCACAAGCTACAAGCGTGCTTCCACTACCTAGAAATGGATCAAGTACCACATCATCTACATAGCTAAACAGCTTTATGCATCTCCGAGGCAACTCGAGGGGGAAAGGTGCTGGATGTCCTATTCTCTTTTTGCTCTCACCGTTAAACGTCCAGACACCATTGGTCCAGTCCAGGAACTCTTGCTTAGTAATGTCGGACACACGGCTACCGCCAGCTTTCTTCCAGTTATGCTTGTAAAATACAACTACCATTTCCACAGGTGCTATAACATATGGAGCAGAGGCTGACATCCATGAACCCCATGCTGTACGGCGAGATATATTTCCCTCGTTCCATACGATAGTAGACTGGTATTGCCACCCAACTTCCTTAGCAATGGTTGTTATATCTGCATATACACTTTGTTGACCACCTTTGTTCTTATCAAGAGGAATATTAAGACAGAACCTACCATCTGCCTTAGCCAAGTTATAGCACTTTGTTAGCCAACTTCGTGTGAAAGTTAGGTAATCATTGTAATTTGACTTGTCATCATGGCTACTGTATTGAATGTCTACATTATAGGGTGGCGATGTGACAATTAGATCAATGGAGTTTTCCTCAAGGCAGCTTGTGGTTAGTACATCATCATTGTATATTCGCAAAGCCTCTGTGTTGAAAAATAGCTTGCTCTTCTTTCCCTCAGCCGCACTTACTTCCACTGGATGTACTACACCCGCTTCAACTTCTGCCAACAGTGATGCAAGTTTGTTTCGGTCAAGCCTACCAGTTTCAAAGGCGTGGTTGAACGCTAGCCTATCTGCTTCACTGAAGTACCCAGTCCCAGCATTTTCATCAGTCGTTAGCTCTACATGATCATTAAACTCGGCCATTGATAATCTCCTCATAGGTGTCGCAGACTTCCGCTGCGACGCAGCAGCATAATAGCACTAACAAGTCATGAAGTCAAGCATCTTGCAGGCACACTTGTTGCGTATGTGACGGCAAGACATCTTACAGGGCCAGCACCATAACTACCAGCACTCCCCTACCAGACCTCAGCGAACAGACCCTCCTCTAAGGCGCAAAAAAGCCTCTCCTAGTTAGGGCGGGGCTGCGTTGCTATGCTGCTGAGGGTGCTAACCGTCATATCGATCTCGCCTGCTGAGGCCGCTACCCCAGCCGCAGCTAGCTTAAGTTGCTGCATCGCCACTACGCTTTGGCTGGCAGCACTGCGTTGCTGTTGGGTTGCCAGCGCAATCCCCTGCATCCGATTGGTAGTTTGGCCCACCCGCTCAATCGCCGCCAGGGTGGAGTCGGTAGCCGCCCTGGTACGTTGGCCCCCACTGTCCACATCCTTTAGCCCCTGTTCGGTTGCCATCACCGAGGCCGCATTAGCCCGCTGCACTTCCAGTACCAGTTCCCGGATGCTGTGTGCTTCTTGCTGTGAGCGACGAGCCAGCCGCTTGACCTGGATAGCGACCACCGCGAAACGCTCGCCCGCTGCTCCCGCCCCCGCTGCCTCAATAGCTGCGTTGAGGGCCAGCAGGTGAGTTTCTGCGGCAATGGCACTGACTGTACCAACGACCACGCTGATCTGTTGGATGCGCTCGTTGAGGGCAATAGTGCGCCCTACTATCTGCTGCACCTGGCTGCGGATGCGTAGCATTGCGGCGGCACTGTCGCTTACCGCCTGCTGTGAGACGGCTAGCTCGTCAAGTGCCTGCTGCGCCTCTACCCCCACCAACCTGGCTGTCTCGTCTATCGAACGGGCAGTCTGGGCCAACTGCTCAATGGTGGTTGTCACCTGGCTGATGGCACTAACCTGCTGGCTGGCACTGTGTAGCTGCTGACCAGCGACGGCAGTGAGGCTGCTGACAACTTGCGCCACAGAAGTGTTCACCTGCTGCTCCACCTGCTGCTTTTGCCGGAGAGTTGCGTTGGAGAGTGCAAGATCGTCGCGTTGATGGCCTACCTGAGCAAGAGCATCACGCACCACATAGGCAAAGAAAACGACCACGGCATAGACGACCAGGATGATGGTGAGGTTGGTGGAGAAGCCGAAGATAAAGAGGTCGCGCGGGATAGCGGTATAGTTGGCAGGCAAAGGTAGCCAGCGGGCTGCTGTGGCCCACTCGCTGAGGGTGAGCAGCAATATAGCCCAAGTAGCAGTGAGCGTAGCCCCCAGGCCACCGAGGAGCAGGCCCGCGAGGGTGATATCGATCAAGACAGCGGGGTAGAAGGGGGTGGTGTTGAGAGCGTAACCCACTGTGCAGACGTAGGCGATCAGGCCACTGTGGAAGAAGCAGAGGCTAAGGACAACGGCCACATAGTACCGCTTGATCAGCACGATGGCTGCCAGTGAGACGGCGGTGAGCAGGAGCAGGAGGCTCGTGGTAGTGCGCGAGAAGCCATTGATCAGCAGGAGGCCCCAGCCCGCAGCCAGGTTGAAGGCGACGATAGCCCTTACCAGGCCGGGGTAGCGCAGGAGGGTGAGGGCGAAGATAGCTTTGAGCATCCTTGGGAACTTCTCCTTTTAACTGCCAGGTGGCAGGTGATAATTGATATTATAACCGATCTAGCCCCGGCTTGCTGTCAGGCCGCTTGAGCCTGCATAGCAACCATCCTCATCCTGACAGCGGACACGCAAAAAGCACTACGACACTGCGCCGTAGTGCTTCTGCTTTGGCTGTGGCTACGCTTAGCTGTGGCCCTTAGTCAGCAGTGCTGCTGCTCAAGGCGTACTCTCAACTGCCCGGCGCACCACCTTCGCCAGTTCGTCGCGGCGGATGTTGTCGTTCGGGCGGAAGCAGCTTGCTGGGCCACAAGCTGCACCGCTGAGGATGCCCTTGCTGACCAGCGTCTCGACATACGGGTAGGCAAAGCTGCCTACGGGTACATCCTGGAAGCGGGCCTGGGTGGGGTTGAGTAGTGGATAGTGGCGAGCCAGGGTGACTATCTTGGCGACCTGGGCGCGGGTGACTAGGGCGTTGGGTCGGAACAGGCCGTCGGGGTAGCCGCTGATTACCCCTGCCCCACTAGCTGCTTCGACGTAGGGATAGAAGACGGAGCCATACGGCACGTCGCCGAAGGTTGGGTTGCCAGTGCTGTGCAGCGGCAGGCCGAAGGAGAGGGTAGCGACCTTAGCGAACTGGCCGCGAGTGGCATTGGTACCCGGCTCGAAGCGATAGCTGCCGCTGGGGTTGGCGTAGCCGCTGATCAGCGTGCGGCAGGAGAGGTAACGAATGTCGCTGTAGAAGATGCTTGCGGCTGGCACGTCGCTGAAGCTGGCGGTGCAGGTTGGGCCGCTCTCAAAGTCGCTAGCCAGGTAAGGTCGGGTTGCCACCAGCACGCTGCTCAGGTAGCTACCACTCGCTGGGTTCTGTATGCTGAGGTCAGCGATCCTATAAGGGCCGTCCACCCCACTCCTGCCAATGGCTGCCCCATCAAAGTTGACGGTCAGGGTGCTGCTGCCAGCGGCAAGCTGTACTCCCCCTGCGCTGCTGCTGACGACCACGCTGCCGTTGGGGGCAACGAGGTTGAGGCTAACATTGTAGCTACCTGCCGAGCGCACATCAAGCGGGATTGCTACCTGTAGTTGGTCATAACGCCCGTTGTTGTTGTCGTCTAGCGCACTCTCCCGCGCCGGGGCCGCGAGGATCACGTTGTTGCGCTGCCAGGCGTAGCGGCTATAGCTGCTGGTGGTGTAAGCGAGTGGCTGTTCGGCCAGACCGAGGCCACCGCCGCCGAGGTAGGAGAGGCTGAGGTCGCGCAGTTGGTAGGGGCCATCGGCCAGGGCTGCCGCGATCTCCTGCCCGCTAAAGGTGAGACTGACCTGCTGGCTGCCCTGGGCCAGGGTAACCTTGTTGCCAGTGCAAGCGATAGTGCTGCCGTCGGCTTTGGTCAGACAGCCATTGAGCAGGTAGCTGCCTTCGTTCACCACCGTTAGTCCGCTGGTCAGTACCAGACGGTTGTAGAGGCCGTCGCTGTCGTCGTCGTAGGCGCGTTCGCTGTAGCTGCCACTGAAGGTAGCAGCAGAGCTAGCCTGGAACATGGTCGTGGTGATGCGGTCGAAGTTGTGGCCCTGCGGGTTGCGGCCAACGGCTTCTACGTACACCATGTAGTCGCCCGCGATGATCGGGATGTACTGCGCCCGGTAAACCCCGCCACCGATAGCGGTGAGCAGCAGGGTAGTAGTATCTACGTTCGCGCTGGGGTAGTAGATGGTGGCGGTGACCACTGCGTTGTTGATCGGGCTGCCGAGGGTAGTGGTGATCGTCACTGGCTGGCCGAGGCGACTGCTGTTGGTGCTAACCTGGGGGTTGACGCTGAGGCCGCCAAGCAGCCCAATGTTCAAGCTGTATGGCTCGTACAAGGTGCCGCCAGCCCCAGTAGCGACTACCTGCCAGTCGCCCGCCAGCGGATTGTCGATACCAAAGCCTACCGTCGTCGTACCAGTCAGGTAGGTAGCCCCAGGGTAGTTCGCGCCGACCAGCCTGCCAGCGGGGTCGCGTAGGGTAAACTGGAGAGTAGCCGTCTCGTTGATCCAGCCAAGATCGAAGAAGGCGTTCTGGGTGCCGTCATCCACGCTGATCGTGTGCGTGTAGCTCTGGTTGATCGAGACCGAGCCACGGATCGTTGGGTAGCTATAGTAGTCGTCGGTGGTGCCGCTGGTCGTGGCCGCCGGGCTGTTCTTAGCCAGGCTGCTCTTAGCTGCGCCACTATCAGCCAGCAGGCCGCCACCTCCACCATTGCCAGCATTGCGGATCGCATCAAGCTCGTAGTTGTTAGCCATGTACCAGAAGCTTGGCAGCAACCTCATCATAAAGATGCTGCGCCTGCGTGGGTCAGCGGGGTCGCGCAGGCTTGGCGCACCACGTGGCCCATTCTCCTTCGGCAGAGCCTGGTGTAGGGTATCACGCATGACCAATGACCAGGTGAGGAGTGACGCGGTGAGGTTAATTGGTATGTTAGGCCAGCCAGGTAGAGCGACGGAAGGTAGGTTGGTAGCAAGACCTCTCATGTTACCACCGTTGGCACTTGCCTGCGACACGATCTGGTCGTTGGGGCAGCCAATCGGCAAGGTTATAGCGTAGCAGGGAGGAATACCACGTGCGTGGGCGATGCCAGCCAGGGTCACGTAGGTCACTGGCTTGCCATCGCCAGCAGCGCGGTGGGCGAGTTGAGTTTCGACCCCCAGCAAGCGAGGGTTGAAGGTGTTCTGCATATAGTTGGTAGTAAGGTTGTCCAGGGCAGGCTGCACGGCACGATAGTAGTTGCAGGCCGCTGTGAGCGGTACCAAAGCCAAACGCCAAGCTATATGTGGTGGGGTTTCTACCCCGAAGATGAAGGCAGGCCACGGTTCTACCCGACGTAGCAGGCGAGCTGCTGTACAATCAGCTGCACCCGTATTAGCCAGGACAGTGGCCCAGCGGCTACCCTCATTCGGTGAACCCAGCAGCATCATCTTGTCTACTGGCGTGTCCTTGCCACGCTGCATCTGGAAGAGGGCCGAGCGACCCCACAGCCCACCCATTGAGTGACCGAGGATATTGACCTTGCCGACGGCCTTCTTCAGATTGTCGTTGGGGTTGGCATCGTTGCGGTCGCGCAGGCCGTAGTCGGTCAGAGCCTTGTCTACCGCCTCGATGATGTTGATACCACCGTTGCTCAGGGAGTCATTGCCCTTTAGTAGGTTGGCGTGGCCGTTGCGGTCGGGGAACTCGACCATTGCGCCCATCGCACCCCACGTCCAGCCCCAGTAGGTGCGGGTCGTTTCCTTGCACCAGGCATTGCCGCAACCCAGCGTCTGGTCCAGGTTGAAGCCAGCCGAGGTAATCAGCGGGCGCATCCCAGCCAGCAGCAGAGTGGCCGACTTGATCGTGGTTGCCTTCTTCTCCAGCTTAATCACCAGGTCGTTGCTGGCAAGCGGCGGGAAGCCACCATTGCCCTTGTTGGCAGGCAGGTTGAGTCGCTTGACCTGGTCGTTGTCCACAGTCAAGCGGATAGTGCGGTTGTTGCCTGCTTGCTCGGCAGGGTAGGTCTTGCCCGCGAAGGTAATAGTAATCAGCCCTTGCGCCCCCGCCGTCTCAATGATCAAGTTGCCAGTCTGGTCAATAGTTTCCCCCAGTTGGGCTGGCAGTATCTTACCGTTCGCATTGGTCGGGCCGTAGTAGCGACCAATCTTGAAGGTCAGCGTTAGCTCACAGACGTTGGTCTTTGCGTTCTTCACGCGGTAGCTATCGTCGCCTTGCTCGGTCTTCGGCTCCTGCGCGCCAGCAGCCGGGGTTAGCGTGGTGGTGGGGCAATCTTCTGGCGTGGCAGTGGCGGTTGGGGTGGGAGTGTAGGTAGAGGTGTAGGTGGGGGTGGCGGTGTAAGTCGAGGTGTAGGTAGAGGTGGGGGTGTAAGTGGGGCTAGCACTAGCAGTTCCAGTGCTGGTGCTTGAAGCCACCCCCGTCCAGCTAGCAGACGGCTCAGGCGTGACAGTGACAGACGGGCTAACCGACGGCTCGCTAGTCACGCTAACCGACGGCTCGGTGGTTGCAGTGGTAGATGGGCCAGTAGTCGAGGTGGTAGATGGGCCAGTGGTCACGGTGGTAGACGGGCCGGTGGTCACAGTGGTAGACGGGCCGGTGGTCGCAGTGGTAGATGGGCCAGTAGTCGAGGTGGTAGATGGGCCGGTAGTCGAGGTGGTAGATGGGCCAGTGGTCGCGCTAGTCGAAGGGCCAGGGCTGGGACTGCCAGTGTCGCAGGTAGGGATGGCCGAAACGGAGGGTTCGGCGGTCAGCACTACTGTGTTGGTAGCTACCGCCCGTGCAGGGGTAGAACGCAGTGCTGACGTGCAGGGGGTGGCGGTACCACTTGCTACCGCCGTCGTGGTCGGGTCTGCGGTGCCACTTGCCGCCGCAGTGGGGCAAGCCTCGTCGCTGTGGGTGGGGCTAGCGCAGTTGATTGCGGTGACGATTACGTTGGGGACGACAGCGGGCTGGCTTGCCGTCGTGCCGTAAGTGGCGGGGGCGGCTACCGCTGGCAACTGGGCCAGGCCAAGACTTAGGGTGACCAACAAAGCCAGATAGACAGACCACCTCTTGAGCAGCTTGCTCATCGTAATTCTCCTCTCCGAAAGCACAAGTAGAACAAGGGCATCGAGCAGCACAACTGCCACGTGCTGCCTGCTTATTGTACTACCAGCCCTGGGCAGAAAAGCGGGGTTTGATGGGGTCTGGGCGACGAGTATGCCAGCAATTTGGGGGGTTGGTTGCTCAGGCGGCAGCGAAGGTGGGCGTGGGGAACACGCCCACCTGATCGAGGGCGTAGCGCACCGCCTGCTCCAGGTCGAACAGGCCGCCGCTCAACCAGGCGGTGTTGAAGCCAGCCTCGGTCAGGTTGGTGCGGGCCTGGGCCAGCATCTGGTCACGCCGCTGCTGCTCCGAAGGGGGGAGTGGCGCACCGAGGCGGTCGTGTAGCCGCTCTGCTGCTGCGAACAGGTATACAGCCCGCTCGCTCTGCCCCTCTGCCGAGGCAAGGTTCGCCAGGCTATCGAGCAAGTAGACCAAGCCATAGCGGTCGCTCAACTCTTGCCTGAGCGCCAGGCTTTCCAGGAAGTAACGGCGCGCGTTGGCATAGTCCTGCTCCAGGTAGGCAAGGGTGCCACAGCTTTGTAGCACAGCAGCGATGCCGTAGCGGTCGCCAAGCTCCTGGCGCAGGGTGCGGCTCTGCTCTTGCAATTGGTGGGCGGTCTGGTGTTCGCCTAGCTCGGCCATCACGTCACCAAGATTGTTGAGCAGGGTAGCAACCCCGCGTTTGTTGTGCAACTCCTGGAAGATAGCGAGACTCTCGGTGAACAGCAGTTGAGCGCGGCGGGGGTCGCCCAGTTTGGCCGCGACCGTGCCGAGGTTGTTGAGTGAGGCGGCGATGCCCTGCTGATCGCCCAGCGAGCGTTTGATCTGTAGCCCCTCGTCGTAGCAGGCGTAGGCTTTGGCGAAGTCACCCTGGCTGGCAGCGACATTGCCGAAGCTGTTGAGGGCGAAGGCAACCCCTGGTTGGTCATGCTGGGTGCGGTGGATGGTCAGGCTCTCCTCGATCATGCGGCCAGCAGCCGGGTAGTCGCCCAGGCTCCAGGCGAGATTGCTAGCCCCATTGAGCGCGTCGCCACGCAAGCTGCTGGCTCCCTCGCCACTGCGGGCCAGGGCAGCTTCCAGCCAGCGGCGGCCTTCAGAGAGGTGGCCGCGCACGTACCAGAAACGCCAGAGGCGGGCTGCCAGGCGCAGGGCCAGGGTGCCGTCCTTTCGGCTAAGGGCGTGATTGAGGGCAGCCCGCAGGTTGCTATGCGCCTGCTCCAGCACCATCAGCCAGTGGGCCTGCCGTTTGCCGCGCAACTCCTGCTCGGCCTGTTCAGCCAGCGAAAGATAGTAGGCGGCATGGCGATCTCGCAGTTCTTCTGCCGCTGCCACGCTCAGGTGTAGCAGGGCGAACTCGCGGATCGACTCTAGCATAGCATAGTGTGCGCTACCCGCCTGGTCGTTGACCAGCAGTGACTTGTCCAGCAGGCGGGCCAGCAGATCAAGCGTAGACTCACCCTCTGCGCTAGGGCAGACAGCCAGCACCGCCTCAAGGGTGCAGCTACCAACAAAGACCGCTAGCCGGGCGAAAAGTTGCTGCTCGGCTGGGGT
>JBBROH010000043.1:0-23993 GCA_038229595.1 Chloroflexia bacterium | reverse complement strand
GTGGGCACATGGTAAGCGGGCAGTGTGTGAACCAGCACGCAAGCTAACCCTAACCGAGTTGAAGGAGCGGGTACACGCCTACTACAAGTGTAAAGAACTAGCACTGCTGGATGCAAGCCCACCGGCTTGAGATTACACTAGCCCTACCGCCTGCCGCATGGCAGCCAGCGAACCATACGAGTTTGGCCGCGATAGGAAGGCAACCAGCCCGCTACGCTGCTCCCCACTGCCGACGAACCGCACCAGAGCCGTTGCCCTTTGGCGCAGCCGCTCGGCCAGCGGCGCGGCCAGACCGCCACCGGCCAGCCAATGCACCATGCTGCCCGCCTCAGCCGCCATCCGCACCCCGCTTAGGTTGGAGTAGCGGCAACTGCCGCTCCCGCCAGCGGCAAACGCGGTGAAGATGGTGCAACGGGCGGCAGCACCGCCAGCGACAACTGCTTGCAGAGCCGCTGCATCCGCGCCGGTCGCACAACCAACCGCCAGATTCCAACCCCGCCCGGTGAACGCCTCTACCACCTGCCCGACCAACGCCTGATGCTTGCCATCCAACTCGCGGGAGCCAACCAAACCAGCGATCTTTATCGGAGAGCCTCCTTAGCTAAAGTAGCCCCCCCTGGTCGTTGCCGCTGGGGGCTTGTCCCCTCGGCGGCAGCGGCACCCGCTGCCATAATCAGCCTACTGACCAGTGGTCAGTAGCGTATACCGCTCCCGCCCGAACGGTACGCTCCATATTCTGCCGAACAGCAACGCCCCCTGCCTACTCCCCTCTTGTGTTGCTTCCGTTACCGCCTGTGCGATCCGCTCGGTGGTGGTGAAGTACATACTAACTTGCGCCTAGCCCTCCATCCGCTCCTCAATGCCGCTGACCATGCCCCCCAACCTGCCCTCACGCCCTGACGTTACTACCAGCACCGCCGGGAACTGCTTACGCCTAAACCTGCTCTGCCATACTGCCTCACTGTCTCGCACGTAACGCAGGTAGGTATAATACTTGTCGGTAAACTGGTTGCCCCACTCGCTGCCAGTGTCCGCTTCCAAACAGAAGTCCCACTTGCTGCGCCCGATCATGATGGTACCAATTGCATCCGGGATCAGTTCCTTGTTCAACCTCGCTTCATACTCCCCGATCCACTCTCCTCCATAGTCTGCCTGTCGTGCTTCCCGCAATACCCTTGTCATCACATCAGCGATCAGGAGGTCATGCCCCATCAGCACACCCCGGTCGCCAAACAAGTTTCTTCCATATTGGGCCATCAACACCTCACCCCATTGCCCCAGCCGATAGACGTAATCGTGCCAGCTAGATCGTTCCCGCACCAGCCAGCCTTGCTCGATCAGTTTGTGTGTATCTAGCTTGTATTGCCTCTCAGCCGAACTGGAAGCCAAATTGTAGTAAAACAGGTCCAGCAGGTGAGCCTTAGCCAGACAACTATACTTCCCCACCGCAAAGACGATCAGATCCAGCCGCTCCTTACCCCTCGGCCCGCCTGTCTTTATCTCTGGCTCTACTCCGACCATCTTTGTTTGCGCCAGTTGGTTAGCCAGTTCCTGTTGTAGTGCCGGAGTCATCCTGATCTGCCGTAGCCCCTGATTTTGTTCCACCTGTCCCCCCTCCTTAGCCTTGCTCGATCTCGTTGTTCTGTATATAGTATTCGCGCTTCTCCGTACCCCTTTTAGGCACAAATACCCCTACGCTGCCGTCGAGCTATGGTGATAGTTGCCGTGATAGTTGCCGTGATAGTTGCCGTGATAATACCAACCATACGGCTGCCGGTGCGTCAATCGCTTACCTGTACCTCACTTGGTGGCTGAACATTCAGCAAGTCGACAAGCAACATAGCTATACAAGGTTTTGGCACAAGGGTAGCAAGCCAGCAACCTAACCACCAGCCCAGCAGCCGCCCCAGATGACAGCCTAACATCCGTATAGCCCAATATGCCAGCATCAGCAGCAGGATCAGCAGAGCCAACCACATCGCCCGTTCCCAGTCGCCGCCCGCAGCCCACCTCCACGCCTGCGCTTACGTCGCCTCGGTCGGCTAACACTGGCTGCCGCGCAACGAACAGCGTACCTATGACCACTCCTCTAAGGGTCAATTTAGACCCCGCTTGCTAAACGTTGATAGGTTTGGCACAAGCTCATTGGGGTCGTGCATTGGTTAACGTCACCTGTGCCTCGGCTACGCGCAGGCGATGTGCTATAATACCTCCATGAGCGCACTACGCTACATAGACCTGTTCTGCGGCATCGGTGGCTTCCGGCTGGGGCTGGCGGCAGCAGCGGCGGCTCACCGGCTGCTGGCTGATTGCGTCTTTGCCGCCGACATAGACCCTGACGCGCAGCAGACCTACCGGGCCAACTTTGGCGACCAGCCCCTCGGTGACATCCAGCAGCTAGCGGCCGAGGCGGTCGCCGACCACGACCTGTTGCTGGCGGGCTTCCCCTGCCAGCCTTTCAGCATTATGGGCAAGCGGCACGGCTTCGGCGACACCAGGGGTACCCTGTTCTTCGACGTGGCCCGCATCCTCGCCGCCAAACAACCGACGGCCTTCGTGTTGGAGAACGTCAAGCAGCTTACCGGCCATGACCAGGGCCGCACCCTGCGCCGGATGCTCGACGTGTTGGCCGACCTCGGCTACCACACCCACTACCGTGTCCTCAACGCTCTCGACTTCGGCCTGCCGCAGAAACGGGAGCGGGTGTTCATCGTCGGCACCCGGCGGCCTGTTCCCTTCCGCTGGCCGAGCGGCGGTCAGCCGATGCGCCGCCTGAGCGACTTGCTAGAGGCCGAGGTACCGCCCTCCTACTACGCCTCCGCGCATATCCAGCAGCAGCGGCAAGCCAGTTATGCCGGGCAGCACCAGGAGCCGACCATCTGGCACGAGAACAAGGCAGGCCACATCAGTGCCTACCCCTACTCCTGTGCGCTCCGGGCGGGTGCCTCGTACAACTACCTGCTGGTAGACGGTCAGCGGCGGTTGACCGAGCGCGAGTTGCTGCGGCTACAGGGCTTTCCCGACGACTACCGGATCGTAGTCGGCTACAGTGCGATGCGGAAGTTGACCGGCAACGCGGTGGCTGTGCCGGTGGTGCAGGCGGTCGTCGGTGCGTTGCTTGACGCGCTGGCCGCGCCGCTTGACTACGTGGTAGAGCAGTATCAGCAGAGCAGCCTGCCACTTGCCCTGCCAGGGGTGGGCCGATGAGCACAGTTACCGTCGCACAGGCGCGCCAGCGACTAGACAGCATCATCCGCAAGGGGCGGGTAGACCTGTACAAGCCGATCCAGGCCGCCGAGGTGCTGTACCACCGGCGCACCGACCCCGCCAGCAACATTGACATCGCTAACCCTGCCAGCTACAAGAACCTGTCGCTGCGCTGGCGTGACGAGGTAACGCGCAGGTTGCTGGGCAAGGTCTCAACTTCCAGCGCACAGTACCAGCACAACATCTGGCAGGACAACGCCTTGCCGCCTGACTACCTGACCGTACTGGACGAACAGAACCGCCACAGCGGGGGCGCAGTCGAACGCTACATCTATCTCAACGTGGAACAGCGGCAGCAGACGGTGGCGGGCATGATCGCGGGGCTGGAAGTGGCAGTTGCCGACCCGCAGCAGTTCCAACTGCGGCAGTTGCTCGACCGCTTTGTTGCCACCCCCGGCATCCGCCGCAGCATAGACAAGGCCTACGAGATCGTGGTCTATGCCTTGTTGGAGACTATCGTCACCAACCTGGGGGCGCAGGTAGTGATCAGCGTACCCACCGCAGCCAGCTCGCTGCTGGCCGAGTTCGGCGACCTGACCAGCCTGCTACTCGGTCTTGAGCAGCACACGGTGGCGCAGCCGGTAGCAGCCCACATCTATCGGGTAGGTGTTACCAATGCCGCCGACCGCGGTCTCGATATGTGGGCGAACTTCGGCCCAGCGATCCAGGTCAAGCACCTGACGCTGGACGAGAGGCTGGCGGCCAGCATCGTTGACCAGGTGGAGAGCGACAACATCATCATCGTCTGCCAGGACAGTGCGGCCAAGGTGATCGAAACGGTGGTGCGGCAGATTGGCTGGGGGCGCAGGGTGCGAGCGATCATCAGCCAGAGCCAGTTGGAAGGCTGGTACGAGCGTTGCCTGCACGGTCAGCACGCCAGCCAACTAGCCGACGACCTACTACGACGACTACTGACCGGCTTCCAGGCAGAGTTCCCGCTAGCCAGCCAGCTAACCGACTTCTTGCGCGAGCGTGGCTATGACACCTTGCAGCCGCCGTCACTCTGGCAGGTGGCGGTAGTCAGCAGCTACCACCAGCTGTAAACACGGCCCAAGTAGTAGATAACCATCTTCAGCGCGTAACCTTCGATCCAGAGCAAGAGGACAAGGATGAGCAGCCAGAGCAGTAGTTCGCGGTCGTCACCCGGCCCGCCACCACCAAGCCGCCTGCGCTTGCGCCTGCGGGGGCGGCTGGCACTGACTGCCAACGCAACGAATAGCGTATTCATGCCCGCTCCTCCGGGGGCCTAAATTGACCCCGCTGGTGAACGCTGATAGGTTCGTCACGAGCGCGATAAGGTCGTGCATAGCTTCAGTAGAAGGATGCCTGATGGGGTAGGGGTCGCTTTGCGACCCCTGCGGCTGCGTGGGTGAGGATTTCACCCCCCTGCCATAGGGGTCTAATTTAGACCCCTACCGCTTGCCCGGTAGAGCTACACGATTGGCCTGGCTGGAACGATCCAGCAGGGGTCTAAATTAGACCTCCGCTTTCAGGGATAGGCAATCCTCACCCCAAGTTGCTGACCCAGCATCTTCTTCAGGGGGTGCAAAATTGCACCCCGGTCAGGAGCAGGGGTCTAAATTAGACCCTTACCCTTAAACCCACCGCGCAGCCAGAAGGTCGCGGTACTGCATTGTTGCGGCCCGAACTTTAACCAACAGGGGTCTAATTTAGACCCCTACGACAATTCATCCCTGCCCAATTTAGGTCGTGACTACTGTAGCCCCTCACGCCATTGGGAGGTTGCATCAGCGCAGAGTTGCGCTCTACTTTAGACCTCGGCCATCGCTTTGATGGGAGAATGCCTAATGGGGTAGGGGTCGCAAAGCGACCCCTCGGTTGCTGGTAAGGTGCGAACCAGTAGGGGTCTAAATTAGACCCTTGTCGCAAGGGTAAGGATTTCTCACCCCTCTCGGCGAAGTGGTAGGGGTCTAAATTGACCCCTCTGCCGGGGTAAGGATTTCTCACCCCTCCTCGTCCTCGTCCTCGTCCTCATCGTCCGGCTCCAGGTTCAGCGGGTATAGCTCAGTCTCGCCCACCCAACTCCAAACCTCCTGCTGCAACGGGCCAAGCTCCGGCTGGTTGGCTATGTTCGTCACCCTTGCCAGCCGCGTTGTGGTGGTCACTGCCCAGTCCACCGGCGCATCAACCCGCCGCAGCTTGCTCTCCAACGCCCGCTTCAGGTGCAACAACCGCCGCTCCCCACCAGCCGTGATCAGCAGCGTAGCCGGAAACCTGTCGCTGCCAAACCAGGCCCGCCATTCACCCCGCTTGAAGTATTGCGCTTGTCCCTCTAGCTTCCTCACCACCTGCGCCAACGTTTCACTACCCGTATCCGCCTCTACCAGCCAGTTAGTCTCATGTCCATGCAGGCTCACCTTCAGCACCCCGTCCGGCCTCACCTTCGCGCTGTAAATCTGCTCCCACTCCCCTTCCCACGTCGCTTCACCCCCAGCCAGCTTCATCTCCCCCATAGCCGCTGTCATGAAGTCTGCCAGGATCAGGTTATGCGTCCGTAGCCCAGCCTTTGCCACCGGCGCACTCCCCAACGTCTGCGCTACCCACACCCTGCCCCACTCCCCCAGCCAGTAACAGTAACCCCGCCGCGCCACATAGTTCCGCTCCAACAGCCCAGCCTCGCTCAACTTCGGCAGCCGCTTCAGGTAATTGTCAGCACTAGCCGGTCGCAAGTCAGCACAACACAGCACCTTCAGATGGTCGGTCAGCAGCACATTGTACTTCGCCAACGCCAGCAAGACCGCCCCATCCCGCTGCTGCATCCCCACCTGCCCCACCCGCTCGCTCAACCCCCGTGATGCTCTATTCACCACCGCCAGCTTCGTCATCGCCTCCCCCTTTACCAACCTTCTGCTGCTGCTCTTTTGACCCCACCCCTCGACCATCAAATAATTACCACCTCACCACCATCACCACCGCACCGCTCATCGGCCCACCAATATTAGCTACCTGCCAACCTTGTCCGTCCGCTTCCGCTCTTACCGTCAGCGATTCAACCACCAACAATTACCACCTCACCACCATCACCACCATTACCCACCACAATACCGATCCCCAACCCAGCTATATTAGATATGGCTGGCTGTGGCAAGCTCCTTTTGTACTTGCTGACCTACATAGCCCACATAACACTTTGGCCCTCACTATGCGCGCCTGTGTATGCCGTTCATCCCTCTGCTGCGGCCCCACGTACCCGCCAGCGGCGCGTCTTGCGGCTGGCGTAGTACAGCAGATGCTCGCTGCTACCCTGCACCTGGTTGGCGAACAGCAAGCCGTCGGCTTGTACTCCCGCGTTGCTGGCCGGGCGACGCATCGCCAGCAACCCGTCTAGCTCCTCGTGGTTAGCCGTGAAGGATAGCCCCGCCAGCCAGTCGTCGCCCAGCGCGGCAGCATGGGGCAGCAGGTGGCCGACCAGCAGCGCGATGCCCTGTGCCTGTGCCAGCCTGCTTAGTGCTTTCAGCGTACTCTGCTCGTCGTGAAGGCGCACGTGGCTCAAGTCAGGCCGCAGCACGTCCCACTCGTCCAGCACCACCAACTTGCAGCCGGGCTGTTGCTTGAGAGTAGTAGCCAATTGCTCCAATCCGGCGCGGTCAAGGCGGGTGCGCCACTCAAGGACGGTAAGCTGCTCCGGCCTGTCGCCCAGCCAGTGGGTGGCATCCTTACCGGCGTGGTACACCTTGCTGCCCGCACTGGTCAGGTACAGCACCGGCCCCGCTGCGACCGCGTACTGCTGCAAGGCAGGTTTGCCCTCGGCCACCGCCGTCGCCAGCGTTGCCAGCATCGCTGGTAGCCCGCTGCTCATCTCGCTGATCAGGAAGCTGAGGCCGACTGGCAGCAGGTAATCAACGATCCATGTTGCCTTGCTGCTTGTGGTTGCTGCCAGAGTGGTAGGCTGAACCGAGGGCGGGATGACTGGCGGCTGGGCTTCAGCTATGCTACGCCTACCACTTGCTGGTGCTGGTGTGGCTACGGGTGCAGGCTTTGCTGGGAACAGGTAAGGGTGTCGCTCGGCCAGCACTTGCTCGATTTCGGCATGATGCTGCCGTCGGGTAGCGGCTCCGGAGTAGCGCGAACTGAGCGGTAGGTTCAGCTTCAGCCGTGCTTCCTCCCGCTCCACATAGTATGTGACCGCATTGCTTGGTAGTCCTTGGTACTCTGGCTCGGCGGTAAACCCATCGTCGTGTACCTCGTTGGCGCAGGTCTTGAGCCAGGCAAGCTGCTCCCGGTTGGGAACACCGTGCAGGCCACCGTGCCATTCCGGTAGCTGCCTAATTACAATCCCGGCGGCAAGTAGCGGTTGCGTAATGCTGAGAGGCCAGTGATGACCATCGTTGAGCAAATAGCACACCTCACCACGACGTAGACCAAAAGCGGCCACCTGCTCAATGATCATGCTCATCGGCAGCGTTACCACACTCTGCCCCAACTGCTGCAACTCGCGGGCGATGCCATGACCATGATGAATCTGCAAGACCAAACAACTATCGGCGCGGTTGGCTGCCAGCCAGTTGGCAAGCTCCGCCGTCGGCCACCAAAGGTTGGTGTAACCACCGAGGTAGTCGTCCCGGCAGGGCCATGCTACGTAGCTGACACAGCGGCCTTGCCGATTATAAACTGGCTCGATCACCGCCTTACTGCGGTAGCCCGCCCTGCACACTTCGGCCTGCCCAAGTCGCAGCAGCAGTGGGTCAAGGCCAAAGGTCAGCCAAGCATTGTAGAGCAGCTTGTCCTCAGTACGCAACCGCTGCCGGGCGGCGGTCATTACTGGCAGCTCAAGCTGGGGTGGTACGGTGCGTTGAAAGCGGGCCAGCAGGCTATGTTGGGGGCTGGGCCGACCAGCCAGCCACTGCACCCACTGCCAAGCCACGTCGCGCTTGAGCTTACCCACGCCCGCCACCAGATCAACCAAGCCACCGTTGCTGTGGCAGGCAGTACATTGCCAGCGGGTGCCGTCCAGGGCGAAGCTGAACTCGATGCTCTGGCACAAGGGGCAATGACCGAGCCAACCCTCTTTGTGGCTGATTAGCTGGGTGTAGTAGCTGACAATGCGGGGAGCGCGGTTGGTGAAGGCACTCTCGCGGTCGAACAGGTCACGTAGTAGACTCATATTTACCTCGTGCCGGGGGTCGCAAAGCGACCCCTATCCGCTAATCCCTTCAGCTTCGTTTCCTGTTGTTGAAGCCAGCGGATGGTCTCTTGCAGCAGTTGCCGCGCCTGCACCTGCTCGTCACCGGCGCGTAGCAGCTTCAGCCGTGCCTGGATCGTCCGCAGCAGGGTTCGCAGATCGTCGGTCAACGCGCTTACCTGCTGTTCATCGTCAGCTTGGGTGGGCAAGTCGGCAAGGCCAACCGCCCGCGTTGCCTTCGGCTTACCCTTGACCGAAGCTGGCCGCGTGACCGGCTGACGCAGCCGCTCGGCTAGCTGCTCCGGGGTCAGCTTCGGGGCGGCGGCCCGCTCCCGCTCGGTAGCAGCCAGCAGGTCGCTCACCGGGAGGTTGGCAGTTGGCTCGTGCAGGTAGCGGGCGACCGCCTGTACCACCTTCGCGTGGTGTGTCTCGGCCTCTGCTGCCGCCAGCAAGCCAGCCTGCTGCCCGTCCGGTGCGTCGGCGACGGCGATCAGCGCGTCCAACGCCAGGCTACTGGTCAGCATCGCTTGCTGCAAGGCCGCCGGTAGCCTGGTCAGGCGCAACAACTTCTTGCGCTGTGTCTCGCTCAAGCCCACCAGCTTTTGGAAGGCAGGCCAACTGACCTGCTGCACCTTCACCCCGACGGCTTCGGCCTCGGCCACCAGTTGGGCGTAGTCGGCTTCGCTGATGTCGGTGCGGTGGGGTGGCGGCAGCTTCAGTTGCTTGCAGAGCAGTTCGTAGTCGCAAAGGAGCTTCTGCTGCTGGTAAGCCAGTGCCTTCTCCATGTTGCTCAGGTTGCGCCGTCGCTCGTTCTCGTTGATCTGGGAGAGCCAGACCTCGGCAGCGGTCAACCTGCCAGCGGGGTAGACCAACGCCGGTAGCTGCTGCTCCCCACGCTCCTTCGCTGCCGCCAGCCGCCGCGCCCCCTGGATCAGCAGGTAGCTGCCATCCGCTTGCTGCTCAAGTAGGACGCTGCTGGTGATGCCGCTGCGCTCCATGCTGCCCAGCAGGTCACTCACGTCGCCAATGTGCTGACGCGGCTGCATAGCCGGTAGCTGGATGCGGTCGAGCGCGACCATCGTCGGTTGCACCATTGGCACGGGGATGCTCCTTGTGGCTGTTGCTTGGCTGCGACCAAAGGGGGACAAGAGGAGAGCATGAAAGAGGAGCAGAGGCCGCAGCACTTCCGCTCCTCTAATCAGCTGTGTCGGCTCAGGTAGTGCCATGCACCGCCCTTGCTGACACCCGTGCGGAGGCCGAGGGACAAACAAGCGCGTTCATGACCGCCTTGCGTCAACGCTCCCCACCGCTGATCGTCGCCAGCCGCGTGCAGCTACCACCCAGGGCAACCGACCGCCTGCCGACCACGACCCTACAGCCCTCGCCTCGCAGCCGGTTCGGCTGGTCTGGTCTGGCTGCCCTCCCTGCCACTGGATGCCAGCAGCCGGACAAAGCCGCTGATGCCGTGCATCTTTGGCTTGCGTTGATCATAGCACAGCCCGCCAACGACTGTCAATAGGAAATTGGTAATGGCTGTTGTTCGTGGTTTATTCGTCTGTTGTTCGTCCGCTGTTCGTCCGCTGTACGGTACATATACCGCTTGACAATGGTAGTACAATTGTTCTAGGATAGTCATTCTTTGGAGGGAACAAGATGAAGCTAAAGGCAGAACAGAGTGTCGCCGTCGGTCAGTTGTTGACGAGCAGGTTCAAGCAGGCTGGCCTCAGCACCTACCAGGTAGCGAGGGATTGTGGTTTGTTCGTCAGCCGCCTGTACTGGCTGGCACACGGGCGCGGGCAGATCGGTGCGCGGGAGATCACCGCCCTCGGCCACGCTTTCGGAGCAGAGTTCGCCGCAGAACTGCTAGCCACCGCTGGCTACCCTGCCAACCACTTCGCCAGGCTGGACAAGACGGCAACGGATACCGCCCGCTGGCTACGGGCCGACGTTATTCACCTGCGGGCTGAAATTGCCCTGAACGAGGCCGAGGCTGATGCGCCGGAACTGCGGACCGCTGTGCTACGCCTGCTCGACCAGTGCGACCGCCACCTCGATGGCTGGACGACTTATCACCACAACGACCGCAACCGGGCGAATGATCTGCTCACTGCCGCCGAGCATCTGTACAAAGCCGCCGACCTCACCTACCGGGCCAGCCACCCACCAGTGCGCCCCTACGAGCAGTGGGCAGTGGATCCTCCGCATCGTCATCGCTACCCCGTAGCCGAGGACGATGCGATGTGGTGGCGGCCTTCCCCCCTTGACCGAACCACCAGCACAGCAGCCAAGAGCTAGCCAAGGAGCAATAGCGATGCTAGAACCGAGGAACATCAAGCGTGGCGAGTTCGCGGAAATGCCCGACCACTATCTGGATCAGGTCGCCCGTAGGGGTATTCCCCTCGTGGTGCGAATGATGGAAGGCGACCATGTGGACGTAGCCATCGTGCGCGAACGGGATTATCTGGCCCTGATGCGGCTAAATAAGACCACATTAGGTTTCCGGTCATGGCCTACCTTCTGCTAACTGCAACCTCAAGATACTAAGCAGGAGGTGGTTTATGCAAGCTCATCGTTTTGTTCATGCCCTCGCTGACCAGGAACGCACCGCCGTGCAGCAACTCTACCGCCAGACCAACAATGCCGACCTGCGTACTCATGCTCAGATTGTGCTACTCTCTGCTGCTGGTCATACTGTTCAAGAGATTGCCACCCTCACCTACTTCGGTGAGGATACCATCCTCTACTGGCTTGATCGCTATGAGCAACAAGGTTTGTCCGGTTTGGAGGTGCTGCCTGGTTCTGGGCGGCCGCCCAAAAGTGGGACCAGCCGCTCAGGCTGAACTGCAAACCGCCGTCGCCGCCCAGCCACGTAGCCTCGGCTTCAGCTTCTCCAACTGGAGTTGTGCTCGGTTGCTGGCCCATTTGCAGGCTAAACTAGGGCTACGTTGTAGCAAAGAAACCATTCGTCGCTGGCTGCACAAGCTCGGCTTCCATCCGGCCCGCCCGGTACTCTCGGTCAGCAGCCCTGATCCTGATTATGCCCTGAAGGCCGCTGCCCTGCTTAAGCTGCAAACCCAGGCGATGGCTGATCAACTAATCTTGCTCTATCAGGACGAGGTTGACCTTGCCTTGCTACCAACCGTGACCCGGCTCTGGACCCGGCGGGGTGAGCAGGTCAAGGTGAACACCCCACGCCAGAACCAGAAGTGCTATGGCTTTGGCGCGGTGAACTACCGCACTGGGCAACTTAGTCGCTACATTGGTGAACACAAAGACACGGACAACTTCATCAAGTTGCTTGCGCAACTGGGTCAGGATTACGCGGCTTGGTGCCGTGAGCATAAGATCAAGGCGGTGCTGGTGATTGACAACTACAGCGTGCATCACAGCCACAAGAGTAAAGCAGCATTGGTGGCCGAGGCAGACTGGCTCGAAGTGTTTGCCTTGCCCACCTACAGCCCCCAGTTGAACCTGATCGAACGGCTGTGGCACCAGTTGCGGCGTGAAGTGACAGACAACTACGGCTTTGGCAGTTTGGACAAGCTGAGGGTAGCGGTAGAGCAATTCTTTGGCAGGCTTGACCAGCAGCCGCAGCAGGCTCTTACTATCATCGGTAACACCGGATTACTTATGTGGTCTTATTTAGCGCGCCCGCAAGATGAGCCGCCGACACAGGCCGAGATGAGAGCGGCGGCCAAAGCTGCCGGGCGGGTGCTGGCTGCCGACCACTTCGACCGCACCTGGGACTGGCTGCTCAGTGCCGCCGCTGAACTGCGCGAGGCGTATGCGCGGCGCAACCTGGCGGCCATCTTGTGGCAAGCAGCTTGGCTCTTGAGCGAGGTGGAGGATTTCGTTGGTGTGTCCAGTACCGAGGTCAACCTGACCCGCGGCCCACTCAGTCAGCTATGGCCGTCAACCACCAGCGGCAACTTCAGCACCAACCTGGCAGCCGTAGAGCGAGAGTACGCTCGGCGGCGCGGGGTACTGGGTTTGGCGATGGATCAGCTAGAGTTTGAGCTAGCCAGCAATGACGACCGCAAGAGTTTGGCAGGGGTGGCCGAGGCATTGCTCGACCTGGTGCGCGACTACCTGGCTCTGCTGGAGGGTGAGGTCTAGCCCTACGCACCGGCACAGAGCCGTGCCGCTGTCAAGATAACGGCGCAGGGGCTAACATTCCTTGCTCATTGTGGTTCAGTTTGCGCCGCCTCTTGCTTCAACAGAGGAGTGCTCGATAGGATAGGGGTCGCTGTGCGACCCCTGCGGCTGTTGGTAGGAGGCGAAGCAGCAGGGGTCTAAATCGGACACCTATGCAGATGCAGGGTGAGGATTTCTTACCCCATAGCCGTATAGTAGACACGCAGGAAGCTCCTTTGCGGATAAGCTAGTGACATACATATAATGGCACAAAGAGCTTCCTTCTGTCATCCTAAACCTGATGTGTATGGGGGTGAGAAATCCTCACCCCTACATCAATCCTCTGCTTCAGCTTCAGGGGTTTCCACAACCAGTACCGTGCAGCAAGGGTAAGAAATCCTCACCCCATACACATCAGGTTATGAGTACAAAAAGTCGGTTTATACTGGCCGGTTTTTAGCGGCTCCCCACCGCTACCGCTTAAGTACAAAGTCGGCTGGCTGGTTCGTCTAGTTTCAGACAAACTGAGTACAAAACGGGCCGTTACGGGGGCTATAACCGCCGCCAATCTAAACCTGATGCGTATGGGGTGAGGATTTCTCACCCCTACAGACACCTCACCATGTCAGCGCAGGTTTAGCATCTAGCTGGACAGCAGGGGTAAGAAATCCTCACCCCTCAGCAACCGGGCTTGCGGGGCAAGCATACTTCGCAGCAAGTCAGGCTGGTCGTGGCAAGGGCTACGTCCCTTGCCAGCAGCACGCTATTTTAACCCTCAACCTCAAGGCAGCAAGGCGTAGAGGTCGCTGCTGAAAGGGGCACTCCAAATCTTGCCATGTAGCACGCCGGGGTTGGGGCCATTGACCAGACCAGTCACCTTCTCGATCCGATCCCGGGTGGTGAGGTAGAATTGCACGTCCACGTTCTGTCGGTTCATGCGTTGCTCCAGGCTCTCCAGCATCCCCATCAGCCTGAGTTCCTTGCTGCTGCTGATCACCAATACCGGCGGGAACGTCTCTCGATTGAACCGCCGTTGCCAGTTGTTCTCAGCCCGATAACGTGCATACGCCTGGTATTTGCTGCCAAACTGACTCTCCCGCTCACTGCCGGTGTCAGCCTCAGCGAAGAAATCAATGCGATTACCCCCGACGGCGATCCTGCCCACTGCATCCGGTCTGATCTCATCGCTCAACTGCAACTCGTACTCACCCCACCATTGACCATTACCACCCTGCTCCCGCGCCTCGCTCAACATCCTTACCAGCAACTCGGCCCCCAAAAGATCATGTTCACGCAGGAGGGTGCGGTCGCCAAAGATGTTCCTTCCCTTCGTCGCTAGCAGCACCTTAGCCCACCAACCCAGCTTGTAGACCCCGTCACGCTGCTCATACGTCTCCAACCAGCCACCCTGTACCAACCTGGCTAGTTCCCGCTTACACGTATGCGCTGCCGATACCCTGGTAAGATTGTAGTAGAACAGTTTGAGGATTTGAGCATGATTGAGATGGTTGTATTTGGCGATGGCTTGCACGATCAGGTCGAACCGCTCCTTCCCTCTCGGCCCTTCCTTGCCTACCTTTACCTCGACCCCTTTCATGCCCAACTGGTTCATCCGTTTACTCAGTTCGTATTGCAGCGGGCCGTTTACCTTGATCATCTGATTACCGGCGTTGTCTGGCTCTACCGCATACCGCTTCTGCTCCTGCTGTCCTGCTTCTGTCCGTTCAGCCATTGTCTCAGCCCTCATTTCACTTGTATAGTAATATAGATATCGGGGTTTCAGCTGCCCTTTTTGAGCAAGGTGGGATGACATACCACGTAATGGCCAGGGTAAGGTCTAGGGTGTAGTCAGCGTTGGGGTCTGGGGTAATGTTAAGGGTATATTAGCAGCTAGCACAAGCAGGTGTGAGCGCACTTCTTAACCGTCCTTCTATGTCTGACCGGCAGGCTCAATGGTAAGTTTCAGCGGGGTCTGGGTGATCTCCTGCCGTCAGTGGGCGGCCTAATTCCGTGCTGATGAGGTAACATATACCGCTTGACAAGCGTAGTACAATTGTTCTAGGACAAATTACCATCATCCGCACTATGAGGAGGGCCACCCGTGCGCGAGAACCCCTTGAAGCTCTACCGTGGGACCATCAACCTGAGCCAGGAGCAACTGGCAGCGCAAAGTGGTATCAGTATAAGGAAGCTGACTGACTACGAAGCAGGTCGTGACCTGCCGAACAAACCTGCCTTGGCGAAGCTCAAGGCTGTCCTCGGTGAGCAGGCCAAGTGGCTGGATCACCAGTTGATGGACTGGCCCGGCTTCTACCCCACCTGGTTCAGCAAGCAAGATCGCAAGAACGAGCAGATCGCTGCCAGGGTGAAGCACAGCACCACCTACCTGCGTGCAGAAGTCAACCTCAACCTGGCCGAGGCAGACGACCTGGAACTACGGGCTACCGTCCTCAACCTGCTGGACATCACTGATCGGCTGCTGCTACGCTGGGCTGCCGCTGCCGAGCAGCGGCAGCACCACCGCGCTACCGACCTGGTGGCCGCCGCCGAACAACTGCGCGAGGCAGCCCAGAGTATCTACGATGCCAGCCACCCAGTCTTTGCCGACCCGCAGGAGAGTTACCACCAGACCTACCGCCACCGCTACCCCGGCGACGATGATCCTGAGCATATCGCCCGCCTAGCACGGTGGCGGCAGGAGATGCAGGAGCGGCGCGAGCAGCGCAAACAAGCCGAGGCCGAAGGCAGAGTGCTGACCGAGCCAGCCTTCTATGAGCTTACCTGAGCGAGATGAAAACCATGCCCACAGCAAAGCCGTACTACCTGCCGACCAGTTTGGGGCACAAGCTGGCCGCGACCAACAGAGCCGTAGACAACGCCCTCGACGATGACGACCCTGACTGGTCACTCCGGCAGGAGGCGCGCCAGCTTTGTCGGCTGGTGCAGCGAGTGCTCAACCAACACAGCTCTACTCCTCTGATGGCAGCCGTGCAGCATGAGCTTGCCCCAGCAATGGCAGCCGTCTTTAGCGTACTACGCGACCCGGATGCTAGCCAACTGCGACCGGCAGCGCACCAACTTGTCACCTTGGTGGAGTTGTTGCTCGCCTTTACCACCAAACCACCGCAAACTGACACCCCCATCGCTTGGGTGGAGTGCACCGCCATGTACCTGCAACGGCTGCGGGTGCTACGCGATGTGCTGTTCTACTCATCGCACGAGCTGCCAACGCCGCTGCGCCGCCTGTTGGATCGTGAATACAACGCACTGGGTCGTCAGGTTGAGCGGGCGGTGCTACCCAGCGTGGAGGTGCCCTTGCCAGAGAACGTGCTGCTGTACGAAGGGAACAAGGTGGAGCTTGGCGCAACCCACGCCGCGATCCTCAAGCACTACGGCAACCCCGACCTGTGGCAAGCCCTACGAGCAGCCCGGACGGAGCTTACCGACTATCCGGGGACAACGGCTGCATTCCTCATGGTAATAGAGCAGGAGGTCTAAAGGTGAATAAGCAACAACCTAACCCAGAGAGGGCACACCCTTGGCCTGCGGCAACGGACGCTAACGGCCAGCCGACAGCAGCGGCCCGTGAAGCAATGCACCTAGCAGACCGTTTCGAGCGGGACTGGGACGAGATGACCGCCGCACGCGATTACCTTGAAGCGGTACTTTACTGCCCCACCCGTCAAGTGCTGGAAGCAGCGGCGCAGCGGATGATCAAAGCAGTGAGCCGCTTCGAGCGAGGCGACCACCGTCCTGCTGAACCGGACGATGATATACCCTTCTTACCAACTGAGGGTATCGGTTTGGCTTTTATCCAGCAAACCGATACCCTTTTGGTCATTGGCCGAGGATGCTATGGAGATGATAGAGCTAACGGTTGTTAGCTGTACCACCGAGTAGGCCATAGCTGATCCAGCCGGTGCTGTTCCAGTTCTCGATGCCGTAGGCCACCATCCCGTAGTTGGGGTGGTCGATCTGCCCGTAGTTGAGGAAGATGCGGCTGGTACTCTCCTCCAAAACAATCTCGAAGCTGGTGCTGCCCCCCGCTCCGTGTGGCACATTGCGCCACTCGACCAGGAAGCGACGATAAGGGGCCGTACCACTGCTTGTGTAGTAGACCCTACCGCCAGTCTCCAGCGACAGGTTCGACCAATAAGCGTGTATCGCATTATGCGGTAGCGAGCTGAAGGGGTAAGCAGGCCAGTTGGGAATACGCCATCCACCTGGCATGCTGTTGTTGCTATCAGGGAATTGCACGTTGCCGTGGCGGTTGACGTTGATGGTGGAGTAGCTACCCCCGTAGAAGTGGAAGTTGAAGGGCAGGGCAAGTGTTATGTTGCCGCTCGTGCTTGAGAAGTCAAGTGCCACGCTTGCTGGCACGATAGGGTAGGCGGTACGGTCTTCGCAGGTGTAGCCGAAGTTGTCGTGGGTAGGTTGCAGGGCGAAGTTGAAGGTTTGGCTAGGGGGGCCGTTCACCGTACCAACACTCGTCTGAGCGCAGGGACTAGAGAAGGTGGCACGTAGGTTGTAGAGACCACTTGGTACGGTCAGGCTGTAGTAGCCGCTGGCGTTGGTGGTAACTGTGACTAGCGGTGTGGTAGCCAGCACCTCGACCACTGCCCCAGCCACCAGTTCGCCATGATAGGTGATGGTGCCACTGACCACGTAAGGCGCGCCCAGGGCTGGACTACCCGTGGGGGTACTGGTTGGTGAGCTAGTACGGGTGGGGGTGGCCGTGGCAACCGTTGGCGTAGTGGTTGGCAGAGCCACCTCAAACTGGTTGGCGCGGTAGGCAGCCGTAGCACTCAGTACCTCAGCCACCGAACTGTCTGGCTGACGCGACCAGAGTACGAGATCGCCAACGCGATAGGGACCATCCAGGCCGCTAGCTCTGATCTGGCCGCCCTCGAAGCGGACGACGACTTGGTTCCTACCTTGCACCAGGCTCAGGTTAGGGAGGTTGGCCGCGGCGACCATCCGCTTATCGGCGGTTAGCAGGTTGAGGCTGGCGGTGTAGCTCCCAGCGGTACGTAGGTCAAGGGTGGTCGTCACTGCCAGGTAGTCGTAGAGGCCGTTGCCGTTAGTGTCCACTGCGTGTTCCGTGGTGGGGCCGGTCAGTACCCCGTTGCTGCGCTCCCAGGCGTAGCGCGAGTAGGCAGTGGTAGTATAGGCCACTGGTATGAGAGCCAGGCCGATCTCGTCGCTGACGATGCGGCTGAAGTAGAGGCTGCGGAGCTGGTAGGGGCCATCGGCCCCCGCCCGCCCAATCTCCACTCCATCAAAAGCGAGAGTGATAGCCCGACTGCCTGGCACGAGGTTGACTTGCACGCTGCTGTAGCCCAAACCAGCACCATCTAGCTTTGCCAGGTAGCCGCTCAACTGGTAGCGTCCGGCCTCGCTGATCGTCGTGGTTGCGGTGATCAGCAATCTGTCGTAGAGACCATTGCTATTACCGTCCACCGCTTCTTCCCTGTAGGTTGGTTGCAGCATGGCTGCTGAACTGGCAGTGAACAGGGTGCTGACCTGCCGGCGGAAGGGCTGACCTGCTGAGTTTCGACCTGTAGCCAGGATAGTCACATCGTACTGACCCTCCATTGTGGGGGTGAAGCTAGCTTGATAGAGTCCACTACCTTGGTTGACGAGCGGTATCACTATACTGCTGTAACTCCCCTCCCTGAACTGTGCGATGGTTGCCGTGAGGATGGCATTGGCGATGGGATTGCCATCACCAACTGTTGCGCTAATTGACAGCGGTTCGTTGAGCGGCCCTAGCTGGGTGCTGAGGTTTGGCACAATGGTTAGGTCAGCAGTCTCTCTTTGGGCGAGTAGTGAACGCTCTTCGTCGAACTCGCCGCTCACATCGAATTGCTCGCCGTTCGGGGGGGTGGTTATTGCCCGCACACTCACCTCCCACTGCCCTGCCAGTGGGGTCTTGATCAGATACTTGATACCTGCACCGTCCCAACTAACCGTCAGGTTAGGGTAGGTGCTGGCTGCATCGATCAGCGTCCCTTGTGGGTCGCGGACGGTGATTACTAGTTCAGCGTCCTCGTTGGCCCAGTTCAAGCGGAAGCTGACGCTCTGCACGTTGTTGTCCACGATGATAGTGCCAGTCTGTACTTGCCCTGCCCGCAATGTGCCATAGATCGATGGGTAGGAGTTGATGTAGACTGGCTCCGGTGCTGTTACTGACAAGTTGGTGACGGGAGTTGCGCCATAGCAGTCACCCGTCAGCACAAAGCAACGTCTAAGCGCGTCGCGAAAGTCGGTGTATGGCACACCATTAGGTGCGGCTGCCTTCGGCTGCAACTGGTGTACAATCTTCTTATCGATGGGGGGCGGCATGGGCTTGGTGATCGGTGCTAGGTGAGTGCTGTAGGGGAGCTTCTGAACGCTATCAACGCTCACGACCTGGTCTCCTCTAACTGGGAAACCTTGTGCAATCCCAGCCAGGTCTACGTAGGTAACTCCAAGCACCGGACCATGGCTAGGGTTGTACTGGCTCAACATGAAGTCTTTCCTAAGGTGATTGAGTGCTGGTTTGGTGTAACCGCGTTGGCGCAGGTTGCCAGCGGTGTCCGCCCAGCTGCTTCCACCATTGGGTGTACCAAGCATCATCAAGCGATCTATGCTGCTGGGTAGGGAATTATCATGCTGATCGTAGCGTAGGGCAAACTCACGTGACCACAAGGCACCCATCGAGTGTCCGATGATGTTGACGCGAGGAACACCAAACATCGTCATTGCGCCTCTCACCTCTTGGGCAAGTGTCTCACCCCCTCTGTAGATGGAAGCATGACCATCGCGGTTGGGGCGGAACAGCATCTCGCTGGTGGCAGGATCCCAAGGCCAGGTGAAGTAGGGCAAACAGGTAGGCTTGCCGTCCTGACAAGGCGTGGTGCCATCTGTCGGCCACTGGTAGTGGGCAGGAGTACTCTCGCTGAAGTTGAAGCCAGCCGCCAGCACCAGTGGGCGCATGCCCTTCAAATCCAGCGTGACCTTCTCGATCTTGCCTGGTTTAGCGTTAGGCGGTGTATTGTGGGTGATGATGATCTGGTTGAGCGCATCAGGTGGTGCGCTAGCCGACGTGATATTACCGCTGCCATCACGGGTGATCGAACCCTTCCTGGGGAAGATCAGTTCGTTGACCGCAATGCGGCAGCTTTCAGTATGAGCATTGCTGAAGGGGGTGAAGTCGCAGCTCTGCCCCGCGAAGCTGGTCAGGAAGGTCTGGCCCGCCGCATCGCTGACCTCGATCTTGAGCGTGGCGTAAGCCTCGACCGTGGTGCTGATCACGGTCGGATCGATCTTGCCTGTCTCCGCACCAGCATCGGCTAGCGGCCCGTAGTAGCGGTCGATGTTGATCGGTGCCTTCAGGTTCCCCGTACACTTGCCGATGATCTCGACCTGGTAGGTGTCGTCGCCCTTGATCGTGTTGCCCGTCGGTTCGCAGAAAGGAACCTCGGTGGGGGTCGCGCTGGGGGTCGCTGTCACCGTAGGGCTAGGTTCACGCGTAGCGGTGGGTTGGCGGGTACCGCTGGGGACGCGGGTGGGGGTACGGCTGAGGCGTGCCTGCGCGGTGAGGGTCGCTTTGCTTGCGGCGGTCTGGGTACCCCTGGCGATCTCGGTCTCGGTCTCACCAGCCCCAGCGGTGAGGCTGGCCGGGGGGATATCCAGCGTTGCAGTTGCGCTGCCGCCTGCCTGGCTGCTGGCTGAGGCGGTAGCTTGCGACGAGCCAAAGCGGTTGATCATGGCGATGAAAGCGTCATCCTTCCCCCATTTCTGGCCCTGGACAGGGTTACGTGGCGGGATGGGGAATGGCAGATCGTTGGAGCTGGTGCTACCGACCACGATAGCTTTACCCCAGCAATCCATGGAGATGATGCTCTGTGCGGCATCCTGACGTGGCAGCGGGCAGCCAACATCGCCTCGGCTGCTTGCCAGCTAGCACCACCGGCTGCCAGTCGCTCATGCTTACGCGGACGACCACGTGGCGGTGCAATCGGCTGCTCAACCTTAGGTCGCGTCAACCACAAAGAGGTCGTGCGATTGACCGCCAGCACGTACAGCTTGCCTGCTTTGGTTACGGCGCGGCGCAGGTGGCTGGCGTTGCCATATATCTCATCGCCCGTCACCCAGCGCATTGGCACGCCTTTGGCCCAAGCGTGTTCCAGCATGGCTACTGCTTGCTACGGCATGGGTACCCTGCTTGAGGAAGCCGGTTTCATCTACGACCCCGATGCCCTCGGCTTCGCCAAATTGTTCAATGATGTAGCTCTGCAAGAGGTCGCGGGCGGCCTCAGCATCCCAACTGGCTTTGTAGAGCAAGCGTTGCATCGGGTCAGGGCGGCGGTCGCCGACTACCTCGGCAGTTTGCCAGCTGTTCTTGCGCTCCACAGTGGCGAGCAGCCCCCGAACATACTTGGCAACTTGCTCACGAGGCTCACTACGCTTAAACAGGCTAGCAAAGCGGTTGGTAAAGGCCGTAAAGTCAGCGGCCCAAGTTAGCAGTTCGGCTTCGGTTATGGCTGATGTACTCCCAGCTTGATGCTAATCAATTTAGCCACCTTCCACCCATTTGTCAAGGGCGGTTGTAACACTAAGTCTAACGAATTAGCCACTTCCGCAGTGCTAAAAGCAACCCCGCCAGTGTGCTACTAACGGGGTTGCTGTTCTGGGTTCCCCTCTCCCTCGTGAGAGGGCTTGGGTTGTGGTTAGCGATTGAACGGAGGCACTGACTCAATCGCCCGGCGGGTGATGCGGCTCAGTTCGCCACGCCGGATGTTGTCGTTGGAGCGGAAGCACTGGCCGGTCTGCGGAGCCGGGCAGGCTGCACCCAGGATGATGCTGCGGCTTGCCAGCGTCTCAATCGCTACGTAGGCGAAGTAGCTGGTCGGCACGTCGGTGAATGTTGGGCTGACCGGCGTGAACGGGGTGTAGTTCTGCGCTCGTTGGACGATGATCGCCACCTGCCCGCGAGTAACGTTGAGGTTGGGGCCGAAGCAGCGACCGGGTGTGCCGAGGGCAGCGCATTGCTGGGTGTTGAGGCCGGTGATGACCCCATCGTTGGCGGCAGCCTCGATGAAGCTGTAAAAGACGTTGGTGGTCGGTACGTCGTTGAAGGTCGGGGTCGGCGGCGTGAAGGCCGGGATGCCAAAGGCGTTGACCGCGATCTTGGCGAACTCACCACGCCGGGCCGTACCGTTCGGCTCGAAGCGGAAGGTGCTGTTGCCGTTGGGGAAACCGTTGACGATACCTCGGCAGGCGAGGAACTGGATGTCGCCATAGAAGAGGTTAGTCGTCGGCACGTCGGTGAAGCCGATGGCGCAGGGGGTGGGTGAGGGGACAGCGGGACTGCTGGTTGGGGTAGGAGTGCTGGTCGGTTGTGCTGTGGGGGTTCCACCACTGAGTGTCTGGCTAGGCGCGGGCGTGCTGGTGTTGGTGGGTAGGCTGCTCGGCGTGCTGGTAGGTAGTACGGGCGTGCTGGTAGGCGTGAGGGTGTTGACTGGTGTGCCTGGTAGTGAGCCAACCCTCAGCTTACTGACGAACGCATCGTAGAGGCCACCGCCGTAGGTGGTCTGGCTGCCGCTGCCGCCGGTGGGGAAGTCGCCGCTGGTGTAGCCGCTGATGTAGGCAAGTCCAGTGCTGTCGAGTACAATGCTCCGACCCACGTCGTCGCCACCGCCACCGAGGTAGGTGCTGTAGACTCTCGCTCCGCTACTATCGATCTTGCTCACAAACCCATCGTTGTTACCGCCGCCGTAGGTACTCTGAATGTCACTGCCCAGGGTGGGGAAGTTGCCGTTGGTGTTGCCGCTGGTGTAGGCGAAGCCGCTGCTGTCTAGCGCAAGCCCACGACCCACATCGTCGCCACTCCCGCCCAGGTAGGTGCTGTAGACCCTGGCCCCGGTGCCGTCGATCTTGGTCACGAACGCATCGAAAGCACCGCCGTAGACAGTCTGGCTGCCGCTGCCCAGGGTGGGGAAGCCATCATTGATGGTATAGCCAGTGACGTAGGCAAATCCTGCGCCGTCCACCCTGATGCCGCTGGCCTGCTCACTGCCGAGGCCGCCGAGATAGGTACTGTAGACTCGCGCGCCGGTGCTGTCCAGCTTGGTTATGAACGCATCGAAAGCACCACCAAAGGTGGTCTGACTGCCGCTACCCAGGGTGGGGAAGTTGCCGGTGGTGCCACCACTGGTGTAGGCCAAGCCGTCACCGTCCACTGCGATGCTAAAGCCTCGATCATAGCCATCGCCGCCCAGGTAGGTGCTGTAGACCCTGGCCCCGGTGCCGTCGATCTTGGTCACAAACGCATCGTAGAGGCCACCGCCGTAGGTGGTTTGGCTGCCGCTACCCAAGATGGGGAAGTTAGGACTGTCAGTGTAGCCGCTGGCGTAGGCGAAGCCGTTGCCGTCCAAGGCGATGCCGCGACCCACATCGTTGCCACTGCCACCGAGATAGGTGCTGTAGACTCTCGCCCCACTGCCGTCGAGCTTGGTTACAAACGCATCATTGGTACCGCCGCCGTAGGTGGTCTGGCTGCCACTCCCAGCGGTGGGGAAGTCGCCACTGGTATAGCCACCGACGTAGGCGAAGCCGTTGCTGTCCACCGCCACAGCCCACCCTGCGTCGTCGCCATTGCCGCCGAGGTAGGTGCTGTAGACTCTCGCCCCGGTGCTGTCCAGCTTGGTTACGAATGCATCGCTCGTGCCGCCGCCGAAGGTAGTCTGACTGCCGCTGCCAAGGATGGGGAAGCTGCCGGTGGTTGAGCCGGTGATGTAGGCAAAGCCAGTGCTGTCCACCGTAACCCCGTAGCTCCTATCGTCCCCGCCCCCGCCGAGGTAGGTGCTGTAGCTGAAGATGATCGGGTCGATCACCAACGCCAGGCTGCGGTCGTAGCCACCCAGCCGGAAACTGACCACGTTACCCGAGAGTTGGTAGCTACCGCTGACGACCCTGAGGCTGCCGTCGGCTCTCTGCTGGTAGATGCGGGCCGCACTTTGCCGCAGCGTACCTGCCGCCGTGTGGATCAGCAGGTCGTCGCCTACCAGTTCGAGCCGCTCGGCCCCGTCCACCGCCATCTTGACCAGGCTGGGGTCGGCTCCCGGCTGCACAATAAAGTCGTACTCTAGCTGACCATCGGCGGTAGCATACCAGCTAAGGTCAACCCCGGCGTACACGCCCTGGTAGTCCACGCGGGTGTAGGCAGGGACGTTCACTCGCCACCTAGCGGGGTCATTGCCCAGATAGTAGTTGCTGATGCCGGGGAGTAGCTGGCTGGCCGCGAGTTGGGGTGCCGCGTTGCCACCGAGCCAGCGCAGGCTGACCTGGGACTGCCGCTGGGTTGCAGCGGTCTGCTCAACCGGCAAGAGGTCAGGGTCGCTGGTTGCGTCCTGCGCCGGAGCAGCAACGAGGATGTGCGCCGCATTGTCGGTGAGGGCGAGAC
>JBBROH010000042.1:0-24068 GCA_038229595.1 Chloroflexia bacterium | reverse complement strand
CAGGGTGATCATCCAGGTGGTGCGGTCGCTAGCCTGAGTGTCCACTATGTAACGCACCTGCCAGTAGCCACCACTGTAGGTTGGTTCTAGCCGATAGACCATGTCGATCCAGCGGTTCTGGCCGTTTTGATTATTACCCACCTTCGCCAGGTAGCGGTCAGTGTTGTTGGTCACTACGGGCGACTCACCAGCGCGATTGCGGTCGCTCTGCACGCCCTGCACAACATTGATACCGGTTTGCACGTAGGTGGCAGGGTGGCTAGCGTCTGGTGGGTGGAGCAACTGGATCGTGCAGTTGCCAGTACCAACATCACCAGGGTCGAACAGGCGTACATCCATCACCTTGCGGGCGGCATCAGCCGGGACGTTAGCCATGTAGAGGTTGGTTTCACCCTGTGGCAGACTAACATAGACCGGTAGCCGTTGCAGGGAGAAGACGCGCACACCAGCCGCCCCCGCCCCATTGAGCAGCAGACTGAAGTTGTTCTGGCCGGGGATGTCCACCCGCCGACCCCCATTGGTAAAGGCAGCAGTGCGGTCAGTATTGACGTTGAGCCGCCATTGGGGAAAGCCGTTGTTGCTCAGGCTACCGCCAGCTGGGCCACCAGGGTGGACAGGGAAGGCAGGGGTGCCTGTAGTATGGTAATCTACCCACTTGAGGTGGTAGAGGCTGGTGTTGGGGTCGAAGATGCGACTGTAGTTGGTCCAGTCGGTGCCGGGAGTGGTAGAGGTATAGGGTACCGCTGGCACAGTCCACGCCGAGCCAGCCACTGCTGTGTCATCTCCGTAGTAGTAAGGCGTGCTGTCTGGTGGGTAAAGCTTGTAGTAGGTGTTCAGTTGCTGTGCGCCCAACCGAAAGGTGTAATTGCCATTGACGTTAGCGTTAGTGCTTGCAGTGGTGCCGCGGCAGTTGGCTACATTCTTGGCAACCAGAGTTGCCGGTGTGGCTGTAACTTGAATCGACATAGAGCCGTTGGAGTCAATCTGGTTCAGACTGGGAGAGGTGGCGATGTTGTCGCCAGTGAAGTACGAGTTACTCTGGCACCAGGTACTCTTCACCGGACCGCCAGGGGGGTTGACTCCCGTAGGGTTGGCGTTGTCATACGCACTGACATTGTTGGCAGTGTAGGTAGCGGGGTTGACGGCGAAAGCAGCGTCGAAGACACGCAACTGGGCCGAAGCGGCAGGGGGCATATAGATGCCGAAGTTGTAGCCAGTGTTGGGCTGGTTGTTGTCGTAGTCCTCCTGGTAGAGGCTAGGGTCTACCCCAGTAGCCCCATCGTTGCCTATGTTGTTGCAGAGGCCACCATTGTTGTTGCAGTTGTACTTGACTACGAAGGGGTCGCCATAGGCCTTGTCGGTGCCAGCCCAGTGCATACTGAGCCAGAAGTTCTGGGTGCGGATCGTATCTGGGTAGTCGATGCGCTCTGGGTCGCTACCATCGAAGGTGGGGTGGGCGGCATCGCCAACGTAGCTAGGCAGGGACGGGATGTTAGTCATACCAGGTGGTAGCGCACCTCTACCAGTGCCAAGGAATGGCTCTGGCGCACCCATCTGGATTGGCGAACTGTACTCGGCGATAGCCTCGCGGGCCACCTTTATCTTCTTGAAGCCGATCAAACCCATGAAGGTAGTGGTGTAGGGAGCAGTAACGCGCACCTTCAACTGCACGTCAATCGAGACCTTGATCGGGATCACGCACACCTTGTCGAGCGGCTGAATGGTAGCACTACAGCCACTAGCATTGGTGAAGCCGTTGCGCTGCGAGGTGTCCAACGAGAGTTCGGTAGCGTTGCCACCAGAGTTGGTGCCAGCAAAGAAGTTATCAGGCATGAAGACCACGCCCGCGAGCGAGGCGGCATCGGCAGCCCTTTGCATCTTCGCCCCTTGTAGGCGCATCATACCCACGTCGTAGACCAACCCGGCAATGGTGAGCAGCACGCCGAGGGCGAGGGCCAGGATTACGATTGCCTGCCCCTTCTCGCGGCGTACCAGCAGGTTGCGGGTTAGCCAACCCGCCTCAACCCTGCTCAGATTCATCCTTCGCTTGTCCATCTCGCATACTCCTTAGCTGCTTGTAGCTTACTGTCCGCAGAAGTCGCCGGGGTCGCCCTTGTAGCAGAGCGGTTCGATTGGCATCAAGGTGGTGGCCGTCAGGTCAATACTGCTAGACAGCGCGTGCATGAAGGGGTTGACCCAGTCATGGCGATAGCTGATCGTGATACCCGCAATGTCGGTGGGGTCAATCGTCTTGCGCGTGGCTGGATCCCAGCCGCCAGGGGTACTGTCTGGTAGCCAAGTATAGACCCCAAAGGCGTTCAGCCCCCAGTGGTAGCGATTGAAGACCGGGTCGGCGCAGTTAGGGTTGCTGATCGCGACCCCAGCACAGCTACTCTTGCTGGCATCATAAATCTTGATTGCCCGCACGTTGTTGTAGTTGAGACCGATCAGGCCGCTGTTGGTGATCGCGCCGAGGGCTGCATTGTCGCTGCTGGGCTGCGTACCAGCGGCGGAGAGGCTACGGGCGGCATCCAGGACGGCGATCTGAATACCGAGGCGATCCTTGAAGTAGAACGCGATCTCGATCAGGCCGAGGATGATCACTAGAAAGAGCGGGAAGACGAGGGCGAACTCGACCATCGCCTGGCCCCGGCTGCGCTTACGCCGCTTACTCATCAACATCGTAAAACCTCCTTCAAGCGGTTAAGTACCGCACTGAGACCTGGGGTCTGGTGCTGGCTCGATCCGCATAACCGACCGCTCCGAGGAGGAGAGTTGGCCGTTCGGCCCCATCAGCTTGCCGACGAACGTCATCGTAGTATGCGTGTAGTACATACGCACGCCCAACCAGGGGGCCGCAGTGAGGCCAGCGTTGGGCATTGGATTGTCGCCACGGGTTTGGGGCTTCCAGGGCTTGGCGGCATCGGACTCCAGCAGAGTGGGGGTCAGGATCGTGGAAGTGGTGCCAGTGATCACGAAGCGTTTGTAGGTATTGACCAGACCGCCGCTGATGTTGCCACTTGGGTCAGCCTTGTAAATCTCCACCTTCCAGATGTCGCCCGGATCCATCTTGCCCTTGAGGGCAGCACCGAGGCGCAGCAACACCGCGTCGTCTGGCGAAAAGCCAGTAGCGGGGTCAACCGAGCAGCGGGCGAACGCGCCAATACGCGAGGCCTCACGTACGGCGTAGAGAGCATTGTAGTGGCCGGAGAGTAGCAGACCTACCTCTAGCGTACCCATAGCCAGCACGAGGATCAGCGGGGTGATGATCGCCATTTCGACCAAACCCTGTCCGCGCCGCCGTGTCCCGGCCAGCCCTCGTTGCCTGTTTCGTGTTTTGAACATCTTACTTTTCCTCCAAACAACCGCGAGGATGCGGCTTGTAGCACAATGATAGCGGGGGGTACACCTACCCGCCCTCATCATAACACGCTTATCAGTAGCCCGTAAATAGGAAATTGGTCATGGGTCGGCGCGCAAGTTGAGGCGGGCGCGCAGGGCAGCGGCGATCTCGCTACGGGGAACAGCTTGTTGAGCGATCTCGCCCTTTGCGCCCCCTTCGGCAGCGATGGTGCGTAGCTGCACTAGCTCCTGGGCCTGCTCGTCGGGGCCGAGGATCAGGGCGAGGGGGATGCCACGAGCGGCGGCGTACTTCAGTTGCTTGCCCAGTTCGCCCTTCTGGTAGTCGTAGGCGACCTCGACATTGAGGCCAGCGGCGCGCAGCTCGCCCGCCAGCTTGAGCGAAGCGGGCAGGCTCGCCTCATTAAAGACGCTGACGAAGACCTGGGCCAGCGTCTTGCGCATCTGCTGCCCAGCCCGCCCCTCGATGATGTCGATCAGCCGCTCCAGGCCAAAGCTGGTGCCGACCGTCGGCAGATTGCGCCCGCTGAACATCCCCACCAGTTCGTCGTAGCGACCCCCGCCAGTGACGCTGCCCACCCCACCATCCACTACTACCGTCTCGAATACCGCGCCGGTGTAGTAGTTGAGGCCGCGAGCAAGGGTGAGGTCAACTGCATACGCGCTGTCTGGCACGAGGTGGGGGAGGATGCGGACAACTGCACTCAACTCGTCGGCCCCAGCCACCCCCTCTGGGATCGCGGCGAACCGCTGGCGCAGATCGGCTAGCAGCTTGAGGTCATCGGCCTGGTCGCGGCGGCCCTTGCTGAGGAGCGCAAGGTCTAGGGCGCGGCGGGCTACGTCGTCGGCAATACCGTACTTCGCCATCGTCTCAAGCACGCCCGCTTCACCAATCTTGGGCAGCTTGTCAATGGCGCGGAAGATGCTGCCCGCCTGCTCCCCCGCCCCGGCGTAGAGGCCGATGGCGGTCAGCAGCTTGCGGCTGTTAAGCTGCGTGTAGTAGTTGCTAAAGCCGAGGTCGCGCAGCCCCTCATAGTTGATGCTGATCACCTCTGCGTCGGCCAGCGGGCTGCTACTACCCACTATGTCTACGTCGCACTGGTAGAACTCGCGGTAACGGCCCTTCTGGGGCCGTTCGGCCCGCCAGACTGGTTGTATCTGGTAGCGTTTGAAGGGGAAGGTCAGGCGAGCTGCGTGCTGGCCGACCACGCGGGCTAGCGGCACAGTCAAGTCGTAGCGCAGGCCCACATTACGGTCGCCGTGGGTGAAGCGGTAGAGGAGATGTTCGTCCTCCCCGTACTTACCCTCCAACGTCTCGGCGTATTCCAGGGCGGGGGTTTCCAGCGGCTCGAAGCCGTGCCGCTCGAACACCTGGCGCAGGGTGCCGATCACGTACTGGCGGACGACCATCTTCTCTGGCAGGAAATCGCGGAAGCCACTGAGCGACTGCGCCTTGATACTTGCTTCTTGCATGATCTTCCCCCTCAAACGTTTTAGGCACGCTGATCTTACCACAAACCAGTAGCGGGCGGCAAGCTGGCTCTGCTGCCGCGATCCTCCGCGCGACCGCGAACAGCCTTTACAGCCAGAGGATGAAAGATCGTGGCCTGTTACGCTTGACGAAAGCGGCGGCTTGCGCTATATTATGGTAACAATACGAGATATGGACACGGTGACACCATGGTGGAGCTAACGACCGACTCGACATCGCTGGCCGAGATGCTGGCCTACATTAAGCGCAAAGCCCGTAGCGGCTGCCTGCTGATCCGCGAGGAGCAGGCAGGTGGGGAGGTGGAAGCGCGCCTCTACTTTGATGAAGGCCACCTGGTGGATGTGCGGCGCGGGGTAGACAGCGGTGACGACATCATCTATCGCCTGCTGGGTAGCAAGCTGCGCCAACGCTTCTCCTGGCAGAACGGCAGCCCGGCCCCTGGCACCTCGATCAGCAGGGCCGACGAATACTTCCTGCTTGCTACCCTCGGTTTGCAAGATGACGTGGAGACTATGCGCCGCCAGTCGGATATTGAGCAGGTGTTGGACGCGCCAGAGCCGCCCAGCCCGCCCCCAGCCGAGCAACTGGCCGCGCAGCCCGACCGGGTGGCGCAGGCGCAGTTGCGTTTTACCCGCCACGACACGATGCCGCTGCCGCTTGGTCGCGCTGTTGCCCTGGACGACGTACTGGCCCTCGCCAGCAATGTCGGTGTGACTCCAGAGGACGACAGCCTCGCCCACCTGCTGGATGGGCTGGCGGTGCAACTTTTCTCTGGCTACCTTAGCTGGGAGCGGCGGGGTTCGCGGGGGGTCTTGCTGCTCTATCGCGGGCAGATCATTGATGCCCTCTGGCGGGATAGCGGGGTGCTGGCAGGCGGCTTCGCTACCCTCTCTGCCGACACCGCCGCCGCCTACCGCCAGATCGAGCGCGAAGCCAGCCAGAACGCCCTCCGCAGCGCAGCGACCCTTAATGCGCTGGACGACGACTTTGTGCGGAGCTATGCTGCCCTCGCTTATGGTGAGAACGCGCTCGGCAGCCGCCCTAGCCGCGAACAAAGCCTGACCAGCCTGCTGACCAGCCTCAGCCGCAACGCGCACACTGGTTGCCTCAAAGTTACGGTGGAAAGAAATGAAGCCAATGAGGGGGAGAGTGCGTATATATTCATGGCGGAGGGGGTCGAACTGGGCCGCTATCGTGAGAGCCTCAACAACCTGGAGACTGATAGTACCTACCCCTTTGCCCTGGCACGCAACCCTCATGCCCTACTTGATGTCTACACCTCGCCCAGCCTGGAGCAGCTAGCGATCCTTACCGTCCCAGCCGACAGCAGCGACCCTGCCCTGCAACTGACCCAGCGTGACCAACGATTGCGGCAACCAACCCGACCAGCCGCCAGTCCAGCCCCACAGGGGCGGCGAGCGGCCCCGATTACCCAAAAGATGGATACCGGCGAGATTCAGCGGGAGGAGAGCAACCGGGCTAGCCAGCGCAGCGAACCCCCTCCACCGACCGAGCGCGCCCCCATCCCACCAGCAAGCAGCCGCCCTAGCCCACAGAGCCTCAGCCGCGAGTTGCAGCAGGCGGCCCGCACAGTATTGGGCAATAAGGCTAGCAGCGTGATCACGATCCTGGCTGGCGTGGCCCAGAAACCGAGTGAGATGGATAAGACGATCTCCCGCGCTAAGCTAGCAACCAAGATGCTGATTGGCGTTGATGAATACGAAGAACTGAGCAACCGATTTGATGCCCTGTTGGCTACCTACCGCCGCAGCCAACGGGAGGGATGAACGGTGGAACAACCAGGCCCAAGCCACATGGCAGTTAGTGGTGCCACCGCAACGGGTGGCTACACGCCCGCCCAAATGCGCCTGCTACGTAGCCTCACCCGCTTCAGCACCTACCGCAACAGCGGCGACCTCTTGCAGCAGGTGGCGAACGAGTTGCAGGAGATTTTCGCGGCGCACAGTGCAATGGCTCTGGTGCGCCGCGCCACCGCCAACCACGACGAACTGAACGGTAGCCCCCCACGGATCACCTTCCGCGAGGCTGGCACGATCAGCGAACCGTTCCGCTACCGCGTCGGTGCCTACTTCCGCGCCAGCCAGCGACCGAGTAACGGCGGCCAGCCAGCCTACTACTGGCAGGCAGAGCCACTGGCGGGCAAGGGCCAGCCACCCGGTACCCTCTACAGCACCACGATTTATGTCGCCAACGAAGCGACTGGGGTTGCCAGCTTCCTGCTCGAAAGTGGCCGTACCCTCGACCCCCTCGATCTACAACTGCTCGAACTGTACAGTGAAGGCTTGAGTACTGCGGTCAGTGCGCTGCAACTGTTCAGCTATACTGAACGCCGCCTGGAGGAGTTGAAGCTACTCTATGAGGTGGCCGCGATCATGGCGGGGGCTAGCCTGGACCTGACCATGCTACTACGCCAGACGATCATTCTCGCTAGTCGGGTGCTGCGCGCCAGTGCCGCCACCCTGATGCTGCTCGATGCCAAGACCAACGAACTCGTCTTTGAGATACCAACCGGCGAGCGGGGCGACGCTCTAACCCAGTATCGCCAGAAGGTAGGCGAGGGCATTAGTGGCTGGGTGGCAGCCACTGGCGAACCGCTGCTGATCAACCGCGTAGCCGAAGACCCGCGTTGGAGTGCCAGTGCTGATCATGCCAGTGGCTTCGTCACCAAGTCAGCCCTCTGCACCCCACTAACGGTGATGGGCCGTACCATCGGGGTGCTGGAAGTGTTGAACAAGTTGGACGAGGATGGGCGCGAGGGGTTGTTTACCGCCGAAGACCTGGCCCTGCTCAATACTATTGGCACCCAGGCCGCCGTCGCCATCGAGAATGCCCAACTCTACCAGAGCCTGGTTGAGGAGCGTGACCGCATCATCCAGACCGAGGAGGAGGTGCGCCGCCAACTTAACCGCGACTTGCACGACGGCCCAGCCCAGGGTCTGGCAGGCATCATCATGCGCCTGGACTATATCAAGAAGCTGATGGTCAACGACCCCCGCTCGGTGATGTTGGAGATCGATTCGCTGCAAGAACTGGCCCGCCGCACCAACAAGGACATCCGCAATATGCTCTCGCAATTGCGCCCGATCATCCTGGAAACGCAGGGGCTGATCCCCGCCTTGCAGAGTTACTTCGCCAGCCTGAGCGAGAATGGAGTCAACTACCACTTCTTGGCCGACCAGAACGCGGTTACTGCCGATCTAGGCAGCACCGCAGAGGGCGCAATCTACATCATCATCCAGGAAGGTATCAACAACATCAAGAAACACACCGAAGCACGCAATGTCTGGCTCACAGTCAAGCAAGCTCCAATCCCTGTCGGCCCACGCAGCAGCAAGACAAACAGCGTTACTTCACCGCTCTACGGTACCAACGTCCTTGTCACCCCCGGTCTAGTCTTCACCCTGCGCGACGACGGGGCGGGCTTCAACGTCGAAGAAGTACTAAACAGTTACTCTGAGCGCGGCAGTTATGGGTTGCTCAATATGCGGGAGCGCGCCCAGCTACTAGGCGGCAATGTCCGCTTTGATAGCCGACCAGGTAGCGGCACGACGATCACGATCCAGGTTCCCTTGCCCACTACCACCCGCGACGATGTTCGCTCGCCGCGCTAATGCCGCGCTCTTTGAAGGTGGAACTATGAACAGAAGCGATCCTCTCCGCTATAGTAGTGATAATTACGGCACTTTTGGTAGCACGAATATACTAGCCAGCTTCCTGGAAATCAACAAGGCGGTCTGTTCGCTCGGCCCTCTCGACCAGGTGCTGGACGACATCGTGCAGGCCGCCGCTGAGGTGATCCGCGCCCGCGCCAGTTCGATCATCCTGCTCTATGAGGAGCGCAACCAGCTTGTCTTTGAAGCCGCCTACGGCGAGAAGGCTGAGGAGTTGACCAAGCTGGCCTTTGAGCGCGACGAACACAGCGTGGCAGGTTGGGTGACGACGCATGGCCGCTCGATGATTATCAATGACGTGCGTCAGTCTCCCTACTTCAATGGGGTGGTTGACGAGCAGACCAACTTTACTACGGAGAAGATGCTTTGCGTACCAATGATCTTCAAGGGCCGGGTGAGCGGTTGCCTGGAGGTACTGAACAAGCACTCTGGCAACGATTTTACCCAGCAGGACGCGGACATCTTGATTGCCTTCGCTGGACAGGCAGCAGTGGCGATTGACAACGCCCGCCAGTACGAGCAGCTTGACAGCCAACGCATTGAGATGGACGTGACCTACAGCAACACCCTGCTGATGATTGGTGACGTGATCGATATGCGCGACTCCAACACCGCTGGTCACTGCCGCCGTGTGGTGGCCTATACCAGCAGCCTCGCCCAGAAGATGGGTATCAGCGACTCCGAACATCTCTCCAAGATCGAGCATGGCGCACTGCTGCACGACATTGGCAAGCTAGCAGTCAGCGACGCGATCCTCCGCAAGCCCGGCCCGCTCAACGATGAGGAGTGGGCCGAGATGAGGAAGCACCCTGGTGATGGGGCGCGCTGGTTGCGGCGCATCCCCCTGCTCTGGCAGGCGATCCCCATCGTCGAACGCCACCATGAGTGGTGGGACGGCGCGGGCTACCCAGACGGCTTTAGCGGTGAGGGGATACCGATTGAAGCACGCATCTTCTCGATTTGCGATGCTTTTGACGCGATTACCGCCAAGCGTGCCTACAAAGAAGCCCTCAGCTACGAGGAGGCCGCTAACCACCTGAAGGCGCAGAGCGGGCGCATCTACGACCCAGAGGTGGTAGAGTGCTTCCTGCAACTGGGCAAAGCGCATTGGCTCGGCATTCAGCGCGATGCCTATAGCCTTAGCATCATCAATGCCGTGCGCCTACGCTAAAAGTGGGTGCTGACTATGGACAAATGACCGATGGGCGGGTATAATGAGCCTGGTTAGCGACGCTGCTGGTACGCAACTTGCACACTGTTTGTCGGAAGAAAATGAAAGTACGTCAAACACTATAAGGTAGGTTCTGATGAGCATCGAAGAGTTCCTCGCCAAAGTGCCAATCTTTAGCGCGCTCAGCCGCGGCCAGTTGAGCAACCTTGCCAAGCTGGTCAACCAACGCACCTTCCCGCGTGGCACGGTGATCATCCGTGAAGGCGATACAGACGCAACCCTCTACATTGTGGTTAGCGGCTCGGTGCGTGTAACCAAGAAGCGAAGCGGCAACGCTGGCGAAATGAACCTGGCGACTCTTACTAGTGGTGACTTCTTTGGCGAGATGGGACTGCTGGATGGCGCACCGCGCTCGGCTACTGTCGCGGCGGTGGAGCCGACCGACTGCCTGCTGCTCACCCGCTGGGTCTTCTATAGCACCCTACGCTCTGACCCAGAGATCGCGGTCGCCATGCTGCCTACCCTCAGCCAACGCATCCGCAGCCTTGAAGAGTCGATCAGCTGATGTTCAGTGTCGAACTCGATTTCCGCGCCGCCAGCTATGACATAGACTTCGCTGGCGTGGTTAGCAACCAGGTCTACCTGCGCTGGTTGGAGGATTTGCGCCTCCTCTTTCTCGAACGCACCACCCCGATTGAGCAATTGTTTGCCCAGGGGTTGGCTCCCACCCTCGTCCGCACCGAGATAGACTACCGCGCTCCCCTGCGTCTGGCCGAGCGCGTCCACGGCCTGATGTGGCTAGCTAAGGTCGGCAATACCAGCTTCACCCTCGAAGCGCGCCTGACCAAGCCAGACGGCAGCCTGGTAGTCGAAGCGCGCAACGTCTGCGTGGTGCTAGAGATCAAGGCAGGTCGCCCCGTCCCAGTTCCTGAGCAGATGCGGGCAGCCTACGCGGCGGGCTGAGGGCGGTATTGCTCCTAGCCCTGCCACTAGCCTGAGCAGTATAGAAGCCTCTACGTATTAGATGTTGATTAGACACGAGGCCGATCCCTTGTTCGCTGGGCTTGTGCCTGCTATAATTGTACTTGTAGACACCAGCGCACAAGCAAGCCGCTGACCGCAAGTAGCACCCATACAAAGCAGATCGCCTGCACCGCCGCAGGCTAGCAACGAACCAGGAAAGGACTCCCGCGCCATGCTTTATCTACTATTTATGCTCCCAGCGATCCTGATCGCCTTCTGGGCGCAGAGCAACATTCAGAACACCTACAAGAAGTTTTCGCAACTCCGCAGCACGCGGGGGATGAGCGGCGCAGAACTGGCCCGCTACCTGCTCGACCGCAACGGTCTGGTGGGGATGCCCGTCACCGCCGACACCAACAATGCGTTGGAGAACTACTACGACCCGCGCGACAAGAGTATGCACCTAAGCCCGCAGGTGGCCCAGGATAACTCGGTAGCCGCCCTCGGTATCGTAGCCCACGAGGTCAGCCACGCCCTCCAGGACGCGCAGCAGTACGCGCCAATGAAGCTGCGCTCGGCCCTGGTACCAGCCGCCCAACTCGGCAGCAACCTCGCCTTCGTCCTGATCCTGGCTGGTGTCTTCATGAACGTACTAGGCCTGCTGTGGCTAGGTATTGCTGCCTTCGCGGTTGGCACAGCCTTTGCGGTCGCTACCCTACCGGTGGAGTTGGATGCCAGCCGCCGTGCCAACCTGATGTTGGCCGACAACGGTATCCTGGTTACTGAGGAGGAGCAGGTGGGAGCGCGCAAGGTGTTGGGGGCAGCAGCCTGGACGTACATCGCGGCGATCATCGCTTCGGTTGCCACCCTGCTCTACTACCTGAGCATCGCCTCGCGGGGCCGTTAGCCAGCAGCCAGCGGCAACAAGCAGGGGGCGTACTCGTTAGGTACGCCCCCTTTGCTTGCCTAATTTCGCGGTTGAGGAAAGCCTTCGCCAGCAAAGTAGCACACTAGACGGCAACCCTACACGCTGGTTTGCCTTAGCCGCACGAGATTGTTATAATTGTCACATGGAGAGAGGTTTTACAATCACCGACATTGCCCTGCTACTACTCGGCTTCAGCGAAGCAGCGTTTGGCCTGCGGGTGGTGGCGCAGAGCTTTGGCGGGGGCGGGCCGCTGCTCACCCTGGCGGGAACGCTGCTGCTCGGTTGCGGGGCGGCGATCATCCTGGCTGGCCTCAACCGCGTTGGTCGGGGTGTGCCGCTCTTTGCTGCGATTGGCATCGGCATGGCGGTCATGCTGGCCTTGCTGCTGCGAATAGCCCGCTAGAGAGCAGATCGCAGCTTCTATTGGCGACCTGGTAACGTCTACAGAAAAGGATATGTAAGCTATGGCACAGAAAGTTGTGGTCATTGGGGCAGGCTTCGCTGGTTTGGCGACTGCGATCCGCTTGCAGGTAGCAGGCTACGAGGTGACGGTGGTGGAGAAGCGGACGAAGGTGGGTGGGCGCGCCTATCGCCTGGAAGACAGTGGCTATACCTTCGACATGGGGCCGAGCCTCGTTACCCTGCCCTCGTTGTTCCGCGAGCTGTTCACCCTCGCTGGGCGTAATTTCGACGACTATGTGAAGCTGATCCCCCTCGATCCTTACTACCGCATCTACTTCCCCGACGACAGCTACACTCAGTATATTGACTACTCTGGCAACACCGAGCGGATGAAGCGGGAACTGGCGAAGTTCGACCCGCGCGACGCAGAACGCTACGAGCCATTCCTCAAGTCCATTGACCCGATCTTCAAGATGGGCTACCTCAAGTTTGGCAGCCAGCCCTTCATGCGGCTGTGGGATCAGATGAAGCTGGTGCCACAGATGCTCAAGATGAACGCGATCCTGCCCGTCTACCAGTTTATGAAGGGCAAGTTCCACCACGAGTACAACCAACGGGCGATGGGCTTCCAGTCGCTGTTCCTGGGTGGCAATCCCGCCAGCGTGCCAGCGATCTACGCAATGCTACCGGCTATCGAGCGGCATGAGGGGGTCTGGTATGCCCAAGATGGGGGGATGTACGGGGTAATCCTCGCCTTCGCCAGGCTCTACGCCGAACTGGGCGGCAAGCTGATCACCAACTGTGCGGTCAAGGAGATCGTGATCGAGAACCGCCGCGCCACGGGCGTGCGCCTGGCCGACGACAGCATTCTGCCCGCCGACATTGTGGTTAGCAACGCGGACACCTCCTGGACTTACAAGTACCTGATCAAGCCCGAACACCGCCGCTTCTGGACTGACCGCAAGGTGGAAAGCATGAAGCGGGGGATGTCGCTTTTCCTCCTCTACATCGGCACCGACCGCCAGTACCCCAAGCTATTCCACCACACTCTGATCCTCAGCGAGCAATACCGCGAGACCTTGCAGGCTATCTTCAAGGGCAAGAAGCTGTCGGAGCAATACTCGATCTATGCCCACGCCCCTACCCGTAGCGACCCCAGCATGGCTCCTGAAGGGGGCGACAGCATCTATATGCTGATCCCAGTGCCGACCCTGGATGCGGGCATCGCCTGGGAGACCTATGGCGCGGTGATGGAGGAGAGCGTGATCCATTTCCTTGAACACGACTTTGGCCTCGAAGACCTGAGCAAGCACATCAAGGTGTTGCACCGCATGACCCCGCTCGACTTCCAGGATGACCTGCTAGCCTACCAGGGTAGCACCTTCAGCTTTGAGCCGACCCTCTTGCAGTCGGCCTACTTCCGCGCCCACAACCGCTCGGAGGACTTCGCCAACCTCTACATCGTGGGGGGCGGCACCCACCCCGGCGCAGGCGTGCCGGGCGTGCTGCTGACCGCCAAGATCGCTGCCGACCTGATCACGGGCAAGATCAAAGGGTAAGGAGGTTGTTGGCGGTAGATGACCGTGCTATAATGCCGCCATGACCAACCAGCCCCAAACCATCCACCCCACCCCGCGCCTACACGGTAGCCTCACCCCGCCGGGCGACAAGTCGCTCTCGCATCGTGCTGTGATCTTCAACAGCGTGGCCGAGGGTACAGCGGTGGTCAGCCACTTCCTGCCGGGGGCCGACTGCCTGGCGACAGTGGCGATCATGCAACAGCTTGGTGTGCAGATTGAGCAGCAAGAGGCCGCCGATGGTAGCCTCACCCTGACAGTGCATGGCGTAGGGCGGGAGGGTCTACGCGAAGCCGAGGGCGTTTTGGACGCGCAGAACTCTGGCACGACCACGCGGCTGCTCTGTGGCTTGCTCGCTGGTCAGCCCTTCTATAGCGTGCTAACCGGCGATCCCTCTCTCAGCCGCCGCCCAATGGCGCGGGTAGCCGAGCCGTTGCGGGCAATGGGCGCACAGATCAGCGGGCGGCAGGGAGGCAGGCTGCTACCGCTCTCCATCGTCGGTCGCCGCCCATTGCAAGCCGCCAGCTACCGGCTGCCCGTCGCCAGCGCGCAGGTCAAGTCGGCGATCCTCCTTGCGGGCCTCTACGCCGAGGGCGCGAACGTGCTGAGCGGCAAGGTGGGCAGCCGCGACCATAGCGAGCGGCTACTGCGCGCGATGGGCGTGCCGCTGACCAGCAGTGCCAGCCCTACTGGGGAGGAGGGCGAAATCCGCATGGTGGGCGGCGCAAGCCTGCGGGCGACAGACGTGGCGGTGCCAGGCGACTTCAGCACGGCGGCCTTCTGGCTGGTGGCCGGAGCGATCCACCCCAACGCGGAGATCAGCTTGCGGGGAGTCAACCTCAACCCGACGCGCACGGGCTTGCTTGATGTGCTGCGCGAGATGGGCGCAGAGATCGTGGTCAGCAACGAACAGGAGCAAGCGGGCGAGCCAATCGGCGACCTGCTGGTGCGGAGCAGCAAGCTGCGCGGGGTGACAGTTGAGGGCGCGATCATCCCGCGGCTGATCGATGAGGTGCCGATCCTCGCGCTGGCCGCCGCCTGCGCTGTGGGGCCAACCACGATCCGCGACGCGGGCGAGATGCGCGTGAAGGAAAGCGACCGCATCACCGCCGTCAGCCGTGGGCTAGGTAAGCTGGGCGTGCAAGTCAGCGAGTTGCCAGACGGCATGATCATCAGCGGGGGGGCGAAACTGCGCGGAGCCGACCTGCAAACCTACGGCGATCACCGCCTCGCCATGACCTTCGCTATCGCCGCTGGCCTCGCCGAAGGAGACAGCACCCTCGATGACCCTGCCTGCGTGGCTGTCTCCTACCCCAGCTTCTGGCAAGACTACGCCACCCTCGCAGGCCGCTAGCCGCTCCTAACCACCCTAGTTACCGAGTGAAGGCAGAAAGCTGCCTCGGAAATGGTAAGGTAAAGGTAAGGTGAGGGGTAGGTTATTTGGTAAGGTTAGTTTGTTATAATTTGCTCAAAGAGTGGAGCAACCAATTTGGCAAATGTAGAATTAGAAGGTGAAAGGGGAATGACAATGAGCCTGCTAAAGACGACACTGGTGATGGCAATTACGGGGCTGATGGTAGTGATTCTGCTGGCTGGCCTGGGCGAGTTCCCGGCTGTCGCAGCCGTAGGCAGCCACCCACAGTCTGCCCCGCTGCTAGCACAACCGCAAGCCGAGAATGGGGAAGCGACCCGCATCCACCGCAAGCAAGGCAAGATTGAGATGCACGTTTACCCCGGCGGCCCCACCACGAGCGACAGCAGCACGAACCACAGCAGGTAGTTAGCTCGCAGCAAGGAGAGAGGCAGCGGGCTAGCTGTGGCCTGCCCCTCTGCCTTGTCGCTGGCCCCTACTTACGGCCTACCACTATGTATACTGGGTCGTTCTGCGGGGCTAGCCAGCTACGCAGCCTGCCGCCCGTCGCTGCGTCGTCCTTGCGGATGATCGCGCGCACCTCGCTGTAGCCGCCCGCGTGCTGGAAGTAGCCCTCTACCAGCGTAACCCGCGCCTCCTCGCTCAGGCCGCGCCAGATCGCCACCGCCTTCGTCGGGAACATCCGATTGCTGAAGGCGACGATGTGCTGACCGCCGGGCTTCAGCACCCGCTGCACCTCGCGGAACACCTCGATGGGCCGGGTGAGATATTGCACGGAGACGGTGTTTGTCACCGCATCAAAGTAGTTGTCGTCGAATGCCAACGTGGGATTCTGATTGAGGTTCTGCACCACGTAACGGTCTAGCACCGGGTTTTCGCGCAACTCCACCTCGTTCATGCCGTGGCCGACAATCTCGCGCTTGCTCTGCACCAACCCTGCCGGGTAGTGCGACCGCCAGCTACTCATCAGGTCGAGGATGGTTGCACCAGGGGGGATCAGTTCGGCGTAAAGCTGGCCGATGGTCGCCCTTGCGTGTTCGTCGATGTGGACGACCAGGCGCGGGCTACTGTAGAAGCGGTCGTCGAGGCTCTCGTCCTCACGCGCGAAGTAGGTAGGTGGGTAGTAGTTCGGGTTGTCGCCAATTTGCTGCTCTGCCATTGTAGTCTCCTCCAAAAGGGTAAGCCTGGCTTCAGTTGCCCCTTGAACCTAGCAGAATACGTACCAGAGCGCGTGGCTGGGGGCAGGTGGAGGGGTCTACCCATGCTACTTGCCTACGCTGGGGGTAGATGGCACGCACGCTTCGCAGTCGGCGGGCGGCTGGATGTCGAAGTTAGCATCAGGCGCATTAGACGGGTAAAACCTAGCCACTTGCTCATCACCACTCCTCCTTCGCGCACAAACCTGCCAACCCACCTGCTGCTGTGCTATAATTATGCCGCAACGCAGCGGCCTGCTGCTATCATAACGCACAAGCGAAGAAGGGGTTCCAAAACTTAATGGAGAGCAACAACAGCAACGGCGCAAACAATGGTAGCCTGCAACAGCCGTTTATCGGCATCGCTATGGCCCGCTTTGACAGCGGCGAGACCCGCACCGAGCGTGACCCGCTGGGCGAGAAGCAGGTGCCGGTCGGCGCACTTTACGGCGTGCAGTCGGCCCGCGCCCGCGAGAACTTCAATATTAGTGGCCTCGGCCCCCACCCAGCCTTCATCCGCGCCACCGTGACAGTCAAGAAGGCGGCGGCGATGGCGAACTCCAGCACGGGCCGCCTGCCCCAGGCGAAGGCTGACGCGATCATTGCCGCCGCCGACGAAATCCTCGCTGGGCAACACCTAGAACACTTCGTCGTAGATGTGTTCCAGGCCGGGGCTGGCACCTCGCACAACATGAACAGCAACGAAGTGCTAGCGAATAGAGCTATCGAACTGCTCGGCGGCCAGCGCGGTGACTACAAGCTGATCCACCCTAACGACGACGTGAACATGGCCCAGAGTACCAATGACGTAATCCCCACCAGCATGAAGATTGCCATGCTCGACGTATTGGGCGGCCTGCAAGAGTCGCTCGCGCATTTGCAGGCGGCGTTGGCGGCAAAGGCGCAGGAGTTCGATACCATCCTCAAGCCGGGCCGCACCCATATGCAGGATGCCGTGCCGATCCGCCTCGGCCAGGAGTTTGGCGCGTATGCCCTGACGATCAAGCGGGCTAGCGAGCGGCTGGCGCGGGCGAGTGAGGCGATCAAGGAGCTTAATATTGGCGCGACTGCGGTTGGCACCGGCCTCAACGCCGAACCCAGCTATATCATCCGCGTGGTAGAGAACCTGGTCAAGCTGACCGGCTTCGACCTGCGTGGCGCGGAAAACCTGGTGCAGGCCACCCAGAGTATGGGCGGCGTGCTAGAGTTCAGCAGCGCGATCCGTGGTCTCGCGGTTGACCTCAACAAGATCGCCAACGACCTGCGCCTGATGTCTAGCGGCCCCTTCACTGGCTTCGGCGAGATCGTGCTGCCGCCAGTGCAGCCTGGTAGCAGCATCATGCCCGGCAAGGTCAACCCGGTGATGGCCGAGATGCTCAACCAAGTCTGCTACCACGTGATCGGCAACGACACGGCGGTGGCCCTCGCTGCTGAGGCGGGCCAGCTTGAACTCAACGTGATGATGCCAATGATCGCCTTCGACACCCTGGAGTCGCTGACCATCCTCAAGAACGCGACCCGTAGCTTCACCGATTACTGCATCGTCGGGATCACCGCCAATGCTGATCGCTGCGAGTATCTGGTTGAACACAGCAGCGGCCTTGCCACCGCCCTCGCCCCCTACATTGGCTACGACAAGGCAGCGGCTCTCGCCAAGCAGTCGGTGCGTGAGAACCGCACGGTGCGCGAACTGGCTCTCGAACAGCAACTCTTGCCGAAGGAGCAGCTTGAGGATATCCTTGACCCGCACAACATGACTAAGCCCGGTATCGCAGGGCAGGCAGGCGGTTAACCCTGGCAGCTTTTGGATTAAGGTGGGAGTCGCCAATCGCCAAGCCGCAATCAAGCGATACGCCCTTCGACCAGTACTACCCGCGCCGCCCCACCATCACCATCCTTCAGCTTGAGCGGCAGGGCGATCAGGGTGTAGGCACCCGGCACGATCTCGCGCAGGTTCAGACCCTCGATTACCACCACCCCCGCTGCCAGCAGGATCGTGTGCGTATCATGGTTCGCTGCCTCGAACTGCTCGACCGAGAGGTAGTCTATGCCAACCAGCCGCACCCCGCGCTCGACCAGCCAACGGCAAGCGTCGGGCGCGAGGTAGACAAAGTCCTTGACGAACTCGCCTTTGGGGTTTGCCCAGCGTTGCGAGTTGCGTGTCTTGAACAGCACCCGCTCCGTTCCCTCTGGCAGACCGATCTGGGCCAACTCCTCTAGGGTGATCGCGTCCACGTCGGGCAGGTGGCGCACGATCACCGGGCCGATCATCGCCTCTAGTGGCAGTGCATCAATGCCTACGCCACCGGGAACGAAGTGGATCGGAGCATCTATGTGCGTACCAGTATGCGAGCCAAAGCTAACGAAGGAGAGGGTGTAGCCGTCCTTCTCCACCTCGGCGGTGCGTTCGATTTTCGGTCCTGGTTCGCCATTGTAGGTGGTCATGCCCTCCTGCACCAGCAGGGTTATGTCGTGTATCTTCACCGTTCCTCCTTGAGAATCTCACCCTCACGGGGGAGTGGGTAGATGGTATCACTCTTGCTGCAAAGCAAGAGGCACGCCCTCGGTCGGCTTAACAAACATTTAACCTATAGCTAACCCCGCTGGCTGGCCTATTCTGTTATAATAGAGGAGAGGATAATGATCAAAGCGATCCTGTTTGATGTAGACGGCACCCTGGTGGATAGTAACGAACTGCATACCACTGCCTGGCAACACGCCTTCAAGGCCGAGGGCTACAGCTTCGAGCGGCAGGCGATCCGCGAGCAGATCGGTAAGGGGGGCGACAATCTGATCCCCGCTCTGCTAGGCAAGCCGGAGAGCAAAGCCGACGAGGAGGAGCAGGCCCGGCTGAACGAGGGGCATGGTGAGGAGTACAAGAAGCTGATTGAGCAGGCCCAGCCGTTCGCCGCCGCCGCTATGCTAATTCGGTCGCTGCACCAGTGCGGGGTCAAGATCGCCCTCGCCAGTTCCGCTAAACAAGATGAGATCGACCACTATCTGGCGAAGCTAGCGGTCAAAGAGTGCGTAGATGTTATTACCAACTCAGACGACGTAGCGAACAGCAAGCCCGACCCCGACATCTTCGCCGTCGCGCTCAAGAAGCTGGGCCTGCCCGCAAGCGATGCGCTGGTAGTTGGCGACAGCCCCTACGACATTGGTGCAGCACGCAAAGCTGGCCTCCCATGTATAGCAGTCCTCAGCGGCGGCTTTGAGCGCAAAGTGCTTGAGCGCGAACAGCCCGCCGCCATCGTTACTGACCTTGCCGCCTTGCAGCGGCAGCTTGACTTGCTAGTTGCGGGCGACCTGAGTCGCTTGAGCAGCTAGTGCCAACCAGCCACCATAGAGGAGACGATTTTTGAGCAACGAACAGACCAGTGAGCTTCAGCAGGTTGAGATCAGCCGCCGCGACTTGCTGGCGACTGGCAGCAGTGCTGCCGCCCTACTCGCCGCCAGCGCACTGCTAGCCGCCTGCGGGGGCGAAACCCCCACCCCTACTGCTGCCACCAACACCACGGCTCCGGTTGCCGCTGCCACCAACACCACGGCCCCGGTTGCCGCTGCCACCAACACCACGGCCCCGGTTGCCGCTGCCACCAACACCACGGCCCCGATTGCCGTTGCTGCCACCAACACCACCGACGCGGCTAGCATCCAGCCGCAGAGTACCCCCGCTGGACTGCCAACCAACACGGCAGTGGCGGCCAACAACCCCAGCGGCTCACAGGTGATAGCCAAGATCGCCGACCTGCAAGCGGGCGAGGGCAAGGACTTCACCATCCCTGGTAGTGGTAAGCCCGCCAAGCTAGTGCGGCTGGCCGACGGTAGCTTCCTGGCTTACAGTGCGCTCTGCACCCACAAGGGCTGCGAGGTCGACTACAAGAAGGGGGCGACAGAGTTCGCTTGCCCCTGCCACGGTTCGGTGTTCGCCGTCGCGGACGGTGCAGTGAAGAAGGGGCCAGCCGCTGGCCCGCTCAAGAAGCTGAACATCAAGGTGGATGAGGCTAGCGGCACAATCACCTACGAGGGTTAGTGTACAAATTGCTGCTTGCAGTTGTAGCAAGCGAAGGGGAGTTTGATGAAAGCTACTGAGCCAATCAACAGGGATGCTATGCCGGGCGACCGCTGGGTTGGGCTGGTCGCGCTGCCCCTACGCTTGTTCCTCGGCCTGATCTTCACCGCCGCCGCTATTGAGAAGATCACCGATCCTGGGTTCTTCAACCCGGCGGGGGCGACCTACATCGGCAAGCAGCTACAGGGCTTTGTAGCCGACGGTTCACCCCTCAGCTTCGTAATCACCCCGCTGGCGATCCCCAACCCCCAGCTTTTCGGCTGGCTGATGACCATTGGCGAGTTGCTGGTCGGGCTGGCAACAATCTTCGGCCTGTTCACTCGGCTGGCAGCAGTGGGCGGCCTGCTGATCAGCCTCACCATCTGGCTGACCGCTGGCTGGAACGCCTATCCCTTCTACAGCGGCTCCGACCTCCCCTACGCCTTCGGCTGGCTAACCATCTTGCTGGCAGGCGGGGGGTTGTACAGCCTGGACGCGCTAATCGCAAGGCGTGGAGCGACGGCCAGCGTGCTTGACCTGGAACGCCGTGCTACCCTAACTCGTGCTGGAGCGGCGGTCGGGGCTGGGCTAGCGGTCGTCCTGGCTGGCACCGCCATTGCTCGCAGCTTCGCCTATCGCAAGGACCTTAATAGCAGCAGCAGCAGTGACAGCAACTCGCCGCCTGTCGGGGTCGCCCAGCTAGCCGCTACCGCTACTGCCCTGCCAGCTACCGCCACCAGCCTGCCTACCACCCCCCCTACCCTACCAGCCACCGCAGCCCAGCCCACGGACACTGTAGCCCTGGCAACGGATACGGCAGTGCCGCCCACGGATGCGGTGGCCCTGCCAACCGACACCGTAGCCTTGCCAACCGACACCGCAGTAGCCCCAACCGCTACCGCCACCAACGAGCCGCAGGCATACGCCCCCACTGCCAGGCCAGCCACTAGTACGCCACGACCCGCCGCCAGCACCGCCAAGCCAGCCACCAACACGCCGCGACCTGCGCCAACCAATACCAGCCGTCCAGCGGCCACCAGTACCCCCCCCCCTCCTGCGCCAACCAATACCAGCCGCCCTGCCGCCACCAGCACGCTCGTGCCAGCCCCCGCAACCGCGACCAGGCCGCCTGCACCAGCGGCTGGCGGCGACATTGGGCCGGGCAGCACTCCCGTCGGGGGGCCAACCGACACGCCGGTGCCGGTCGCCAAACCACCAGCGGGCGGCATCGTGCTGGCAAAGATCGCCGACATCGATCCGGGGCGGGCAATTGAGTTTACCGAGCCAGTCAGCGGCATACCATCCTACCTGGTGCGCGCGAGCAACGGCAGCTTTGTAGCATACAATTCGATCTGCACCCACGCTGGCTGCCAGGTCAACTACCGCCAGACTAGCAAGGATTTTAATTGCCCCTGCCACGACTCTAGCTTCCAGATCAGCGACGGCAAGCCAACAAAGGGGCCTGCCCGCCGCCCGTTGGCGATGGTTGCTATCCGGGTGGATGAGGCTAGCGGTAACATCTACTACGCTGGTTGACCGCCTTTGGCCCCGCCACCACTTTCGGCGGGGCTTGTGGCATGACTCTTGTTGGTTAGCTTGACGCATTTGGTACAATAGTATTGGTTCACCAAACCCAGGAGGCAAAAGCAAATGGATTTCCTCGACAACATCCTGCCAGGGCGCAAGAAGCAGCTTGACCCCGACATCGCATCCCGCATTCCGCCCGGCCAGTATCGCACCGAGAAGTGGCCCGTGCTGCACTATGGTAGCGTACCACGCATCAACACCGAGAAGTGGAGCTTCCGCATCTTCGGCCTGGTTGACCAGCCCGTGACGCTCGATTGGGAGCAGTTTATGGCCCTGCCGAAGGTAACGATCCAGAACGACATCCACTGCGTCACGCGCTGGAGCAAGCTGGACAATACCTGGGAGGGGGTCGCCGTTCGCGACGTGATGAAGCTGATCGGCCTCAAGCCGAACGTCAAGTACGTGCTGCTACACGCCGCCAACGCCTTTACCGCCAACCTTTCGATGGAGGACTTTGACCGCGAGGAGAACCTCTTTGCCTACAAGCACGACGGTGAAGCACTGACCCCGGAGCATGGCTATCCCCTGCGCCTGGTCGTCCCCCACCTCTACTTTTGGAAGAGCGCGAAGTGGATACAGGGCATGGAGTTCCTCGACCGCGACCGCCCTGGTTTCTGGGAGAGCTATGGCTACCATATGCACGGCGACCCCTGGACGGAGGAGCGTTTCGGCTAATGCAATGTCCAACCTGCCAGAGCAACAACCCCGCTTATGCCCGCTTCTGCGCCACCTGCGGCACCCCCTTCACCGAGGGGGAGGCCGGGCTGGTGGCAGAGGCCGCCAGTGCAAGCCCACCACCAGCCAGCCAGCAGTTCGCTGGGCCAGTGGTGCCGGTTGATGCGCCCTTCATTAGCAAGCGCAATACCGATAAACTGGCCGACCGCGATCAGCCTGCCCCCGTCTTCGTGCCGCCCAGCCGCGAGGCTAGCTTCGGCCCGCTGCCAGCCAGTAGCCTGGTAGATGAAGGCCTCGGCCCCAATCCCACCTACCTTGTCAGCCAACCAACCCAGCCCTATCAGCCCTACCCCGCTCAAGCCCCCCAGGGTAGCTACCAGCCGCTCCTTAGCAGCTTCGACGCACAGCCAGGGCAGCCATACCAACCAGCCCAGGCTGGGCGCAGCAACTTCGGCCTCTGGCTGGGCTTGCTGCTGCTGCTGCTAGTCGCTCTCGGTAGCCTCGCTGGCTACCTGATCATTGGCAAAGATACAGCCACCTCAGTGGCCGTTGCGCCCGCTAGCTCGGCTACGCCCGCTGCCCTGCCCACCACCAACCAGAGTGTTGTCACGCTCGGCGATGGGGCGAAGGGGGCGGACAAGCAGGTGATCGTCAAGCTGATCAACGACTCTAATGCCGCCCAAACCCAGGCGATGCGTAACCTCGACGGGGCAGCCCTCAAGCAGTTCTACAGCGGCGACGAATATGACAAGAACAACAAGATGCTTGAGACCCTTCGCACCAACAACGCCTACACCATCCAGAAGTTGGAGAAGATCAAGATCAACGATGTGACGATTGATGGCGACAAGGCTACTGCACACACGGTGGAGACCTGGAGCCAGGAAATCTACACCACCGACGGTAAGCTGATCAAGAGCGAGGCGGCCCAGACCTTGCACGAAACCTATACCTGCGTAAAGCATAACGGCAAGTGGCTGGTAGCCCTGGTAGAGATCGCCGAGAGCGTCCAGCCGCAGCCTGACACCCAGACTCGCTGAGGTGCCAGCGCAACGGTTGGCGGGCAAGGTGGCCCTGATCACAGGGGCTGGCACTGGTATTGGCGCGGCTATTGCCCGCCGCTTTGCTGCTGATGGTGCGGCGGTGATGATCAACCATCGCGGCGAAGTAGACGCTGCTGCCGCCACTACCGTCGCAGACGAGATTGCACGGCTGGGCGGCGCAGCAGACACTGTGCAGGGCGATGTGGGGCGGGTAGCCGACTGCTACCGGATTGTGGCGGCGACAGTGGCCCGCTTTGGGCGGCTCGATCTGCTACTCAACAATGCCGGGCATGGCTCTCCCCTCAAGCCGCTAACTGAGGTGACTGAGGAGGAGTGGGATGGAGTACTGGCTACCAACCTGAAGGGGACGTTCTTCTGCACCCAGGCAGCTGCGCGCCAGATGATCGCCCAGGGTGGTGGTGGGCGGGTGATCAACACCAGTTCAATCCATCAGTCGCTGGCTATGCCGCTGCACACCCCCTACTGCGCCTCGAAGGGCGGCATCCGAATGCTAGCCCGCACCCTCGGCCTGGAGTTGGCGGCGCAGGGCATCAGCGTG
>JBBROH010000041.1:0-24139 GCA_038229595.1 Chloroflexia bacterium | reverse complement strand
GGCTTTTTTGTTCATGCCACAAGTTTACCAAACTAGCAATGGCTATCGCCAATTCCCCAACGGTATAATGGGGTTAGTGATTAACAACTGGACGGGATTACCAAACTGGCAATGGCTATAGCCAATTCCCCAACAGGCTCTTACTCGTCAGGTAGATCAGTTCGTCAGTGCTAAATAGGCGGTGGTGGCGGGCGTAGTGGCTGTAGCCGCTATAGGGCGGGAAGGAGTTTACCCCACGAAACATCTTGAGCAGGTCAGTGTAGGAGAGGGCATTGGGGGTGCTGATCAGCAGTTTGCCACTGTCCTTCTTTAGCACCCGGTGCGCCTCAACCAGCGTGTGGGTAGGATCGTAGACTAGATGCTCAATTACTTCGCAGTAAAGTACGATGTCGAAGGTCTCATCTGCATAAGGCCAGCGGTCATACTCAATGTTCATCGTTTTGTAGCGGATGTCAAAAACTTCGCCCTGGTCGTTGGTCAGCACTTCGTGGTTGCCTTCCTCCCCCCGCTCCCAGGTCGGCTCATTAGCAACCTGCACCTCGTAGCCCAGGAACTTCTTGATCAGTACGGTCATGAAGTAGGGAAGACCACCAATCTCAAGCACCTTTATGCTCTCTGGGTTGGGCAAGTGGGGGATCGCGTTGAGGGTATGGGCGAAGCGATCCACTGCTGTAGCCAGATAGCCTTGCTTGGCTGGTTCGCGGAACCACTCAAAGGTGTTAAGGTACTCCTTGATCATCCGCCGTGTAATCTTTTGCATCTACTTTTCTCCTCATATGGGTGAGGCACTGTAGCCTCTCACGCACGAAGTGTACACGCTACTAGGTATGCTGTCAAGACGAAGAGTCCAACACTAAGTCACGAATGCAGGGAGCTTGTGTTGCGTAGCCCTTGCCACTAACCCCTCGCAGAGGGATTGCTGGGCATCGTAGACACCTCGCCGTTGGCTTGGCTAACAACGCAAGATGTTCTCCCCTTTGGCAACCCCTCAACTAGCAGGGTAAGTAGCTAGGCCACAAAGAGGCGCAGCTTTATAGTTGCTGAAAGGAGGTACTATGCCGCTGTCAAGCCAAACTGACAGCTAGAGCCAGCCATAGCCCAAATTGGCTACCCCGCAGGCTAGACACTGCCGCCACGATCTGCTACTATTAGCTTCTGGTGTCTTACTTGCAAGGTGAGCTGCTTGCTTAGGGTTGCACCTGCCATAGCCATAGATAGAGAGAAGCGCATGATGAAAAGATCGTTTGCGGCCTGGGTCACGGCTGCCGTCCTCCTCCTCACCTTGAGCAGTTCGCAGCTAGCTGCTGCCCCACTAGCCGGAACCTTGAGTGGCCGCATCACCAACGCTGGTGGAGGTGGTATCACCGGAGTGCAGATCGTTGTCAACTTTGGCGCGACCTTTTACTCAGCCAACACCGACAGCGGCGGCAACTACACAGTCAGCAACGTAACGGCAGGTGCCTACAATGTTGTGGCTGCCCCCTCAGCAGCTAGCGGTTATGCCAACGCTCATCGCTATGGGGTGCAGGTTGGTAGTGGTACCACCACCCAGAACTTCACCCTGGTTAGCAACCCTGCCACCCTCACTGGCTACGTCTACGATGCTGGTACGGGCGCACGCATAGCAGGGGTGGGCCTGTTGCTGGATAGTGATGTGCATGATGGTTGGTCTAACACCCTTCAGAATACTGGCTCCGACGGGGTGTACAGCATGGATCGGATCGCCCCTGGCCGTGTCTACTACATACACGCCTTCCCACCAGCGGGTAGCAACTATGGCAACCCCTTCTTTCCAGTCACGATCAACGCGGGTAGCAACACCTTCAATGTGCCGCTGGGCCAGAGTGGCAGCCACATTGCAGGGAGGGTGACGTTGCCTGGGGGTGGCCCAGCAGCTAACGCGAGCATATTCATCAACCCATCTGGTGGCTCTAGCGGCAGTGACACCTGCCCGACTAGTACCAACAGTAACGGTGATTACACCTGTTCTCTCTCAGCGGGTGGCTACGACGTACACCTGGGCGAGTTCCAGAGTGGGGCTATCAACTACCCTGGTCTGGTCTACTTCAACCGCCAGCTTGGCACTGGCACGCTGACAGTCAACTTTAGCCTCAACAACGGCCCCCTGGCGATCAGTGGCCTGGCCCGTGACTACAAACTGATCGCGATCAACGGCGCGAACGTGCAAGCCTTTGAGCAAGCCGACCCTGGTCACTACCGCTCTACCTTCGTTGGCAGCGATGGACGCTACAACTTCACTGGCATGGGCAGCACCAACAGTTACTACTTCCAGGCTGCGGCCCAGGGCTATGCTACAAACGTAAGCAGTTTTGTCGCCATCCCTAGTAACCCCTGGACGCGCAACTTCAAGCTGGGCGTATTCAACGACGTGTTGGCCCAGGACGCGGACAGCCGCATTGAGTTCCCCTTCTACTACGTCGAGTTCATGCGCGACCGCAACATCATTGCTGGCTTCACCGACCCTAGCCAATGCCCCAGCAATAAAGCTCCTTGCTTCCTGCCCAACAACAATGTGCGGCGCGGAGAGTACAGCAAGATGTTGGTGCTGGCGAAGGGTTGGCCGACCAACAATGCTGGTGGCCCCCACTTTACCGATGTACCGACTACCAACATCTTCTATAACACAATCGAGACCGCCTACAACAACGGCGCGATCTCTGGCTACACGGCGGCCCAGTGCGGCGGCGATGCCTGCTTCCGCCCCAATGGGACGATCACGCGGGCCGAGGCGACCAAGCTGGCGGTAGCCGCCTCTAGCTGGACGCTGCTCAACCCTGCCACCGCTAGCTACGCTGATGTGCCAGCCAGCTACTGGGCCTACCGCTACATCGAGACGGCGCGGACGAATGGGGCGAATGCCAATGACGATCCCGGCTTCCGCCCTGGCTCGTTCATCACTCGTGGCGAGACCGCCAAGCTGGTCTGCGTAGCCAACGCGAACGGTTGCGGGCAGTAAGGCTAAAGCTGCAACCCGGTGCATAAAAGCAGCCACCTTGCTTAGCGCAGGGTGGCTGCTCGCTACTGTTTGGGTGCGCCTGACAGGGATCGAACCTGCGCTCTCGGTTCCGAAGACCGGTGCTCTATCCACTGAGCTACAGTCGCGTGGTTAGATTATACTGATTTAGTTGCACGCCGTCAACCCTTGACACCCTTCCTGCCCTTCGCCTATAATAGCGGCGACAGGTGCATAACGCCAGGTCGCGGCGTTGAAGGGAAGATAGTAGGCAGGCAAGCCAGCCGCCAGAGAGACGGACACCCGCTGCAAGTCCGTTCGGCCAGGCCACTGCTGAAGGGCATCCTGGAGCAGGCTGACGCTGGCAAAGTGAGGGGGCGCGCCCACGGCGTGTCAACCGGGGTGGAACCGCGAAGCCATGCTATCATGGCCCTTCGTCCCCGGATTGTAACTAATCCGAGGGGCGCAAGGGCATCTTTATGCCCATTTTGCCCTCACCACAAGGAGGCACAACTTTGGATAGCACTGTAGATTACCAGAGCAAGCTGGCTGGCTACCTCGAAACCAACCAGGCCGCCCAGGCTACCACCACGATGGATGTGATCATCTCCCTTGCCAAGCGACGCGGCTTCGTCTTTCAGACTGGCGAGATTTATGGCGGCTTCGCCAGCACCTGGGATTACGGCCCGCTAGGGACAGAGATGAAGCGCAACATCCGCGCCGAGTGGTGGCGTTGGCTGGTGCAGGGGCGCGACGACATGGTGGGCCTCGACTCCGCTATCTTGCAGCACCCGCGCACCTGGGAGGCCAGCGGCCACCTCAGTGCGGGCTTCAGCGACCTGCTGGTGGATTGCCGCACCTGCAAGCTGCGCTTCCGGGCCGACCACATCCCCGACAGCCAGTGCGGGCTGAACAGCAAGGTTCACCCTGGCGAGGACAAGCAGTGTAGCCTGACCGAACCCCGCCAGTTCAATCTTATGTTCAAGACCTTCGTCGGCCCGGTTGAGGATGACGCTGCTGTTGCCTACCTGCGGCCAGAGACGGCCCAGGGTATCTTCACCAACTTCGTTAATGTGCAGCAGACAATGCGCCGCAAGCTGCCTTTCGGCATCGCCCAACAGGGGACGAGCTTCCGCAACGAGATTACCCCCGGCAACTTCATCTTCCGCACCCGCGAGTTTGAGCAGATGGAGATGGAGTTCTTCGTCAAGCCGGGTGAGGACGTGGCCTGGCTTAATTACTGGGCCGCCACCTGCTTCGAGTGGTTTACCAACCTGGGGGTCAGCCGCGACCGCCTGCGCCTACGCGAACACGACCAGGACGAATTGGCCCACTACTCCAACGGCACCTACGACGTGGAGTACCTGTTCCCCATCGGCTGGAGCGAACTGATGGGCATTGCAGACCGTACCGACTTCGACCTGCGTAGTCACCAGACTGCCAGTGGTCGCGACCTCAGCTACTTTGATGAGGAGGCAAAGGAGCGTTACCTGCCCTATGTAGTAGAGCCAGCCCTAGGTCTGAACCGCGCCTTGCTCACCTTCCTGATCGATAGCTACGCCGAGGAGCCAGACAAGGACGAGACCCGCGTGGTCTTGCGCCTCCACCCGCGTATCGCTCCGATCAAGGTGGCAATCCTGCCCTTGAGCAAGAAGGACACGCTCACCCCCCTTGCCCGCCAGGTTCATGCAGCGGTGCGCGGCCTCTACATGACCATGTACGACGAATCGCAGAGCATCGGCAAGCGTTACCGCCGTCAGGATGAGATCGGCACGCCGCTCTGTGTGACGATTGACTTCGACAGCCTAACCGACAACGCAGTAACGATCCGCGAGCGCGACAGTATGAGCCAGATTCGGGTGGCGATCCCCGAACTGCTGCCTGCCCTGCACGAGAAGCTCGGCTTCTAACCCAGCCCAGCCACGCTAGTTGCTGCCATCCTGCAAAGAGGCACCCCGCCAGATGGTGGGGTGCCTCGACTTCTGCTGCTTACCGCCCGGCTAGACTCCCCGGCTACGGTTGCGGAGCAGCAGGCTACCCGCAAAGGCGAACAGCGCAATTACGCTCACCCAGAGCAGCCAACCACTGTCGGCTGCGCCCGTGCGCGGCAAGCCAGGGGCGCGACCAGCAGTAACAGCGGTGGCTGTAGGCAGCGAGTCAATCGGCACTGCCACCGTCATGAAGGCTGTCGTGGGGGTTGCGATCATGCCGCCACCCATCGCCGCAGTTGGCGTACTGGGTACCATACTGCTGTCTACCGCGAGCGGTGGGGTAGCCATGCTGGTGGCAGTGCCAGTGACCATCATGCCGCTGCCCATCGTGGCCGTGCCAGTGAGCATCACGCTAGTGGTAGCCGTACCAGTGATCATTGGGCTGGGCGAGGCCATCATCGCGCCGGTCGCGGTGGCGGGAACGGCGGTTGGCCCAGCGGGAGCTACGTCAACTGTGATCGTCTGGCTGGTCACGCCAGTTACTGGGCTGTGGTCGTTGCTGTGCAATTCAACCGCCAGCTTGTGCTTGCCCGGTAGCAGGGCGGGATAAGCGTCGTTGGGGATGCTCAGGTAGTCACTGACGCTCAGGCCTGCATACTTGTCGTCCACATAGAGGTGCCAGTGGCCTACACCCGGCTGGTTGGGCTTGTTGATCTGCACGCCATCCATCTTGAAGCCGCTAACCTTGACCTTTACCTCTACCCTGATGTTGGTGCCAGCGTTGTCAGTGGGGGTGACAAAGCTGATCGCCGGGCTACCAGTGCCGGGGTCGTAGCTCATGTCGTTCTCGACATTGATCGTCACTTCCTTGCGGCTACTACCCGCTACTGCACCGTGGTCGTTGCCGTGCAGTTCGACCGCGATCTTGTGCTGGCCCTTGCTGATCCTGGTCAGTGCGTCGTTCGGCACGCTCACGATGTCGCTGACGCTCAGGCCCGCGTACTTGTCGTCAACGTAGACGTGCCAATGACCCACGCCCTCCTGATTCGGCTTGTTGATCTGTACGCCGTCCAGCTTCAGGCCACTGACCTGCACGCTGACCAGGATGCGATCCCCGGCGATGCTGGCTCCAGTGCCAGGCGACTTGAGCGTAATATCACTGTTGCCAGCGGTATTGCCTGTGGCTGAGCCGGGGTCTTGGTACTGGGCGAGGGGGCTGGCCCATACCTGCGCGGCAACGACGCTAACCAGAGCGAGCGCAAGGGCCATAGCCCCAACCGTCGCAACCAAACTCCGCTTCTGCATATCTAATCCTCCTTGTGTGCTTCCTACTTACCTCACTATACACAACGCACCATATCGGCGCGCTAGCCTGTTGATCACATCAAGAACGGTGCCACCAACACGCAAAGGGGAGCCACGCACTAGTGCGTGGCTCCCCCCCTACTTGTAGCTTTGCTTAGCGAACCTGCTTGCTGGCCCGACGCAGCATGAAGCTGCCACTGATCACCAGCAGAGCAAGGACAGTCAGCCAGAAGAAGCCGCTGGCATCATTCGCGCCGGTGGTTGGCAGGGTGGAGTTGCCACCACTGTTGCCAGCAGTGTTGCCTGCCGTATCGCCGCTGCCACTCATCATCGTAGTGGGCGAGGCCATCATCATCATGTCAGCAGTGGGCGAAGCCATCATCATACCGCCGCCCATCGTGGCAGTACCAGCCATCATCATGTCAGCCGTGGGTGAAGCCATCATCATGCCAGGGGTACCAGTCATCATCATGCTAGGGGTACCAGTCATCATCATGCCAGGGGTGCCAGTCATCATCATGCCAGGGGTACCAGTCATCATCATGCCAGGGGTGCCAGTCATCATCATGGCTGTACCCGTCATGACCATACCAGGGGTGCCAGTCATCATCGTGGTGCTAGTTGCAGTGGCGGCCTGCTGTGCTGGTGCAGCCAGGGTGCTGCCAGTGCCAGCCAGCAGGCCAAGCATCAGCATAACGGCAGCCATGCCGAACAGGTAAGTGCGCTTGCTCATTACAAAATCCTCCTTAAGGATTGCTCAGGTAAGGTTGATCTCAGCCGAACTCCCCTGCCCGTTGCATAGGAGTCAGCTACCCTTCGCTGCTACTCTCAAGTATGGTGCCACCGATAATTCCAGCCCTCTGTCTACTCCTCGCTAAAACCTCACCTTCAGGCTACTCTGCTGTTCACAGCTGAGCCTAATCCTATAGGAGTGGCTAATTTGCTACTCTACCATAAGCAATTCCTATAGCTCCGCACCGGGCCGGGTACAGCCACAATCGCTCATCGCGTTTGGCCTGGCGGTTAGTTCGAGGGCCTCAAGTAGCCAGCAGAGCCAGCAAGCCTGCCAACAACGCTCCCACCCACAAATAGCTGTCCGCTGGCAGGCAGTGAGCCGCTAGCTGAGCCAGGGGGACAAGGGCGAAAGCTATCGCCAGGTAGAGAGCCACTATCGTTAGTGATCCGCCGCTCCCAGGCAGCAGGCTGGTCAGCAACAGCCCTGCCATCGCCAGCCAGCCTGCACCCGCAGCCAGCCCTCCCCGCACCCCCCGACCAGCCGCCAGCAGCAACGGCAGGCAGGCGAACAGCGCAAGCAGCCGCACCACAGCCACCGTCTCCCCCCGCGCAAAGTTGGTCGCGAGCAAGCCCACTGCGGCTGGCAGGTAGGCCCGCAGCCATTCTACCGCTGACACTCGTGAACGCCACAAACCGAGGCTGGCGAGCGGCAAGAGCAAGATTGCCAGCAGCGGATCGTAAAGCGGCCCCGCTACTACCAGCCCAAGTAGCGGCAACTCAAGCCCGAACGCGGGCAGCGACAAGGTCGCTAGCAGCAAGGCACTGGCCGCCAGGCCAATCACCGCTTCCCTCTCCCCTCCACTGTCGCTGCTTTCCCCTCCCCGCTCGCTGCTAGCACGGCGGGGGAGTAGTTGCAGCAGCAAGGCGAACACAAGGCACAGGCCGAGAGCGCAGATACCCCTCAGCAGCAGTGCCGCAACGAGATTGGCGAACGCGCTCACTGCTGCCTCCCCCCGCCCATTACCCGCAGCAGACGATGCAGCAGCCAGGCGACTGCCAGAAGCGCAGCAAAACTGACCGCCAGCCCCAGCACGGCCAGGTAGCCTTCGCCGGGGCCAGCGACTTGGCCCGCAGGCGGCAGCAGGCCGAGGCCGCTGGGCCAGCCCTCCTGCCCCTCTGCGCTGCTGATCGGGCGCAGGTCGAGGCTTGCCCAGGCAGGCAGCCCCTCCAGCCCGCCGATGAAGGGGCGCAAGAGTGCCTGTACCAACCAGGGACTAGCCAGCGTCAGGCCCAGCCCGATGGCAGCTAGCAACCGCCCCACCCACCCCAGTACTCTGCCACTCCGCAGCACAGCCAGGGCAAGTAGCAGCGGGGCGACCAGCAGCAAGGCCGCCGACAACCACTCGCCCGCGCCCAGTGCGGCCCGCCCCGCTAGCCACACGCCAGGCAGGTTGCCGATCACAGCTTGCAGGTAGATCGCAGCTTGTGGCCGGGCCTGATCCGGCTGCTCCACCTTGCTGCTCACCAGGGTTAGTAGCAGCAAGGTTGCGCTGGCTGCCAGCAAGAGACCACCCGCCACCCCCTCCGCTCGCCCGCCCGCGATTGCCAGCCCAGCAGCCCCCCCTGCTAGCAGCAATACTGCGGGCTGCGGGTTGGGGCTAGCAGCAGTGAGGGAGCGGACTGCCAGCCAGCCGCCCGCCACAACCAGCGAGGCCGCCACCGCCGTCGCCAGCAGCCGCCCCCAGGCAGGCCAGGGCGCAATAGCGTAGGTGGTCGCCAGCAGCCAGCAGGCGCAGGGTAGCAGCAGGGCTGCCAGGTAGTAGTAGATGCGCTTCATTAGCAACCCTCGCTGGCAAAAAGATAGCCCGACGCAAGGTGCGCCAGGCTGACAGAAGTGGTGGACGTGACAGGGCTCGAACCTGTGACCTCACGGATGTGAACCGTGCGCTCTAACCGACTGAGCTACACATCCTTCCGTAACTTGTGTTGCAAATTATAACAACTTTCGGCGGCTTCTGCAAGCCCCGCAGAACAAGCCCACCTGCTAGATCGTGCAGAGCTACTCTCTACACACTTGCCCAAAGCACAACACACGTTAGAAAGCTGTTAGCGTTGAGGGCAGATAGGGGTTTGGCTTGTCAGCCATATTTTGATCTGTTATACTGCGAAGGCACGGTGAGGATCGCTCAACCCACCCAGGTGCTGCCCATGCCCGACAGACTTCCCGCTTTCATCAATGGTCGTCCTACTAGCCTGCCCGGCTCCGACAGCGGCGCAACCTGTGGCGACCAGCCGCCACCCGGCCTGCTCGCTGGCGTTGCCCAGTTCAACCAGGGTGAATACTTCGAGTGCCATGAGACGCTGGAGGACATCTGGCGCGAAGAGCGGGCCAACGTCCGCTATCTCTATCAGGGCATCTTGCAGGTAGGAGTCAGCTTTCACCACTTGCGCTTTGGCAATTACGTTGGCGCAACCCGCCTGATGATCAACGCCCTCAACTACCTGCGCCCCTTCGCCCCGCGCTGTATGGGCGTAGAGGTTGCTCTGTTGATTGCTGATGCAGAGGCAGCCCAGGCTCAGATGCTGGCCCTCGGCCCCCAACGCATTGCCGAGTTCGACTTCAGTACCCTGCCACAAGTTCACCTGACTGCCACGCAGTAAATAGCTTATTGGCCCACCCAAAGTGTATAGAGGAGGATGTAATGGATAGGTATTACATCAGCAGACAACGCCTCTTTGAGGATTACAGCGACCCCTTCGGCTGGTGGGGCGGGCATTGGTCACCACCAGTGCCGCTTTCGGTCGTGCAGATCATGGAGTCGGGTAGCATGAACGCCCGCTTGATCGCCCTGGCCTGGCAGATGATGGCTGCCCACCAGAGTATCCTCTTTAGCAGCGAACCCCCGATGGCAGGCAAGAGTACCACCCTCACCGCCTTCCTCGACTTCATCCCCCAGGCCGAGCGACGCGTCTACCTGCGTGGGATGTACGAGAACTTCCAGTTTGAGCGTGACGGCAAGGGTACGCCCGCCAAGTCCTGGCTGCTGGTCAACGAGATGAGCAACCATCTACCGACCTACTGTTGGGGCAACAAGGCGCAGCGGATGCTCAACCTGCAACTATCAGGCTACGCCGTTGGCGCGACCATGCACGCCAACACCGCCGAGGAAGCGGTTGCCCAGCTTGGCACAGAGCTTGACATTGCTGCTGCTGAGATCGCCCAGTTTGGCCTGCTCTTTATCATCCGTGTCTACAATGCGCGCACTGGCCGCGTGATCCTTGACGAGTACGATATGCCTCATGGCAACGGGGCAGTCGTGCGCCGGGTCGCTACCGGCCACACCGTCAGCCTCGACAACAAGGGTCGGCTGCTGCTTACCCCACTTGCCGAGTGGCAGCAGGCCACCGACCACCACGAGATCGACCTGACCGCCGCCCTACCGATCCTCGCTCAGAAGACAGGGCAGAGCGCAGAGCAGTTCACTGCCGATCTGGACAAGCGCGAAGCCTACATCACCGAACTGTGCAGCCTCGGCGTGCGGAGCATCGACGCGGTCAAGGATGCAATCAACAAGTTCAAGCTGTAGTAGTGGCGACGGCTGGACACGCTTCAACCAGATCAGCCCTCGCTAGCCTATCACATCATCACTTAACACATAACTTTAGCACATAGTAGAGGAGCAGACCACTAGTGGATCAGAAAGCCACCACACTTGGTGAATTGAAAGCCCAGGGTTACAAGCCGCTGACCGTCAAAGAGGAGATGCGGAAGAACCTGATCAAGAAGATTCGGGAGGGGAGCGAAATCTTCCCTGGTATCGTCGGCTATGAGGATTCGGTGATCCCCCAGGTCGAAAACGCGATCATGTCGGGCCAGGACATCGTGTTGCTCGGCGAACGCGGCCAGGCCAAGACGCGCATCGCCCGCAGCCTGATCAACCTGCTGGATGAGGAAGTGCCGATCATCCGCGGTAGCGAACTGAATGACGACCCCATGCGCCCCGTCTCCCCCAACGCCCATCGCATCCTGGCGGAGTGCGGCGACGACACCCCGATTGACTGGCTGCCCCGCGCCGCCCGTTACGGCGAGAAGCTGGCAACCCCCGACATTACCATCGCCGACCTGATCGGCGAAGTTGACCCGATCAAGGTGGCCGAGGGCCGCTACCTAAGCGACGAACTGACGATCAGCTACGGCCTGGTGCCGCGCACCAATCGGGGCGTGTTCTGCCTCAACGAACTGCCCGACCTCGCCGAGCGCATCCAGGTTGGCCTGCTCAACATCATGGAAGAACGCGACGTGCAGATTCGCGGATACAAGGTGCGCCTCGACCTGGACATCTTCGTGGTCGCCAGCGCAAACCCAGAGGACTACACCAATCGTGGTCGGATCGTCACCCCGCTGAAGGACCGCTTTGGCAGCGAGATTCGTACCCATTATCCACGCACCCTCGCCCACGAGATCGACATTATGGAGCGCGAGAGCTACAACTTCGCAGTAGACGGCTACAGCCTGGCTGTGCCTGCCTTCATGAAGGAGATCATCGCCGAGTTCACCCACCTGGCCCGCAAATCGCCCGATGTGAACCAGCGTTCGGGCGTGAGCGTGCGTATGTCTATTGCCAACTACGAGAACCTGATCAGCCACGCCATGCTGCGGGCCGTGCGCCTCAACGAGAAGCAGGTTGCCCCGCGCGTCAGCGACCTCCCCTCGGTGATTGCCTCTACCAGCGGCAAGGTTGAGCTTGAGAGCAGCGGTGACGGGCGCGAGGAGAAGGTATTGGAGAAGCTGCTGCAAGGCGCAATCCTCAACGTCTTCAACCGCACCTTCAACGCGGGCCAGTTTGAGGATATTGTGCGTGGCTTTGAGGGCGGCACCCGCATGGAGACTGGCGATCTGATGCCAGTGATGGAGTATGTCAAGCAAGCCAGCAACGTCGAAGGGCTGAAGACCGCCGTCGCCAAGCTGCACGCCCAGGGCAACCCCGCCGCCATTGCCGCCGCCGTCGAGTTTGTGCTTGAGGGCTTGCACCTCAACCGCCGCCTCAACAAGGACAAGGCCGAGGGCCGCGCCCGCTACCGTCGCTAACCCTGGCCTCCTCTCCCTCTGTGGGTGAGCGGCAGCCAAAGTGGGGCGGGCGACCTGCCCGCCCTGCTTGATAGCCACCAATTTGGCAAGAGTCCCCACCCTAATCTACAGCTCTCTACCCGCTTTTACACACTGCTGGCAGTAAGTCTACATAGAAAGCGCAACGATCATGGAAAGATACGATTACAACAGAGACTATCGCTATTCGGAGTGGGACGGTAGCCAGCAGGTCAACCCCTTCACCGCCGACGACCTGATGGAGCTAATGTCCGACGAGTTGATGAACGACGGCAATCTCCGTTCTGCCCTCAATAAGATGCAGCGCGATGGTCAGATGGGGCCAAACGGCGAGCGTATGGAGGGGCTGAAGCAACTGATGGAGCGTATCCGCCAGCAGCGCAAGGCCCAGCAACGCCAGTACAACATGGACTCGGTGATGAACGACATCCGCCAGAAGCTGGATGAGATCAAGAAGGCCGAGCGCGAGGGCATCCAACGCCGGGTTGACGAGTCGAAGGGCGAACAAAAACCGCAGGGCCAACAGGGCCAGCAAGGTGAGCAGAACCCGCAGGGTGAACAGAACCCGCAGGGTGAACAGAACCCGCAGGGTCAGCAGGGCCAGCAAGGTGAGCAAGGCCAGCCGGGTCAGCAGGGTCAGCCGGGTGGGCAACCGGACTTCAGCAAGCTGCTAGAGCGCATGGCACAGCGCAAGCAGCAGTTCCTCACCGACCTGCCAGAGGATGTGCCAGGGCAGATCAAGCAACTGAGCGACTACGAGTTCATGGACGCTGATGCACGCCAGAAGTTTGAGGAACTGAAGGAGATGCTCAAGAACCAGGTGATGCAGGCCCAGTTCGCGGGTATCAAGCAGCAAATCCAGAACATGACCCCCGAAGAAATGGCCGCCATGCGCGAGATGATCAAAGACCTCAACCAGATGCTTCAGCAGAAATCGCAAGGTGTTGAGCCAAACTTCCAGGCGTTCAAGGCTAAGCACGGCCACTTCTTCCCCGACGAGATCAATAGCCTGGACGAACTGATCGCTTATATGCAGCAGCAGCGGGCGCGCATGGGCGCAATGATGGCTAGTATGTCGCCAGAGCAGCGCGCCGAGCTTCAGCAGATGATGAACGACCTCTTGCAGGATGACCGCCTCGCCTGGGATTTGGCCCAAACGGGTGCCTACCTCGATATGCTCTCCCCAATTGACCCCAGTAGCTACCAGTTCAGCGGCAGCGAGTCGTTGTCGCTCGATCAGGCGATGGACTTGATGGGCCAGTTGCAGGGGTTGGACGAGGCCGAGGAGCAACTGCGTGAGGCGCAGTACAGCGGCGACCTTAGCCAGGTTGACAGCGAACGCTTCGGCGACCTGCTGGGGCCAGAGGCGCAGAACCGCCTTGATCAGCTTAAGCAGCTAACCAAGATGCTTGAGGAAGCTGGCTACATCCAAAAGAACGGTGAACGCTACGAACTGACCGCTAGAGGCATCCGCCGCATTGGGCAGAAGGCTCTCAAGGACATCTTCGCCCAACTGCGGAAGGATCGCTTTGGCAACCATGCGGCCCAGAAGCGCGGCGTGGGCGGCGAACGCACCGACGACACCAAGCGTTATACCTATGGCGACCCCTTCCTGCTCGACCTGAAGAAGACGGTGATGAACGCGGTAGAGCGGCAGGGGCGCGGCAGCCCGGTGGCTCTGCACCCAGACGACTTTGAGGTGTACCGCACCGAACTGATGACCACTTCCTCTACTGTGCTGCTGGTTGACATGAGCCGCTCGATGCTGCTGCGCCAGTGCTTCGCCGCCGCCAAGAAGGTAGCGATTGCCCTACATAGCCTGATCAAGGGCCAGTTTCCCCGCGACGACCTCTACATCATCGGCTTCTCTGCCTATGCCCACGAGATCAAGCCAGACGAGCTGCCCACCCTCTCGATCAACGACTACCAGCAGGGTACTAACCTGCAACACGCCCTGATCCTGGCCCGTCAACTACTCAGCCGCCGCAAGACCGCTAACAAGCAAATCATCGTGATCACCGACGGCGAACCAACCGCCCACTTTGAGCCGGGCGACTTCACCTACCCCTACTTCAACTACCCGCCCGACCGCCGCACCGAGGAACTGACCCTGCTCGAAGTCAACCGCTGCACGAAGGACGGCATCGTAATCAACACCTTTATGCTAGAACAGTCGCCCTACCTGACCAGCTTCATCAACAAGATGAGCAAGCTGAACAAGGGACGCGCCTTCTATGCCAGCCCCGAACACCTCGGCGAGTACATCCTGCACGACTACGTGAGTGGCAAGAAAAAGAAGCTGAAGGGCTGATCCAGACGAAGCTATCCAGAGGGCGCGACTAATCGCGCCCTTCTGCTTGCTTGCTATAACCAAGGGGGGAAGATGACCAACCACACAGCGAACCAAACGCTGACCAAACTGTACCTGATCCGCCACGGCCAGGCTTACGCCAACGTGGAGCCGATCATTGGTGGCATGAAGGGGGATCGCGGCCTCACCCCCCTCGGCGTGCAGCAGGCGGAGGCTCTGCGTGACCGCCTGCGCTTCAGTGCAGAGCTACGACCAGAAGTGCTGATCGCCAGCACCATGCCACGGGCGAAACAGACGGCGGAGATCATCGCCCCTGCCCTCGGCAGCGAGATCATCTTCGACGACGAGTTGCACGAACTGCGCCCCGGCGTGGCCGACGGCATGAGTATTGAGGAGGCTCACCGCCTCTACTCGCGGGTGGACTTTGCTACCCACCCCTTCCAGGAGGTTGACCCCGGCGGCGAAAGCTGGGCCAGCTTCGTCTACCGCTGCACTCGCGCGCTCGACCGCATCTTGCGCGAACACCAGGGCAAGACGATAGTGCTGGTCACACACGGCGGTTTGATCGGCGCGTCGTTCATCTACTTCTTCAAGCTGAGTGGAGCCAGCCTGCCGCCGGTCGGCTTCTACACCCACAACACGGCGATCACCTGGTGGGAGCAGCACACCCGCTTTGAGCAGGCGCAATGGCGGCTGCGTAAGTACAACGACGACGCGCACCTCACCACCCTCGGTTACGGCGAAAACATCGACTGGGAGCGGCCAAAGGTGATGGCTGAAGCCAGCGAGCCAGCCAGCGAAGTGCCGACCGAGCCGGAGAAGGATGGAGCGCAATAGGAGGTCTGCATCGCTCCTCAGCCTGCTAGCCCCTTAGCAGCAACAGGTAAGCGGCATATTCGCCTTAGCGAACCTCCTGCTCCGCCTCATCCGTCGTCGCCTTGCCGCCCCGCGCCTTCTTCGCCTTTGCTGCCGCCCTCTTTTGCGACTCGGCCACCCCGGTCTGCATCGCCAGGGCTTGCACCGCCGCCAGGCCGTCAGCGTCGCAGCCAACCAGGGCGCGCAGCACGGCCAGGTTTGCCACATCCTCGCTCATCGTCTCGTCCTTCTCGGTTTCGAGGATCATCGGCACCTGCTTGAAGCGCGGGTCGTTGACCAGGGCGTGGAAGAAGGCCAGACCCAATTCGCCTTGCCCAATATGCACGTGACGATCCACCAGGCTGCCCACCCCCTTGAGCGAGTCGTTGACGTGGAAGGCGCGCAGCTTGTCCAGCCCGATCAGGCGGTCGAACTCGGCCATCGTCGCGGCGTAGCCTTCTGCTGTTCGCATATCATAGCCGCTGGCAAACACGTGGCAGGTGTCGAAGCAGATAGCCACTTGCTCCGGCTCGGTCAGCCGCCCGAATACCTCGGCCATCTCTGCAAAGCTGCGACAGAGGCACGACCCCTGCCCCGCGTTGGTCTCAAGCAGGATCATCGTTGCTGGCGTGCCGTCGGGCCGCCAGGGATTGCGCTGGCTGGTGATCTGGTTGAGAGCGGTCGCCAATCGTTGGTGGCCGACCGCCGCTCCCGCCCCTACGTGCGCCCCGCTGTGCGTCACCAGGTAGTCCACCCCCAGGGCATCGGCCCGCTCAAGCTCCTCCAGGAAGGCGTTGATCGACTTCTGCCACATCTCCTCGGCAGCAGTCCCCATGTTGATCAGGTAGGAGTCGTGGATCAGCAAGGGGGTGAGTGGGCTGGCCGCCCGTGCCTTGCGGAAGGTTGCTACCTCCTCCTCCTCCAGCGGCTTCGCTACCCAGCGGCTAGCATTCTTGCTGAAAATCTGCATAGTATCGCAGCCAGCCTGTTGCCCCCGCTCGAACGCGGTGTGCAACCCCCCTGCTACGCTCATGTGCGCGCCAATCGGCATCGTTCGCTCCTCTCAACCTACCTGTTTACCATCAGTTGCTCAACGGCGATCAGTAGTTCGTCGTAGTCTGGTTGCTGGCTAGCGTCCACTGCCTCTTTGAAGCGCACCATGCCCGCTTTGTCCACCAGGAACACGGCGCGGTCGCTGCTGCCGTTGGCGTGCAGCACACCGTAAGCTGCGCTGACTTCGCCCAGGCGGTCGCTGAGGAGCGGGAAGCTGAGGCCCAGCCGCTTCGCAAAGGCAGCGTGCGAGTAGCTGCTATCGCGGCTAATGCCCAGAACCTGCGTCTCTGCTGCCACGAAGCTGCCCAAATCCTTCTGGTAGGTGGGCAATTGTAGGCTACAGACCGGTGACCAATCGTAGGGGTAGAAGGCCAGCACCACATTCAGCCTGCCACGAAAGTCGCGCAGACGGATGGGACCACCATCCCCGGCTGGCAGGCTGAAGTCTGGCGCGAGGTTGCCTACTACTATGCTCATGCTCCACTCTCCTCATCATCGTGCCAAACCACCTCTGGCTGGCGGGGGGCGCGGGGGGCGCGGGGCGGCTCCGGGATGCGCCTGGCGATCAAGTAGCTGACCTGCGCCGCCAGCACCCCGCCAATCAGCAGCGCAACCCAGAAGACCAGCGCGCCGCCCCAGCCAGTTAGCCCGCTGATCGCCCACCAGCAGGCCCAGACGAACAGCGTAGCAAACAGCAAAGTGAGACCAATTTGGGCAAAAAAACGCATAGCTCAGCCATCCCCTCCCTACGAGTATAGCAAACCGTTGCCGCCCACGTCAAACAGCGTTGTATTTGTTTGTTCGGTGTACCAATTGACAAGGATCAGGGTCGGGTGTATACTTACCAGCACAAAAGAGCGTTCATTTAGCAAGGGATAACTTATGACAAGCAACCTGCAAACAGATAATCTGCTGGCGCAAGAGCCACTGGCTGCCAGCCCCCATTCAGCCTTGCAAGCCAGCCAGCCAGGGCCTGCCACACCCATTGTGGACGAAGGCGGCCCGCTGATCATCGGTGTAGACCTCGGTGGCACCAAGATTTTCGGCGCGTTGAGCGACCTGAAGGGCCACATCCTCAAGGAGATGATCCTGCCGACGGAGGCGTACGAAGGCCGTGACCCCGTGCTAGACCGTATCGAGCGGGTGATCCGCGAGGTTATGGTTGGCGTAGACAAAAGCCGCATCCTCGGCATTGGCATCGGTGCGCCGGGGCCGGTTGACCCCTTCGGCGGCGTTCTCTACTCGCCGCCCAACCTGCCAGGCATGGACGCGGTGCCGATCCGCGACATCATCAACGACCGCCTCAAGCTGCCAGTAGTGATCGCTAACGACGCGAACGCCGCTGCGGTTGGCGAGTATGTCTTTGGCACCCCGCACACCACCCGCCAGGGCTACGGCCCGCAGCAGCCAGTGCGCCACATGATCTACCTGACGATCAGCACGGGCATCGGCGGTGGCATCATCATTGATGGGCGGTTGTTCGTCGGCTCAAAGGGGATGGGTGCCGAGGTCGGCCACATGACGGTCGAAGCCAACGGCCTGCGCTGTAAGTGCGGCAACGTTGGCTGCGTCGAGGTGATGGCAAGCGGCACCGCGATTGCCCGCCAGGGGGCAGAATTGGTGCGGGCGGGCCATGCCCCCATCCTTAGCGAACTGGCCGAGATGCAGTCGGAGCGGGTCACGGCGCGCCTGGTGCAGGAAGCGGCCATGCGCGGCGAACCAGAATCGCAGGAGTTGATCGCTCGTGCTGGCTTCTACATCGGCGTGGCAATGACTAATCTGATCCACTTGTTCCAGCCAGAGATGTTCGTGATCGGTGGCGGGGTCAGCCACATTGGTGAGATGCTACTTGGCCCGATCCGCCAGACGATAGCCGAGCGGGCGATCCCCCAAATCCGCAACGGGGTGGAGATCGTCGCGGCTAGCCTGGGCGACCGGGTAGGAGTGATGGGCGCACTGGCGATTGTGCTGCAAGAGTTCCCCGCGAAGGTTGGAGGGGGGGCTTGACCAACCTGATCCTGACGAGCCGCAGTCGGTTGTTGGCGCGCTACGGAGAGGTTGGCCTGCACGGCATTGCAGCCCAGGCCGAGACGCTGCGCCAACATTGGCAGCAGCAACAGCCCGCCAGCCCCGCCCTCTTTCTCTACCTGGACGACGCAGCCAGCCTGCTGCCCTACAAGCTGCGGCCCGCCAACGCCAGCAAGCCCGCCACCATCCGCAAGCTGCTGGGCGAGATCGAGGTGGCTGTCGGCCAGATCGACCACCTGCTGCTGCTCGGTGGCCCCCAGGTGATCCCCTGGTGGCACCTGGAGAGTCCGGTCTTCGACGTAGACGCAGAGGTGTTGAGCGACAATCCCTATGGTTGCCGCGCCGAAGGTGATTACCTCGTTCCAGAGCGGCGTGTGGGCCGAATGCCAGACGCAGAGGGCGCGAGCGGTGCCGATGCCAGCCCGCTGCTAGCCGCCTTGCAGGTGGCGATCAAAGCCCGCCCTCCTCTGCTAGCCACCGCCAAATCGTTGCCGCAGGCGGTGGCAGTTGGCCCCCGCGGTTGTGGCTTCCTGTCCCTGCGCCGCAACGAGGAGCAGCCCGCCGACTACCAGCCCAGCCCTGCTACTTACCCCAGCCGCACGGTAGCCGCAGCGGTCACTGACCCCAGCTTCGCCTACAGCACTGCCGTCTGGGAGTCGGTTTCGCGCCTGATCTATCGCACGGTGCAGGGTGGCGGTGCTGGTAGTTTCCTGGTCAGTCCGCCCACCAACGCCAGCAGCTTCAGCCCCGTCCTGCTGCAAGGAGCGCGCTTCATCTACTTCAACCTGCATGGGGTGATCGACCGCCCCCAGTGGTTCGGCCAGAGCCGCGACCTTGCATTCGCCAGCCCCGACAACTACCCTGATGCGCTACACCCAGAGCAGCTAGCTGCCGTGGGCGAAAGTATCCGCGCTATTGCTCCCTTCGTCTTCAGCGAGGCCTGCTACGGTGCCTACATCGATGGCAAGCGCACAGCAGAGGCGATCTGCCTGCAACTGCTCAGCCTGGGGGTCAGTTGCTTCGTTGGCTCGACTGTCACCTCCTATGGCCGCAGCGACCCGCCGCTCAGTGAAGCCGACCTGCTCACCGACCTGTTCTTCCGCCATCTCTACGCGGGCGAGAGCAGCGGCCAGGCACTAACTAGCGCAAAGAACGAGTACGCAGCGCAAATGCTGGGCCGCTTTCGCGCTCTCGACGACGACGACCGCAAGACCCTGCTAGAGTTCGTCCTCTACGGCGATCCCCTGCTCAAAGCCTTCTAAGCGCGTCCTTCTAGGTGCTAGCAGCGCGCAATCTGCGCTAACCTATTGACAATGGCCCATCTTTTGCGTTATGATGTTGGTAAGCGAATCGGGTCTTTGCTAGTATTTGAAAGCAGGCAGTACCATGTTTGACGACTGTAACCTCAACCTCCCCGCCGAGATTTTGGAGCGCGTACAGGGTTATGCTACTGACCACTGGCCGGAGATGGCCGACGCAGATCGGCGCGTCACAGCCTACCAGCCGCAGACCCCTAGCCCTGCTCTGCTTACCAAGCTAAACGGCCACGCCGAAGACTACAAGGCGGCAGTGCGCGAGCGGGCTAGTAGCTACAGCACAGCAGCCAGCCCGATCAGCGACCACTATACCGTTACCTGGCGTAAGAGCGTGCGGACAGCCAGTGGTGCAGACCTGCACAAGATAGCCCGCGTGGTGATCGACGAGCGGGGCAACGTGCTGAAGGCCAGTTCCTCCAAGTTAGCTAACAAAGAGGGGCGTGGCGCGCCTTTTGCTCATGATAGGATGAACCAGCCGCAAGCAAGGTGTTTGCGGCTTTTGCATTGTAGTGTGAGGAGGAGGGTACCACCATGATCAGGATTGGACGGGAGACGACCGCCGACTTTGAGCAGGCGATCAAGCGCGAGTGGCTGGTGACGAACGGCATTGGCGGCTTTGCCAGCGGTACGATCACCGGGGCCAACACCCGCCGCTACCACGCCCTGCTCTGTGCCGCCCTGCGCCCGCCAGTAGATCGCCTGGTCATGCTGGCGAAGGTGGACGAAGAACTGGTTAGTGACGGTAGTACCTACTATCTCGGCACCAACGAATACCCTGGTAGGACCCTGCCTGCTGGCTTCGTCCACCTGGACGAGTTCACCCTGGATCGCGGGGTGGCTAGCTTCAGCTACAAGATGGCAGGCATCCGCCTGGAGAAGCGCATCTGGATGGCACGGGGGCAGAATACTACTTACCTGCGCTACACCCTCGCCGCTGCCGACGCGCCGATCACTCTCACCCTGCGCCCGCTTGCCAACTTCCGCGACTACCACAAGCTGACTACTGGCGCGAACGAGTGGCACTTCCTCTTTACGCCCCTCGCCAGCCTGCCGCCAGAGCTAGCGGCTGGCGCAGTCAGCGGCGGTCAGTTGCGGGCTTACCCAGAGGCCGTCCCCTACTACCTCCTGCTCGACCGCCAGGCCGAGGTGCTACCTGTCGGCGTGTGGTACTGGAACTTCGTCTACCGGGCCGAGCAGAAGCGCGGGTTGGACTACAAGGAAGACCTCTACGCCCCTTGCACCATCCGCCTCAGCCTCAAGCCGGGCGAGAGCGTGACCCTGGTGGTTAGCAGCGAAGCCCTAGCCAGCATATCGTTCGACGATGCGGGCCAACTGGCAGCGGCGCAGAGCCGCCCAATGCAGTTGCTAGTCCAGGCCAGGATGCTGCTACCGGACGACGCGGAGGCGCGGCAGCCGAGCGAGGATGTAGCCGCCGCATTGGATGAGGCGCACAGCGTGCCAGATGAGAAGCTGGGCGAGGTGGAGTTGGATGTGCGCGGGGCAGAACGCTTCGCCACCGCTGCCGCTCCCCGCCTGCACCGCTTCCACATCCCCAACCTGGTTGCAGGCTTTGAGCAGTTGCCGCCGATCCAGCAGCCGCTGGACGAGGACGGCGTGGGTCGTCTGCGGACAGAGTTGATCGAGGCTGCCGACCTGTTCATTGTCGCCCGCCAGGCAGCCACCCAACCTGCCAGCAGTGGGGTAGGCACAGGGCAGGAGGACGCTGGGGTGACGGTGATCGCGGGCTACCCCTGGTTTACAGACTGGGGGCGCGACACGATGATCGCCCTGCCCGGCCTCTGCCTGGAGACGGGCAGGCTGGCTGAGGCGGCTGGCATTCTGCGTACCTTCGCCCGCCACGTTGACCAGGGGATGTTGCCCAACTTCTTCCCTGACGCAGACCAGACCCCAGAGTACAACACGGTTGATGCGACCCTCTGGTACTTCCACGCTATCGAGCAGCACCGCCAACGCAGTGGCAGCGACGCGCTGGCCCGCGAACTCTATCCCACCCTGGCCGAGATCGTGCGCTGGCACGTGCAAGGGACGCGCTACAAGATTAAGGTTGATGCGTGCGACGGCCTGCTCTGTGCAGGCGAAGAAGGGGTGCAGCTAACCTGGATGGATGCAAAGGCGGGCGACTGGGTGGTTACGCCGCGCATTGGCAAGCCGGTGGAGATTAACGCCCTCTGGCATCACGCCCTCAGCATCATGGCCCGCTACCGGGCGGCGGGCATTGGTGCAGGCGGCGACCTCGACTACCAGGCGATGGCAGAGCAGGCGGCGGCGAGCTTCCGCGCCCGCTATTGGTATGCCGAGGGTGACTACCTCTACGACGTGGTTGATGGGCCAGCGGGCGACGACGCAAGCCTGCGCCCCAATATGCTGTTTGCCTGCGGCCTCGAACCCGACCTGCTGACTGACGCGCAGGTGGCCGCCGTGCTAAAGGCGACCGACGCGCAGCTACTGACCCCCTATGGTCTGCGTACTCTAGCCCCCAGCGACCCGGCCTACATTGGTATCTACACTGGTGGGCGAGAGCAGCGTGACGGTGCCTACCACCAGGGTACCGTCTGGCCCTGGCCGCTGATCGGCTACGCCCACGCTGCCTACCGCCTGGGGAAGGTGGCGAGCCTGCACGCTGTTCTTACCCCCTTCGCCCACGCCATGCGCGAGTTTGGCCTCGGCTCCATAGCGGAGATTTACGACGGAGATGCGCCGCACGCGCCAAAGGGCTGCTTCGCGCAAGCCTGGAGCGTGGCGGCGTTGTTGGAGATCATCGGCTTGCTGCACCGGCATGGGCAGCACTAGGCAAGGAGAAAGGGGCGCACCCGCTAACCAGATGCGCCCCTCAACTAACCCGCTATCTGCTGCTGCTAGATGATGCCCAACTCTCGCCCAACCCGCTCAAACGTCGCCAACGCCTCGTCCATGTCCTGCTGGCTGTGGGTGGCAGTGATGATCGTGCGGACACGCGCTTTGTCGGCGGCGACGGTGGGAAAAACAATCGATTGGGCGAATACGCCCTCCTGGAACAATCTGTCGCTGAGTTTCTGCGCCGTCTCACTGGTGCCGACGATCACGGGGGTAATCGGGGTTTCAGACTTGCCAGTATCGAAGCCGAGGCTCTGTAGCTTGCCCTTGAAGTAGCGAGTGTTACTCCACAGCTTCTCGTGCAGATCGTTCGACTCCAGCATCAGCTTGATCGCCTCGCGGCAGGCGGCGACGACCGCAGGCGGGTGTGAGGTGCTGAACAGGAAGGGGCGGGCGCGCTGGATCATGATGTCGCGCAACTCCTGCATCCCCGCCACGTAACCACCCAGTACACCGACCGCCTTGCTCAGGGTGCCGATCTGCATGGCAACCCGCCCGTAGAGACCGAAGTGGCTGGTTGTCCCCGCACCGTGGTCACCGAGGACACCGCTGGCGTGAGCATCATCCACGTAGACGAACGCCCCGTAACGCTCGGCCAGTTCGACGATCTCTGGCAGGTGGGCGATGTCGCCGTCCATGCTGAACACGCCGTCGGTGATGATCATCTTCAGGCGGAAGCTGTCGCACTCCTTGAGAGCTTGTTCCAGCGAGTCCATATCGCTGTGCTTGTAGATTTTGCGGCCCGACTTGACTAGGCGCACGCCGTCAATGATGCTGGCGTGGTTTAGTTCGTCGGTGATGATCACGTCGCCCTCAGCCATAACCGCGCCAATCGCCGCCTGATTAGCGGTGAAGCCAGACTGGAAGGTGAGGGCGGCCTCGGTGTGCTTGAAGGCGGCAAGCTCCTGCTCAAACTGCTGGTGCATATCCATCGTGCCAATGATAGTGCGAACTGCGCCGCTGCCCACTCCATACTGCTCGATTGCCTGCAACGCCGCAGCCTTGAGCCGCGGGTGGGTGGCGAGGCCAAGATAGTTGTTGGATGAGAGGTTGATCACCGGCTTGCCGTTGATCACGCTACGTGGCTGCTGCTGGCTGTCTAGCACAAACAGTTCGCGGTAGAGGTGCTTCTGCTTCAAGCTATCAAGCTGCTCACGCAAATGACCACGCAGAACGTCAATACCGACCCGCTGCAAAGTGTCCATCATTGTCTCCTTCATACCTGTTGCTGGTTGCTAAAGGGGTCATCACGATTTTGGCTGCCTTGCCTTCGTTCATCAACTCGAAGGCTTCGGCAAAGCGGGCTAGCGGCAGGTGGTGGGTGATTACTGGGCGCGGGTCAACCAGGCCGTTCTGCAAGAGGGCGCGGCTCTGGAACCAGGTCTCCCATATCTTGCGCCCGGTAATGCCATGCACGTGCGCCCCTTTGAAGATGATCGCCTCAGCAAAATCTAGCTCGAACGGTCTGGTTGGCGTGCCGAGCATAGAGATGTTGCCGCCATAGCGCAGCATGGCGAAGGCCTGGCGGGTGGCCGCCGGGTTGCCGCTCATCTCCAATACCACGCCCGCACCCACGCCACCGCTCGCCTCCTGCACGGCAGCAACCGGATCGCGCTCTAGCGAGTTGATCACCAGGTCGGCCCCCATCTG